>NZ_CP098611.1:1582489-1898987 GCF_023983615.1 Phormidium yuhuli AB48 | reverse complement strand
CAACAAATCACACCGTATATCCTGAAGACCCCAAGTTTTTGAATAAAATTTAGCTTTTTCCGATAGAGATTTACAAATACTTGTGCTTTTCATTATTCGATGTTCCTTGCTATACTGAATATAGAGTGCAAGGCTTCACCTTGAGTTGAGGTCATTCTAAATTTTTCCAGTTGTCATCAGTTATGAAATCTGATTTTTGGACCTATAGTGCGATCGCAGTCCTAAGTTTTAGTTGTACTCTTTTCGGATATTTAGCACTGTCAGACAATCCACAAGTTGGAGCAACCTTAGGTTTTATAGTTGGCAGTTTCTCTGGAGTTTTACTGTCCAAGTTTCTGGTGATTTCCGAAAAAAACTATGAAGCTCTCAACCAAACCATAAACACTATCAAAACCAGTCATATCTCAGTCAATCTGAATCGGTTATATCAGACTATCGAAACCTTGACAAAAGCTAAACATCCTCAAGTATCTACAAGGCAAAATAAGTCTATAGAGGTATCATGGAATGGGTACTGCTCTGAGCATGATGCTACTCAAATCAAACAATGGCTTGCATCTAAAGACTCCAAACTCATTAAATCCCATACCAAAAAGAAAGTCGATAAAACTTTAGATACAATTGCCCTGCTAATTGGTGATAATTATCCACTTGTCTCTGACTTAATGCAAGGAATTCGGAATAGCTTATCTTCCGAAACGACTCACTTCAATCTTGATTTAAGTGGAGCAACAACAGATAAAATCAATGTTATAACAAATGTTTGTAGCCAACTTCAAAACCTTGGTCTTATTGAATATTATTATCATAAAGATAAACAAAGCTCGAAAAAATCTGCTTATATTTCACCTTTTCAGAGTAATGGGAATCAGTTTTTAACTGGACAGTGGTTAGAGCGATACGTTTACCAAATAGTAACCAATTTTTTGGAGGCTAAAGAAGTTGCCTATGAAGCCCTCATGAATGCCACTATAATAAAATCAAACCAACAAAAAATTGAGATCGATATTTTAGTAATTATCCAAAATAGTCCTCTTTGGATTGAGTGTAAAGTTTCCAATCATCAAAGATTTATTTCCAAATACTCGGCATTCGCTAAGCAATTCAAATTACATCCAGAACAAATGTATTTAATTGTCCTTGATTTGTCAAATCAACAGGCAGAAGATTTAACAAGTCTTCATAATATTAACGTTTTTACATCAGACAAAATTACCGATGCTTTGCAATCTACGCTAACTTTTATTCAGAATCAAGCATAAATTGAATTGTATATCGAACCAATGGTGACAGGGGTTGAGGAAATGTCATGATCCTGTTGAGCCTTTTAGGTTACGAAAGTATCGACCCGTCAAGTAGAGTAGCTTCGACCCAGTTACCCGGCGATAGATTTAAGGTATCATCAGGGGGCGATCGCAAGTCAGGACGTAGGGGTCACACAGATGACTCACACAGAGGAATGATACCGATAAATACGCCGCAGAGTCTGGTAGAATAGTGGCAGCATTTTGGGGTTGGGTAGCATCTCAGTTCCACCGTCTTTGTTAGAGTTCACCCAATCCTCTCAAATTATTGCTAAATTTGGCTCATAGCTTCTATCTACTCTATTGATAGGAATTTAGCGGTATCGTAAAAATTGCTGTAAGGAGTTATACAGATGGCTAGAGGAAAGAAACATCCAAAAGGAACTCATCAGGTATCAGAAACGACCCTAGCGTCTAAGTCTCCAGATGCTCGTCTCCAGTTTCTGCAAGAACGGCACAAGAAGGTGTTGACCTTAATCAAGCGTAAACGCACGGAACTGTCCAATTTAAAGGAACAGATTCAAGAAATTGCCCGATCGATGTTCTCTCACGGTCAACCCATTTACGAGCAGGCCGAAAAGCTCGATCGCGAAATTCACGAGTTATTCCAGGAAATTCTCACGAAGCGGAAACTTGGGAAAAAGAGCAAGTCGGAAATTCGCGAGGTTTACGAGATCCTGCAATTTAGCGGTCGCATCAGTCCTCAGTTTGATGAAGACGATGAGGAGTTTGCCCGCCAGGAAGAAGCCGAAGCCGAGCGATCGCATCCAGGTGGGGGTGACGGGCCGTTTTTTGATGACGACGAGGACGAGACGTCCCAGTGGGACAGCCATTCTCCTTTTGAGGGAGTCCAAACCCCCCGTCCATCACGGGATATGAGAAAACTGTTTTTGAAATTAGCCGATCGCTTTCACCCCGATAAAATTGCTGATCCGCAAAAACATCAGCACTATACCGAAATCATGAAAGAGGTCAACATTGCCTATAAAAGTGGTGATTTTGCCCGCTTGTTGGAAATCGAAAAACGTAGCGATGAGGAGTTAGAGATTGAAACCTCCGAGAATGACCGCGATCGCCAGTGCAAGCAACTCGAACAGGAAATCAGGATTCTCGAACAGCAATACGAACAATTAAAAGACCAAGTTCGCCAAGCCCGCAATACCCCCCAAGGGATGATGGTGAAAGAATATCGCAAAGCCCAACGGGAGGGAACCGATTTAGTCGAAGAATCCTTAGAAGAATTCGAGGCTGAACTCGAATCTCTAGAAGACTTGCGAAATTTCGTCAGACGTTTTCGCGATAAAAAGATGACCATCAAAGAGTTTTTGCAAGGTCCATCCTATTCCGAACAGGATATCATCGATGAACTCGCCAAACACGGAGTTTACATTCATTTTGATTGAGTCGCCTCACGTAACGCCTCCTCAAGGATTTCCTCACCGACGCCCTGCCGCCTTAAACTGGCAATCAACGTGGAGACCGTATCTCCCTCTAATCGCTCCAAGTCAGCCCGCAGTCCTTGGCCAATATAGGCCCGTGCCAAGGGCTGATACCCAGAAAACCCCAATAATGGAGCCAGACGCTTGAGATCTTCAATCACATCTTCTGGCATCCGCATCGTGATTGTTGTCATGGGCCGATCTCGATGTAACCGTTTTTTCAATGTCTCAATCTTCATTGCAGACGAAGCTAATGTCATTGAGTAGGAAATGTACATCCATGTTTCCCAGCATAGGTCTTGCATATTTACATCGTCAATACGTACTGAACCTCAAGGCTCACTTGTCGTCGCTTAAGGCGCTGATCGCCCCAGTAGAAATGCCGACCCCTGGCCACCTATAATAGAGAGGTAATCCGTCCATCAAGCCAATATGACCGTATCCCCCGTTTCCCCCTCCTCTGCCACCCCAGCGACCGTTCCCGATGCCCTCGGACGCTTTGGACAGTTCGGCGGTAAGTATGTCCCCGAAACCCTGATGCCGGCCTTGGCGGAACTGGAAACAGCCTTTGCACGCTACAAGGATGACCCCGAGTTCCAGGCCGAACTTAACGGCTTACTCAAAGATTACGTCGGACGGCCCTCCCCTCTCTACTTCGCCGAACGACTCACCGAACATTATGCCCGTCCTGATGGCAGCGGGGCTAAGATTTACCTGAAACGGGAAGACCTCAACCATACTGGCGCTCATAAAATTAATAATGCGATCGCCCAAGCCCTCCTAGCCAAACGCATGGGCAAACAGCGCATCATTGCCGAAACCGGCGCCGGACAACATGGCGTCGCCACCGCCACCGCCTGCGCTCGCTTTGGCTTGGAGTGCATCGTCTATATGGGTGTCGAAGACATGAAACGGCAAGCCCTAAACGTGGTGCGGATGCGCCTGTTGGGGGCGAAAGTCGAACCCGTCAGTGCCGGAACGGGAACCCTCAAAGATGCCACCTCCGAGGCCATCCGGGACTGGGTGACTAACGTGGAAACCACCCACTACATCCTCGGTTCCGTTGCCGGTCCCCATCCCTATCCCATGATGGTGCGGGATTTCCACGCCATCATCGGCCAAGAAACCCGCCGCCAATGTCAGGACCTCTGGGGGGGCCTACCCGATGTGTTACTAGCCTGTGTCGGCGGGGGTTCCAACGCCATGGGACTGTTTTATGAGTTTGTCAATGATGCCTCAGTCCGCATGATTGGCGTTGAAGCAGCCGGGGAAGGGGTCACCTCCAGCAAACACGCCGCCACACTCACCCAGGGCAAAGTGGGCGTGTTACATGGGGCCATGAGTTATCTCTTGCAGGATGACGATGGCCAAGTCACCGAGGCTCACTCCATTAGTGCTGGCCTGGACTATCCCGGAGTTGGTCCTGAACATAGCTATTTGAAGGATACCGGCCGGGCGGAGTATTACAGCGTCACCGATGATGAGGCCATGCAAGCCTTTCAGTTGGTGTCCTGTTTAGAGGGCATCATTCCCGCCCTGGAGACAGCTCATGCCTTCGCCTATTTAGAAACCCTCTGTCCCCAACTGGCTGATGGGGCGACGGTGGTGATTAATTGCTCTGGACGAGGGGATAAAGATGTTCAGACGGCGGCCCGTTATCTCCAGTTAGGGGATGTGTAAGGGCTAGTCCCTGATAGACGGTGTTGGGGTGGGGACACCTCGCCCCAAAAGGTTTCGATGCGTTGTTCAGTCGGATTAGGAGTGTCTGGGTATGGTATCTCAAGAATTTCATCCGTTACCTCCTCGTGATGTCTTACCGACCATGTATGACTTGCCCAGTGAGGACCCGGAGGAGCCTGGTTTGCCTGACGAGTTTCATCTGCGTCAACCGGAGTTGTTGCGCTTAACCTTTCGCCCCCCCACCTATGGGGAGGATGAGCTGTTTACAGCTAGTGACCTTAATCTCTACTACGATGTTCGCCATCCCCAATGGTATAAACGCCCGGATTGGTTCGCGGTGTTGGGGGTCCCTAAACTCTATGAGGAACGGGACTTACGCTTGAGTTATGTTACTTGGCAGGAAGGGGTTTATCCCTTTGTGGCGGTTGAGTTGTTGTCTCCGGGGACGGAGGCGGAAGATTTGGGCCGCAGTTTACGAGATGCCAGTCGCCCACCGAATAAATGGACGGTGTATGAGCAGATTTTGCGGATTCCCTATTATTTTGTCTTCAATCGCTATACCGATGAGTTTCAAGCCTTCGGGTTAATCACCAATAGCTACCAACCTCTGCCAATGGAAGGTTTAGGGGTTTGGCTGGAGGAGGTTCAGTTAGGCTTGGGACTCTGGGAGGGAACGTATCAGGGGATTAGTCGCCGCTGGCTGCGGTGGTATCGCGAGGGTGGACATTGGATTCTCACGCCGGAGGAGTTGGAACGAGAACGGGCTGAACGGGAACGAGAACGGGCTGATTTAGCAGAACAGGAAGTTCAACGCTTGCGCGATCGCCTAGAACAGTTAGGGATTAACCCTGATGAGTTACCAGGATAAGTCCTATGGCCAGCCAACAAGGACTCGTTTGTCTCATCTCTCAAGGGTTGACCACCATGAAGGGTTCAAGGGTTTTCACCACCGACTGACTGAGGCTATCTAAGTCATAGCCCCCTTCTAAGCCAAACATGAGATGAGGTGTAATCTCTAAACACCATTGGCTTAGTTGTTGGTAATCCTCAGGTTGCAACAACATTTGGGAGATGCTGTCGGCTTTGGTTCCATCATAACCGGCACTAATGATTAATAAGTCGGGGCGAAAGTTGCTGAGAAAGGGAATGACCTGCTCCTGAAAAACCTGGCGGTAGGTTTCGGATGTGGTATTGGGAGGAAGGGGAAGATTTAAGACATTCTGATAATAGCCGGTTTCAGAATTGGAGCCAGTTCCGGGATAGTTGGGAGATTCATGAAGTGAACAATAGGCAAATTGGGGATGGGTTTCCAAAATAGCTTGAGTTCCATTGCCATGATGGACATCCCAATCTAAAACAGCCACGCGGTCAATGGTAAATTGCTTGAGGGCGTAATGGGCGGCGATCGCCGCGTTGGAGAAAATACAAAATCCCATCCCCCGATCGCGTTCGGCATGATGGCCCGGGGGACGAGCGAGGACAAAACTCGGTTGTCCTTGATGAACAACCAAATCAACAGCATCTAGCCAAGCACTCACCGCTAAGAGTGCCACATCATAGGAACTTGCTGAGATGGACGTATCCATATCGATGCGTCCACCGCCGCGACTGGCAATTCGTTTGATGGATTCAACATAGTCACGGGGATGAACTTGCATGATCAGATTGAGGAGTTCCGGGCGATCGCTCGGCAGTTGCCAATGGAGTTGTTCCGCCCAGGGTTGAGCGTTCAAGCGTTGGACAATAGCCCGCAGGCGATCTGGACGTTCAGGATGATAGGCTCCCGTGCGATGATCCAGGAAAGCCTCGGCATAGAGAATGGGAAACATAGCTGACCCTAATATTCGGGAAGAAATGCGTCAAAGAATCGGGCGATCGCCGACTCATTTAACCCTATCACAGACTCCTTCAATTCTATCATTGCCAGCCCGCCCAGACCCAAGACTTCCTAACGAGTAAACCTCAGCTTATTTAACCCTCCTAAAGTGACCCGTCTTTCCCTCAAAAAGCATTAGAAGCCGCAAGACCCTTTTTGCAAAACTCAAAAGTATCCAGAAGCGATCGCATTATGTTAAAATATTGAGCAGAATTGGCGCAAATTAGCTGCGCCATTGCCGTTTAAAAAGTAACCCGCACGCAGCCGGTTGGTGCGAACGCAACCCTGTCCAACTGCGGTTTAAAGGGAGAATTTTACCGTATGACCATTGCCGAAGAACGGATCGTTCCAACGGATTTAGGGAACGAAATGTCTCGATCCTACCTCGAATACGCCATGAGCGTCATCGTGGGTCGAGCCTTACCCGATGCCCGAGATGGACTCAAACCCGTCCACCGCCGCATTCTCTATGCCATGCACGAATTGGGCCTGTACCACGATCGCCCCTTTCGTAAATGCGCCCGTGTGGTTGGGGAAGTCTTAGGGAAATATCACCCCCATGGAGATACCGCCGTCTATGATGCCCTGGTGCGCATGGCCCAACCCTTTTCCATGCGATCGCCCCTAATTGAAGGTCATGGTAATTTCGGCTCCGTGGACAACGATCCCCCGGCCGCCATGCGGTACACGGAAAGCCGCCTACAACGGTTCAGTAGCCTATCCCTGCTACAAGACATCGACTCTGATACCGTTGACTTCGCCGATAACTTCGACGGCTCCCAACAAGAACCCATCGTTCTTCCCGCGAGAATCCCCCAATTACTCGTCAACGGTTCCTCTGGAATTGCTGTAGGGATGGCCACCAACATTCCCCCCCATAACCTCGGGGAACTGGTTGATGGCCTCGTGGCCCTAATTGAGAGTCCCGATTTAACGGATCAGGACCTCATGGAATACATCCCCGGGCCCGACTTCCCCACCGGCGGTCAAATTCTTGGAACCAGTAGCATTCGCGATGCTTATACCAGCGGACGAGGCTCCGTCACCATGCGGGGTGTAGCCAATATCGAGACCCTAGAACGGCGTGGGGCCCCCGATCGCGAAGCCATCATTGTCACCGAACTCCCCTACCAAACCAACAAAGCGGCCCTAATCGAGAAAATCGCCGACTTAGTCAACGACAAAAAACTAGAAGGAATTTCCGACATTCGCGACGAGAGCGATCGCGACGGAATGCGGATTGTCATCGAACTGAAACGAGATGCCTACCCTCGCGTCGTTCTCAACAATCTCTACAAACAAACCCCGATCCAAAACAACTTTGGGGCCAATATGTTGGCCCTGGTGGACGGCGAACCGCAACTGCTAACTCTCAGTCGTTTTCTAAACGTCTTCCTAGACTTTCGCATCGAGACCATTACTCGCCGCACCCGCTACGAACTGCGTAAAGCCCAGGAACGCGATCACCTCTTACAAGGGTTACTCATCGCCCTTGAACATCTCGATGGCGTCATTCGTTTAATTCGCCAATCTCCCGACAGCGCCTCTGCTAAAACCCAACTGATCCAGGATTATAATCTCTCCGACTATCAAGCCGATGCCATTCTGCAAATGCAGTTGCGTCGTTTGACGGCCTTAGAAGCCGACAAAATCCAACAAGAACATGAGGCCCTGCAAGAAACCATCGCCGACTTAGAAGATATCCTAGCCCGGCGAGAGCGAATCTTAGACATTATCAAAGCCGAACTCCTCGAACTCAAAGAGATTTTCGCCACCCCTCGCCGCACCGAAATCCTCAGAGATGAAGGAGATCTCGACGACACCGACTTAATTGCCAACGAACAGGCCTTAATTCTGGTGACCGAACAGGGCTATATCAAACGGATGCCCGTTAATACCTTTGAGGCCCAAAATCGGGCCACCCGGGGTAAATCGGGAACGAAGATGAAAGAGGATGATGGCATTGCCCATTTCCTGACCTGTTGCGATCATGACCACATTCTCTTTTTCAGCGATCGCGGCGTGGTCTATAGCGTTAAAGCCTATCAAATTCCCACCGGTTCCCGGACCTCCCGAGGGGTTCCCATTGTGCAACTGTTGCCCATTCCTCGGGATGAAAAAATCACTTCCGTGGTTCCCATCAGTGAGTTTAGCGACGATGAATATCTAATCATGCTCACCCAGGGAGGTAACGTCAAGAAAACTGCCCTCTCCGCCTTTGCCAACATTCGCGCCAACGGCTTAATTGCCATCTCCTTGAGTGAGGGAGATGAATTACGTTGGGTGCGTCTAGCGCGGGCTGAAGATAGCATTATTATCGGGTCCCGTTCAGGTATGGCCATTCACTTCAAGGCGGACCACGAGCAACTGCGACCCCTGGGCCGGGCCACTCGTGGGGTGAAGTCTATGAACCTGCGGGATGACGATACCCTCATTAGTATGGATGTCCTACCCAGTAGCGTTGTCGAGACCTTAGGGGACACCGATGAGAGTGAGGTGGATGAGGCCGCTGAGATAGACGACAATGGCAACGACAGCGACGAGGCCACCTCCAATGGTGAAGGGCCTTGGGTGTTAATCGTTACCACAGGAGGCTACGGTAAACGAGTTCCCGTCTCCCAGTTCCGCCTACAACGCCGGGCCGGAAAAGGGACAATTGCCACCAAATTTAAGTCTCATCTCAAAGAAGACAGTGTGGTGGGGTTAATTGTTGTCAACGAAGACGATGAGTTAATGATGGTCACCATGCGGGGCATTATTATCCGCCAAGCCGCCAGCGCCATCACCCCACAATCTCGTTCAGCCACCGGGATTCGTGTGCAGCGCCTGGACAAAGACGATGCGATCGCCGCCGTGGCGATCGTTCCCCCAGCCGCCGAGGACACTGAGTTAGACGAAGGACTCAGCGAGGAGTAAAAAGAGGCAATAGGCAATAGGCAATAGGCAAGAGGGGGGAGATGACAATCCTGTTCAGGCTCAGGGTTGCTCTCCCTCCTCCTTTTCTCCGTGTCCTCTGTGCCTGAAGTGGTGACCCTCTTCCCTCCTAACGCCTCACCTGAGGCGTATCCTGCTGCAACACATCCTCAAAGGATGTCCCTTCAGCGGCTAGAACAAATAGAGTTGTGGGTAATCCTGAGGCCATCTTTTGTAAACGGCCATAATACTCAGCAAATTCCTCCATATCCTTATCGGGTTTAGCAATCCCCAAACAGACCAAATCAGCACTCGCCGAGGACTCCTTCAAGATTTCCGGGAAGGGACGGCCGTCAGCAATGATGACTTGAGTTTTCGCACCAATCCGTAGCCGATCTGCCATGTCCTCAAGGTTGAGTCGTGCGGCCTGGGCCGCCATTTCATTGGGAACCACCAGCTTCAAGAAGATTTCCGCACCCCGCCATTGGTTACTGGTTCGCAACAAATAGGCTAAGAGCAACATCAAACCGCCATTGGCTTGTAACCCTCCCCACCAGACATCAATGCGGCGGCGTTGGCCAAACTCCCGTTCAGCATTTTCACGAAAGATAATAATACTGCGGCGAGATTGATAGAGCTTAGCAATCAGGCGGCAATAGTCATGGCGTAGATGCTCCTGCTCACTATCCCCGAGGAAAATAGTATTGGGAACTAAGGGGCCAATCCCATAAGCCTCTACCAGCCGTTCCGCCCCCACAAAGGGATCGGGGGCAGTCACCAAGCGGACCAGGGCCTGAACACCCCGTTTTTCCAAATACTCGCGAATTTTGCTTTCTAACTTCGCCTGTTGTCCCATATCTCGGGAACCACTGGGCAGAACACTGGAAATGGTTACCATACCCCGGTTATGGGTGAGGGCGGTTGCGAGTTCTACTAGGGCCCAACGACGCATGGGAGCGCCGGACAAGACTAACATGTGGGGTCGCCAGTTTTTCGTATCGGCATCATCCCCCATGCTGAGGATGGCCATTCGTGCCAGTTCTACCCACAAGCCACGGCGAACATCTCCCCAAGCGGTTTGTAATTCCCGTCGTTCTAGCCAAAGATACACCCCCAAGACCAAAACCGCTGCTACCACCGCCGCAACGGGGTTAATCAGCAGCATCACCCAGAGACAGCCGATCGCCCCCAAGGCTGAGAGATACCAGGGGACACCGAAGGTGGGGCGAAAGGAGGGACTTTCTAAGAAGCCTTCAATGGCGGCGGCGGCGTTCAACACCAGATAGGTGCTGAGAAAGAACATGGTTAAGACTGGGGCGATTAGGTTCAAATCCCCAAGACTGACCGCTGCCAAGGCGACTCCCAGGGTGAGGAAAGTACCTAAACGGGGTTCGTCCGTCTCTCCTTTGCCCTGGCCCAGCCAACGTAGGATGGGGGGTAAGACACCATCACGGGCGAGGGCTTGTAGGACCCGAGGCGCACCCAGTACACTCCCTAAAGCACTCGATAGGGTCGCCCCCCAAACCCCTAAGAGAATGGCATCGCCCCAAATGGCCATGTCCCGCATCACCAAAGGGTTCTCCGTCAGAGCCGTATAATCGGCACGAGTGGCGAGGAACAGGGGCAAAACCATATAGATAACGTAGCCGGTCCCGACGGCGGCCAGAGTCCCCACGGGGATGGATTTGGAGGGGTTTTTTAGGTCACCGGACATATTGACCCCAGCCATGATTCCCGTGACGGCGGGGAAAAAGACGGCGAAGACTGCCCAGAAGGGTTCACCCACCCGCCCCGTGACATTCCACATGCCAATGTCACTCTCGGCAACGGGACCGCCAAAGACGAGGGAGAGGAGGGAGAGGGCGATCGCCCCCATGATGAAGTATTGGGCCCGGATGGCTAAATCGGCCGATTGGATGGCCAACCCCGCTACGACAACCGTTGTTATCAGGGCTATGGGGGTTTGATAGTCTTCCAGAACCGGGAAACTGTTACTCAGACTTTCGGCAAAGCCCAAGGTATAGAGTGCGACGGATAAGGCTTGGGCAAAGTACAGGGGAATGCCAACGGCCCCTCCCGTTTCAATGCCCAAGGAGCGGCTAATCATGTAGTAGGCCCCTCCCACTCGCACGACGCGATCCGTGGCGATCGCCGAAATGGACAGGCTCGTGAGCAGGGTGATGGAGGTCGCTAGGGTCACGATGACTAAGCTACCTAACCAACCCACATTGGCCACCACCCAGCCGAAACGCAGGTACATAATCACCCCCAAGATGGTGAGAATTGAGGGGGTAAAGACACCGCCAAATGTCCCCAAGCCGGATGTTGAGTCATCGTCTGGGGGCGGATTTGAGTTAGAGGATTGCTGCCAGGGAAAACGCACTAGATCAACAACAGGCTTAAGTTGCACCTGTTATCTTAAGGCAATTTCCCCAATTCGGAGCCGTTGCAATTCTTATCATTCCGACGGTCTTTCCCCAAAGATTCCACACTGTTTCCACAATTGCTTCCGACGTTTTCCACAGGTTATCCCGAGTTTTCCACAGGCGATCGCGCCGGTTGGGGATGGCTGGGTTCCCTTGGGGATTTCTCCGGCTCCCCCTCGGGAAACTCAAATTCCTGGAGCTTATGTAACGTTAAGTTACAAAAACAAGGCTCAAACCCTTATTCTTTCGTGGCACTGTGGTCTAGAAAAGAGCGAAGTTCATGTTTCGCAACATTGACAAGCCCACCCCTGATCGGACAACAATGATGCGACGGGTCGAGGTTGTCTCAACAAACTAGCCCCCAACCTTCCCCAACCCCTACATGCCGGAGGCCGTTATGAACACCAGTGTCAGCATACTTGCAGAAATCCCTGAAGATCTCCATGAATCCCTGAAAAGTTATCTCGATAGTCATCCTGACTGGGATCAGGATCGCATTTTTGCAGCAGCCTTGTCCCTGTTTCTCTTGCAAAATGGCGATAGCAGCACCCCAGAAGCGTCTCAGAACTATCGCCGGGCTGCCCGGGTTTATCTGGAAACCCTGTTTCAAACTCCGGAATAGGAGCCATGGAAAAGGCGGGCCAGGCCCGCCTTGTGGGTGGGGGAGTTCTCTCGGGGACTCCCCCCTTTCATTGAGAGGGTTTGTGGTTGAGCTTACGCTGGTTTCGCTTGACTATCGTTTTTGTTCTGGAGTAGGCGAATCACGGAGCTTTTCTCTAGCAGTCCCAGGACGATTCCATTTTCACCAATCACCGGAAGTTCGGAGAGTTTTTGACTTTCCAGGAGGGTGACAACGTCCAGTAAGGATTGATTGGATTCGACGGTTTGCAGGTCAACGCTTTCCATCAACTCGGAGACTTGGACATCATTCCAGTCGGAGGTGGGAACTTGACGCATGGAATCGACGGATAGGGCGCCGATGAGTTGTTGGTTCTCGTCGGTGACGAGGTATTTGCGCCAGTTGCGACGACCAATGATGTAGTTGTTGGCAAACTCTCGTAGGGAGAGGTTGGCGGGAACCACGGGACTGTCCGGGGTGACGGCGTCAGCAGCGGTGAGGCGATCAAGTTTCTCTTGGATTTGGGCCGATTGGGCGGAAGTTCCGGCGTTTTGCAGGAGGAACCAGCCAATCAGAATATTCCAGAAGTTGAATCCACCATTGAAGAGGACGGGAATGACACCGGAGGCGATCGCCAACCAACCAATCACTTGTCCGACGCGGCTGGCAAAGACGGTTCCTTTATAGGGGTTACCGGTCACTTTCCAAACAATGGATTTCAGGATGTTACCGCCATCGAGGGGAAGTCCGGGAATCAGGTTGAACAGGGCCAGAATCAGGTTAATCGAGGCCAGCAGTCCCAGAATCGCCGCCATGGGGGCCGAGAGGGGAACTGTCTGCACGATCGCCGTGAATAGACCAAACAGTCCCAAACTCACTAGGGGTCCGGCGATCGCCACCCAGAAGGCTTCTCCGGGGGTTTTGGACTCTCGCCCTAAGCTGGCTAAGCCACCAAAGAGGAAGAGGGTGATGGATTTGACTTCGATACCTTGGCTTTGGGCCACGAAGCTATGACCGAGTTCATGGGCCAGAACCGAGGAAAATAGGAGTAGCGCCGCTGCTAAGCCTAAAATCCAGGGTAGAACCACCCCCAGTTGGGGGAATTGGCTCGCGAGGGCACCCCCATAACTAAAGGTGACCAATGCCAAAACCAAAAACCAGGATGCGTTGAGGTAGAAGGGAATACCAAAGAGGCTTCCGACACGGAACGAGCCGTTCATAGAGACATTCTCCTGAATACAACTTACGTAAAGCGAGACTCGAACCGTCGAAACCTAAGGAACGTTAAGACCAACGTTCAGGGGCTTATCAAAGGATGATGACGATAGGGTTTATAGCCATGAATCTGCCTACAAACCGAGTTTGACGAGCCGAGTCGCTGTGAACTTGTTTCTATTGTAACGTTTTGTTAAATCCCGATCCGTTCAGGGCTGTCGCGTTCCCCGTCCTACGGGGTACGGTCTTTTACACTGTGGTTCAGACCCTGGCGCTCAGATGGTTCGGGGAGTTGCTGTCCCTGTGACAGCAATTACGTTATCTATATCTTTATAGTAGAGTGCGATCGCCCCCAAACGCATCCCCCAAGGGACAGAACTCATAAAACATGGCCTCATCCTGAAGACTGGCTCGAAATCCCTCAATTGATTGAGTTAAGGTTTCACTGGCCCCTAAAACGAGATACCCTTGAGGTTTAAACATTGGGTGTAACCGGTTAAGAATTTGAGTTCGTTGGGGAACCTCAAAATAAATCAAAAGATTACGCAATAAGATGAGATCCATAGGGGGGAGCGAGGGCAAAGGTTGACACAAATCAATGCGACGAAACTGTACCATGAGACGGATTTCATCGCAGATCACCCAATGGTTTCCCCGACAGTGGAAATAACGCTCGCGAAAACGCTTAGGGAGGCGACGCTTCACGTCTAAGTTGCTGTAAACCCCCGCGCGAGCCTGGTGCAGCACCTCATCGGAAATATCGCTGGCTAGAATTTGAATGGTCCATCGGTCTACCATCAGCGGGAACGCATCATAGAGCAACATAGCCAGGCTGTAGGCTTCCTGGCCCCGAGAACAGGCCGCAGACCAAATGTTGAGCTGTTGTTGTTGGTAATTGCGACGAAATAATTCTGGAAAAATTCGCCGACGCAGGCCTTCAAAAACCTGAAAATCTCGAAAAAAGGAGGTTTCAGAAGGAATCTGGGGAATCGGATTCATGAACATCAGGATCAGACAGCGGGTTGAGTTGCGGTAGAGTCTCCCTGATCTGACTGCTGTAGGTAAACCAGCCGGCAGCCAACGCTAGACTTAAAGCCGGAATCCACCATAAATGTAACAGTCCAGCCCAGAGCCAAAATCGCAGTCGTAAGCGCCAAAGAACAGGGGCATATTGGTGATTATTTAGGGCTGGGTTACGTTTGGCACTATGCCAGTAGTCGTGGCGATGTACCCGGCCATGACAGCGTCGACAGAGGGGAACCACATCCCACCCGGGGACTTCTCGCCCAGCAATTTTACCCCGTCGATCGCGATAGCGCAGATGATGGACTGCTTGCGCTTTGTGCAGGGGATTGAGAATACAGCGGTTGCGGCTGAAATGACGAGTACGGGCGGCGATGGTCTGCCAGTTGCCTTGATAACGATCTTTAAAGGATTTCTGACGAGAGACAGCCATAGACAGAAAACAATGGAGTGAACGCTCGGGAGGTTTTAAATAGTTAATCACTCTTTGCTATGGTTTGCATTATGGTCTGTTGCTGGGGCTTAACATCGAATCAAAAATTTAGCTTAAATTGTGGAATCGAGGCAACACTGAAAATATTATTTACTAAAAACCAACTCAAGTTGCCCATCGTGCTAAGCTTTAGGGAAGCCGGCTTTTACAGTTTACCCTTTAAGTCCGATGGATGTTCAACTTAACTTTTCAGACCTTGCGGATTTTGCTGCAATCGGGACTCAGTATGCTAGTCAAGGGTTGATATTCTCGGAGAATGCGATCGCCCTACGAAGTCGCAATGAAGGGGGACGGGGAAACTTCTCTCAGCCCGGTAACCCAACTCTGATGACCTATACGGGAGATGAAGCTATTCAAGTCGGGATTTTGGAGACCCTGCCGGCGATCGTCTCGGCACAACTGACCCTACGCTACACCTCACCCCATCTCGACCATAGCATCCAAGTGCTGGATGCTAATGGAGTGGTGATTGAACGTTTCACGCTGCCGAAAACGCCCCTTAACCTGGCTGTTGGGGGAGAGTTTGATAGTTTCCAAACTGTGACCTTTGAGTTTAATGGGGATGGGCGATCGCTGTTAATTGGTAGTTTTGCCAATCAGTTAGGAATTGATGATTTCAACTTAAACTTAACCTTTGCTGAACCCGAGCCGGAGCCAGAACCCGAACCCGAACCGGAACCTGAGCCCGAACCGGAACCGGAACCGGAACCGGAACCGGAACCGGAACCCGAGCCGGAGCCCGAACCCGAGCCGGAACCCGAGCCGGAGCCCGAACCTGAGCCGGAACCCGAACCTGAGCCCGAACCTGAGCCGGAATTGGAAAACCCCATCGCCGAGAACGACACCCTCACCTCGGACAGTATTGTTGGAACCCCCAATGATGACACCTTGATTTATGGTGACGTTGATCGAATTTTAGTTAACCCTGAAGATTTGTTGGAAAATGACAGCGACCCCCAGGGCGAGATATTAACCCTATTGGGAGTCGCCAAAGCTGTTAATGGTGCTGTCTTTCTGGATGAGGAGGAAATTATTTTTGTGCCGGATGAGGGCTTTTTGGCAGCGCCGGGACAGTTTCAGTACACCATCATCAATGAAAGTGGAGGAACAGCAACAGCAACCGCAATCGTTTTCAATACCCCGCCTCAAGTGCTTGATGGCCGGGGAGGCAACAACACCTTAATTCTCAACGAGCCGGTTGTCGTTGACTTGGGTCAAACGGCTGACCAAACCCTAGGGGATACTCTAACCGTACTCAACTTCAATAATGTCTTCGGCTCTCTAGGGAATAACACCCTGATTGGTAATGAGCAAGCCAACCTGCTAGTTGGCAATGATGGGGATGATGTCATCATCGGTGTTGCCGGTGATAACACCTTGATTGGAGGGAATGGCGTCAATACCATTCAGGGTGGAAAGGGTGATGATCTAATTATCGGTAATCCTGGAGATTTTGTCAGTGGCGGCAATGGTATTGATACATTCCTGATTGACCGTGATGAGGATATCACGGTCTTTATGCCTGATGATGTGGAAGTTTTAATTACAGGCAAAGGAGACAATTTCATAACAGGAAGTCTAGGACGGGACTCCCTGATTTCAACTGGGGGGCAAAACACGATCAAGGGAGGGGGAGATACGGGGAACTTCTTCTCTGGTGGTCCTGGAGCCGATCTCATGATTGGCGGAGCAGGCCCAGATACCTTTGTTTTCGATAATCCAGAGGATGGCGAAGATACACTGGTGGACTTCGACGTTAATGATTTGATTTTGATTTCTGCCGATGGATTTGGGGGGAACTTGACCCCTGGGGTAATATCACCTGAGCAATTTGTCATTGCTGATAGTGGCTCAACTGAAGATCATCGCTTTATCTTACAACCTGAGTCTGATGGAGGGATTCTCTTCTATGACCCCGATGGTGATGGTCCGCAACCTCAAATTCCTTTAGCGTTTTTGGAAAATATAAATGTCTCTTCCTTTTTCAACGAGAGCAACATTATCATCTTCTAATTCCCCGAGGCTGGGGCTTCCGGGAAAGAGGGGCCAGAGTCATCTTGAGATCGCATTTGTTGGTAAGCCAGTATAAAGACACCCACTCCTAAAATAATCATCAATATCACACCTAACCAAGTTTGCCAGGCTGGAGTGCGACGACGCCGGCGGCCCACGGAACCCGGCACATCGGTGGCTGGGTCGTATAACAGGGCTTTGGAGGCTTCAGATAACTCTGACTCTGGCGGGGGCTGGCTGAAATCTGGGGTGGTTTCAAAATGGTCAACGGGTTTGCGGGGTGGGGGAGAGACACGACAGAGCATCATGACTACCGAGGTGTTGTCATGACCGTTCTGCTCGTTAGCCAGTTGAATCCAGGCTTGTACGGCATCCCCGAGGGGACAGTCTCCTCCTAAGACGGCCGGGGCGACCTGTTGCCAAGACTTCTCCACCCAATCGTCATCACTGAGTCCGTCGGAACACAGGAGTAAAATGCCATCTTCTTCGATGACAAACCGCTGAATTGAGGGCTGGAGAAATTCACTGTCGCGGGTTCCCAGGGCCTGGGTGAGCGCGCCTGCATCGACTCGTTGTGAGGCTTCGGGCCTGAAGCTGCGGCCAAATTCGACTTCACGATGGGCAACATCATCATCAACGGTGAGTTGTTGGCAGTAGTGGGCGGTGA
Source organism: Phormidium yuhuli AB48 (assembly GCF_023983615.1). GTDB lineage: Bacteria > Cyanobacteriota > Cyanobacteriia > Cyanobacteriales > Geitlerinemataceae > Sodalinema > Sodalinema yuhuli. Next base: position 1,881,319 of record NZ_CP098611.1, on the reverse strand, counting down.
GCCAGTAGGCGCGACTATCGCCGACATTCACCAGATAGAGTTCATGGCTGTTGGGGCGCACCACCCCTGAGGTATTGCGCAGACTCTGCCCGAGTTGCCAGGCAAGGACGAGGGTGGTTCCCATGCGTTGGCGGGCTTCTCGCTCTTGGCTATCGTTTTGATAGGCGATGGTGTTGTTGGCGACGCGAACGAGGGCGGCCAGTTGTTCTGAGATGAGGTTTGGGGGGAGAGGGTTGGGTTCGAGTTGGATGGATTTGCTGAGTTCCCGCAGTTGCAGGGTTAGGGTCCGTACTGCGGTTTGACTGGCGACTTCGCCGCCGTCATGACCCCCCACGCCGTCACAGAGGATGGCTAGGTCTCGAATGTAGCCATCAGAATGGTTGAGGTCGCTGGCGGTGGGGTAACAGGCGTCTTCGTTGTGCGATCGCAAAGGACCGGGATCGCTGGCACCATAAATCTCTAGAAGTAGGGGGCGTTCGGCGGCCAGTTCCAGGAGTAGTTGATTAAGACTTGCTTCAATGCTGGGCAAGGGTTCTCCGTCCCGCATCCGCTGGCACAGGTGCATCATCGGTTGGGCGACAATGGCGGAGGAGCCACTGAGCCAATTGCTCCAGTGATAGCCTAAGTCGGTGAGCTGGTGGCCGGTGTTGCCACTGTGGAGTTGCAGCAACCAGATGCGCCAGCCTTGAACTCGTATATTTTCTGGATTGAGGAGGCTGGCGGCGACCCCTTGCTCATCCAGGATGGACCACAGTTGCAGACTCTGCCACAGCCAATAGACTTGACGGACGGCTGGGGCGCCGGTCCAGGTTTCTCGCAAGCTGGGATAGAGTTGACCCTCTGGGGTGATGGGGGCGTTGTCTAAAAGTAGAATCGGGTCGCCGGAGTGGTTCTCTGGGCTGTAAACGCTATAAATCTGTGGTACGTGGAGCTGCTGACGCACCAGCCGCAGGTAGGGGAGATGGTTGAGGCTAATCTCTTCGGGTAGCTCCGGGGCACGATCGGGGTGGCGATCGCACCAGATTTGTGGCTGAATCACCTCATAGCGATCGCCCAAGGTTTCCCCTGCTGGAATCTGAGCCGCCAAGTTCCCAACCGCCCAAAGATAGTGAGGGAGCTTGGTTTCAGGAGGGTCAATACGGTTAGCAAAGTCGCGGAAGAGCACGTCTATCGAGTAATAATTGAGAGTTCAGTATCCAAAAAGCAGGGGAGGAATACCAGCGGGATTAGCCCCTCGGGGGGATGGATCCGTTTTTAGTATAGTCCCTCCCTCAAGCAAAACGACCGTTAAAGGACAATTAAGGAAACAGCCAAGTTTAGGATTCGTTGCCTATGATGGAGAAGGATGGCGGTTTGATGCTTCCGTCCCTGTTCCCTCTCACGATAATCTATGGATTTCCCGACATCTATGGAGAGCTTCACCCTACTCTGGCTAGGACTGGGTATCTTGTTTTGTCTGATGGAGTTGTTTCTACCAACGGCGTTTGTGGAACTTTCCATGGGGCTAGCAGCCTTTGTTGTGGCCTTACTTTCTTTGGTTATTCCACAACCGTCCATTCAAATTTTCCTCTGGATGGTCCTGGCCTTGGGGTTCCTGTTTACGCTCAAACAGTTCGTGCCTAAGAAAAGTTCCTATGTTCTAGCTGAGGCAACGGAAGCTGAGACGTTGACGGCGATCGAACCCGGAAAACTGGGGCGCGTCTTGTTTGAAGGCAATTCTTGGCAAGCTCGCTGTGAGGGAGATTTTTCGATTCCGGCACATTCTAAAGCCTTAGTGGTAGGCCGTCAGGGGAATACATTATTGGTCTTACCAGAAGACTTTGAGGAATGATTTAGACTAAGGGCTGGGGCATTTAACTCTGTTTGAACGCATTTTTAGGAGAGTATTATGGAAGCGTTATGGACATTTATTGTCGTTGTGATTTTGGGGGGGTCTGTTGCCAACAGCTCCGTTAAAATCGTTAATCAGGGAAATGAGGTTTTGGTGGAAACCCTGGGTAAATACAGCGGCAAGAAACTGGAGCCAGGCTTAAACTTTATTATCCCGTTTTTAGACAAGGTGGTCTTCAAAGAGACGGTTCGCGAGAAAGTTCTGGACATCCCCGCACAGCCTTGTATCACCTCGGATAATGTGGCAATTTCTGTGGATGCGGTGGTCTATTGGCGAATTATGGATTTGGAGAAGGCCTATTACAAGGTCGAGGACTTAAAAACGGCGATGCAGAATCTGGTTTTAACTCAGATTCGCTCAGAAATGGGGAAATTGGAGTTAGACCAAACCTTTACGGCTCGTTCCGAGATTAATGAATATCTGCTGCAAGAGTTGGACATTGCTACAGATCCCTGGGGGGTGAAGGTGACTCGGGTGGAACTGCGGGATATTATCCCCTCGAAGGCGGTTCAGGATTCGATGGAGTTACAGATGTCGGCAGAACGGCGTAAACGAGCGGCAGTGTTGACGTCGGAGGGAGAACGGGAGTCGGCGGTAAACTCTGCACGAGGACGAGCGGAAGCCCAAGTTTTGGAAGCGGAAGCGAGTCAACGAGCCGCAATTTTACAGGCGGAGGCGGAAAAACAAGCAATTTTGCTAAAAGCTGAGGCGCAACGTCAGGAACAGGTGTTGAAGGCCCAGGCGACAGCGGAGGCGATGCAAATTCTGGCCAAGACCTTAAAGGTTCACCCGAAAATGGCCGAGTCACTTCAGTTTTTGTTGGCGCAACAGTATCTGGAGATGGGGTCTGAAATTGGCACCAGTGATAGTAGTAAGGTGATGTTTATGGACCCGCGCAGTATTCCGGCAACTCTGGAGGGAATGAAGTCAATTTTAAGTCAGGAAGAGTTAGAGGCGGTGTCTTCTCAGGAGTTTAGTTTAGATGGTTAAGTGGGTTGTACACTGAACTTGATCAACAAAACCGGGAGACGTGTTGCGCTCCCGGTTTTGTTGTGTATGACTGAAAAGATGACGTTAGGGAATTGGTGAGATTACATCAAGCCAATTTGAGAGAGAATCCCTTGTCCGGTCAGAACTTCGGTAGCGATGCCGATGACGAAGCCGAGCATCGCAAGGCGACCGTTCCAGGTTTCTGCGAATTGGGTAAAGCCGAGTTTGCTGTCTTGATTTTCCATGGTTAGTATCTCCTTGGGTGAGGTGAGCGATTACAGGTAATGTAGGTGTTCGAGGGGATTACATTAAGCCAATTTGAGAGAGAATCCCTTGTCCGGTCAGAACTTCGGTGGCAATGCCGATAACAAAGCCGAGCATTGCTAAACGACCGTTCCAGGTTTCTGCGAATTGGGTAAAGCCGAGTTTGCTGTCTTGGTTTTCCATGGTTGGTATCTCCTTGCCTTGGCTGCTTCTTTTCAAAAGTTAACACAACTACCTGAGAGTTGCAACGTTTTATTAAAAAAAGTTGACAAGGAGGTGATGTATTATACAAATCTGACTTGTCAAGTCAAGAGAATAGGGAAAAAACCGTCCTTCGAGAGAGATTTGGGGGTTCGGTAGGAGGAGTTTAGGAGGCGATCGCCCCAAACTCAACTCCTCGCCGTTGCAACCACTGACGGTAGGCGATGGAGGCGCGATCGCTCGGGAGATGTCCCTCTTGGGAGAGCGTGAGGGGGAGTCGTTTGGGTTGTTGGGACTCAACGATCGGAATATCTTGGCGAACCACACGGTCTTGAAAGCTATGAAGTTCAGCTTGGGGAATGTCTGAGCCGTAGTTCATGGCAATCCACATCCAACCCATGGCCAGTTCAGGTTCTAGGGGACAGATGGTGAAGAAGATGCTGAGGCGGCGATTACTGGAAAGTTTCTCAAACCAGGCACTGAGGGGAGTGGGGGCATGATAGTTGTAGGTCACCTTGGCGCCTTCCCCGGTTCCGTCGGGGTTAGGTTGCCAGATTTGCACATCTTTAATGAATAATCCTTGCTCATTCCAGTCCACCTGATACTCGGGGACTTCGGTATGCAGGCGATCGCCTAGGAGGCCATCATGGACAAAGGGGAAATGGGAGACATCGAGGAAGTTTTCCATCACCCGCAGGGGACTGGAGCGAAAGCGATAGGCCCCACAGAGGAATTTACGGTAGTTCAGATCATTCCATTCGGGGAAACTGGGGATGGTTTTAGGGTCAGCATCCGGGTTGAGGGATAACCAAACCAACCCATAGCGAAGTTCAGCCAGATAACTAGACAGGGCCAGTTGGGGGGAGGGGTTCCATCCTGAGACCGCCGGAACCTCAACGCAGCGTCCTTCCCGATTAAAGACCAGTCCATGATACGGACAACGAAGTCCTCCGTCTTCTACCGTTCCCCCGGAGAGGCGAACGCCACGATGAGGACAGCGATCATCCCAAGCGAGAATGCGATCGCCGCACCGCCAAATGACGAACTCCCGTTCGAGGAGTTTCACGGAACGAACAGTGCCGGGTTCAATAGTCTCGGCGACGGGATGCCAATCTTGCTGGAGCATGATAGTTGGAATATCTTCAGTAACTTGAACTGCCAATTCACACGGTAATTTGCAATGTTTTCGTGAACTCGACCTATCCGCTTGATCAGTTTGAGCCAGTTTTTTGACCCCTTTTCTTCGCTTCAGTGAGCGCCTTTTTTCTGCCGTAGTAATTGGGATAGGGAGTGTCTACTGAGATGATGTACTCTTTGCTGTAGACTGCAAGTATTGACCCGGCACTTTCGGCTGTTGTGCCAGTCTTTGCGCTCCCGGACTGCATAGTTGTAGACCCTGCGGCAAGTCTCCAGCCAAGTCAGCATCTGGAGTTCTTGTTGAAGGTCTGGGTAAATCCGGTATGAGTAGGTCAGTACAAGCATGTTGCTAGTATAGCTCAGGAGGGCTCGAAATGCTCCCTAGAAATAGCAAACAGAGTTTAGCGACTCCGCTTCGCTCCATCACCTCGGCTTTCATCCCGACACTCGCCTGTACCTCCGGCAGGCTTCGCCGACGGCAGAGTGCGGGGCTTCCCGCCGATCAAGCTAATTATGATAATCTGACGAGTTGAAGTTGGTTTTATAAAGATAAAATCGCTCGTGATTCTGGGTGAAGCGAAATTTAGCTTAATGATTTGCTAGGATTGCGATCGCAGTTTAGCCACAGTCGCATCGAGTTACAGGGTATATCTGTGTGGTATGCTGGAGGTCTGAGGGCGACGGAGTCATGCTTAACTAGACTGGAAACTTAAGATTTGACCTAGTAAAATGTCGGAGTTCGACATCTCCAAAACCTTACGTTTTTGCCCAATACAGCAACTGCTTAATCGATTGAAAGTCCAGCCTCATTGAGGGCATCGAGAAAGCGTTTCCCTTTTTCTATTTCGTAGTTCAATAATGTTGCTGTAGCCATTTTAAAACTCCATGATCTAAATCAGTAATTGCCTGGTAAATCTCCGAAGCTTCCTGTTCGGCATGTTGTTTAGCGAGAAACCGAGTGTCTTCAAGACACCCGGTTTCTGGAGGTCTCCCCAGGTTAATCTCAGGCGCTTACTTCGCTCCAGCCGGCATCCCTAAGATATCCTCAATCTTGGGCATCTCCTCTAGAGGAATCACGCGGCCCTCATCTTCAAAGCCAACCAGCTCATTGAAGTTGAGATAGCGGTACAACTCATCCGCAAAGGGGTCGATTTTATCCTTCATAATCTCCAGATATTCCTCCTTCGTGGGAATGCGGCCCAGTAGCGCACAAACTGCCGCTAACTCCGCCGACCCCAGATAGACTCGCGCCCCTTTACCCATACGGTTATTGAAGTTACGAGTCGAGGTGGAGAAGACTGTGGCCTCATCTTCCACTCGGGCCTGGTTCCCCATACAGAGAGAACATCCCGGCATCTCCGTGCGCGCACCCGCCGCCGCGAAGATTCCATAGACCCCTTCCTCACGCAATTGCTTCTCATCCATGCGGGTGGGAGGACAAATCCAAAGCCGCACTTTCACGGGGCCAGCCCCTTCCAACACCTTCGCCGCTGCCCGATAATGACCAATGTTGGTCATACAAGAGCCGATGAAGACCTCATCAATCTTGTCATGGCTACATTCGGACATCAACTTGACATTGTCCGGGTCATTGGGAGCGGCGACAATGGGTTCGGTAATTTCGCTGAGGTTCACCTCTAGGGTGTCCGCATACTCAGCATCCTTATCGGCCGACATTAACTCAGGATTGGCTAACCACTCCTCCATCTTGGCGGCGCGACGCATGAGGGTGCGCGCATCCTGATAGCCGCGAGCCACCATATTTTTCAACAGCACCACGTTCGATCGCAGATACTCGGAAACCGTTTCAGTCCCTAACTTAATGGTACAACCGGAACAAGACCGCTCAGCCGTGGCATCCGTCAACTCAAAGGCTTGCTCGACTTTCAAATCGGGCAGTCCTTCCATCTCCATAATCCGCCCGGCGAAGAGGTTTTTCTTGTTCTCTTTGCCGACGGTGAGTTTCCCATCCTGAATCGCCACCCAGGGAATAGCATTGACGATATCCCGCAGGGTGACACCGGGCTGTAATTCCCCGGTGAAGCGCACTAACACCGATTCGGGCATATCCAAGGGCATGACTCCCAAGGCGGCGGCGAAGGCCACTAACCCTGAACCAGCGGGGAAGGAAATCCCCAAGGGAAAACGGGTGTGGGAGTCGCCGCCGGTTCCGACGGTATCCGGTAGTAGCATCCGGTTGAGCCAGGAGTGGATGATGCCATCCCCGGGACGCAGGGAAACACCGCCTCGGGTGGAGAAGAAGTCGGGCAGGTCTTTGTGGGTGTTGATGTCCACCGGTTTGGGATAGGCGGCGGTGTGGCAGAAGGTTTGTAGGGTGAGGTCGGCGGAGAAGCCGAGACAGGCGAGTTCCTTGAGTTCGTCTCGCGTCATGGGCCCGGTGGTGTCTTGGGACCCAACGGTGGTCATGACGGGTTCGCAGGAGGTTCCAGGACGCACACCGGGAAGTCCGCAGGCTTGGCCGACCATTTTCTGGGCCAGGGTGAAGCCTTTATCGCTGACTTCGGGGATTTCAGGACGGGCGAAGAGGTCGGTGATGTCGAGGCCCAAGGCTTCGCGGGTTTTGTCGGTGAGACTGCGACCAATCAATAGGGGAATCCGTCCGCCGGCCCGCACTTCATCGAGGATGGTGTTGGGTTTGACGGTGAAGGTGGTCAGGAGTTCGCCGTTTTTGGTGATTTCGCCGCTGTAGGGATGGATGGTGATGATATCCCCGGTTTCCATTTGGGTGACGTCACACTCGATGGGGAAGCCACCGGAGTCTTCAGCGGTGTTGAAGAAAATCGGCGCGATACTTCCGCCGAGAATAAAGCCACCAGAGCGTTTGTTGGGAACATGGGGGATGTCATGACCGATGTGCCATAACAGGGAGTTGATGGCGGATTTGCGGGAGGAACCGGTCCCGACGACATCACCGACATAGGCCACGGGATGGCCGTTTTCTTTGAGTTTGGCGATGGTTTCAATCCCCTCGGGCATCAGGGACTCCAGCATGGAGAGGGCGTGGAGGGGAATGTCGGGGCGGGTGGTGGCGTGGGGGGCTGGGGAGAGGTCGTCGGTGTTGGTTTCGCCGGGAACTTTGAAGACGGTGACGGTGATGGCTTCGGGAACTTTGGGTTTGTCTAAGAACCAAGCTCCGTTGGCCCAAGCGTCGACGACTTGTTTGGCATGGGGGTTCACGTCGGATAGGGCCAAAACGTCGTTAAAGGCGTCGAAAACCAGCAGGGTGGTACTGAGGGCGGTGGCGGCGGCGGCGGCTAGGTTGCTGTCGCGGGATTTGAGCAGTTCGACGAGGGACTGCACGTTGTAGCCGCCCACCATGGTTCCGAGGAGGGAGACGGCACCCTGGTGGGAGATGAGGGGACAGTCGATTTCTCCTTTGGCGATTCCGGTGAGAAATCCGGCTTTGACGTAGGCGGCTTCGTCTACGCCGGGGGGAATGCGATCGCGCAAAAGGGTCATCAGGACCCCTTCTTCGCCCTCGGGGGGGGTTTTGAGGAGTTCACAGAGTTCTGAGGTTTGTTCGGCGGTGAGGGGTAGGGGGGGAATGCCCAAGGCTTCCCGTTCGGTGGCGTGTTGACGATAGGCGTCTAGCATTAGGTTCGGTTCTCCTTGCACTTCAAACGACAATACCCCTTGGCTGCGGTTGTAGCGGTCAAGTTTGGGTGATGATTCTTAAAATCCTACGGTGAGTGGGGGGGTAACCGCTAGGGTGTCGAGGGATTCTCTTTTCAAGGTAACGAATTTTCTCGGGCTTGGGATAGGCCGGATGTGGCGATGTCTTGACTTGGCTTAGGGGGGACTCCTTGAAATTACTGAGGTGTTTAGTTGGCGAAATTTAGGGGAAAATGAGCTTTTTGAGGCTTTTAAGTCGGTTTTGGCGGGTTTCGCTTCCCTTGACGAACTTATTTTCCTGTGTAGGATCGTGGTGATTTAATCCGTAAAAACTATGACTAAGTACATTGTCGTCAAAGGAACTTCGGGCATCGGCAACCGAGTCTTTGCCGTTGCGACAGGAATTTTATACGCTCAGTTAAGTGGGCGACAGTTGGTGGTAGATTGGCGAGATGGCAGTTATTCCAATACGGGAACTAATTTATTTTTTCGCTATTTTGATTGTCCGCCGGCTCAGTCGGTGGACGTGTTACCGGAGACGGATTCGGTTTATCCGGCAATTTGGAAGCATCAACTTCATCGCTCGTTGGGGTCTTTGCGTACTGAGTTAGGCTTGACGGGCTATTCGGATATGTCATTTGATGTCTCTCGCCTTGATTCCCAGGACGATATTTTGGTGTTATCGGCGTACACCCATAAAATCAATCTCATGCGTCCGTTGTTGGCTCAGGAAACTCATCGGTTAGCCAATTCAACAATTCGGGACATCTTAAAGTCTATTTTACAAGAAAATTTATTTTTGAAAAAAGATATAAAAGAACGAGTTGAGGAGTTCAAGAAGGCATATTTTTCGGATTACATGGTAGGGGTTCATATTCGCTATTCTGATATGAAAGTTCCTTTAGCTGAGGTGGAGTTTGCGGTGCGCTCAATTACTCGATGGACTCTCTTACAACATACCAATTTTAAAATCTTCTTGGCAACGGATTCTCAGGAGGTTTTGTCCTTATTTAAGGGCAAATTTCCGAATGTGATTTCAACGGATAAGTGGTTTTCCGAGTCGGGAAAGCGATTACATCAAAATCCGGAAGAGTGTGGGGATTTAGTAGAGAATGGAATTGAGGCTTTGGTGGATTTATATTTACTGGCTGCTTGTGATAATTTGATATTTGCTTCACGGTCGTCATTTGGTTTTTTGTCAAGTCTGTTGATGACACAGCCTAAGGCCCGTTATTATGATATTGATGGTCAGCATTCTCTAATTAAGCGTATTAAGTCGAAGTTGATTAATACGGCTCAGCAGCTCAAGGTGTCCTCATAGTTATTGAGTGACCCGAATATCATGGGCGATCGCCACGGATTGAATGATAAACTTCGTCAGGGAATACAAAGCCATCAAAATTAGGAAACTAATCCCAATAATCAGCCAGTCGTAAGGATTGGTAAAATAGTCCAAAAGTTGCCGAATTACCGGGCGAGGATTGGTGAAAATATCCCAACTATTGAAACGTTCAAATCGTCCGAGACAAATGCCGATCGCACTCAGAAGATGAATAGTCCATTCGGTGGGTAGAATCCAACGAGAAAGCTGTTGGGCTTTCAGGTAACTCGATACATTGACTAAGGAGACGGTATAGGCGGCAAATCCTAAGCCCAAAACAACCATATAGAGAGGAATGGCAAAAAGCGTCAACACCCAAATGGAACGGGTTTGCCGGATATCTTCAATTAAGTGAATAATATCGGTGAGGAGATAGGGGGCGTTGGGGAGAAAGAGGATGAAAAAAATACAGCCAAACCACCACATCGTCGAGCGCGATCGCCCTGGAAAACAGAGAGAATCGACCCCCGCAATTCCTGACGTTATCAGCAGTCCAAAGATGAGATACAGGAGAGAAGCTTGCTCTAGTAAAATCTTGACAATTGCCGTGATTGATGGTAAGGATAATGCCGCTAAAATGCCCGTCAAAAAGGCTGTTAGCCAACGTAAGCCCAACCCCTGAGTTGGCTTGAATAAATAAAAACTCAGCAGCAGCGGAATAAAGGCCAGAAGTAGATTCCACTGTATCCAGGCGGCATTACGATTGAGAATTTGCAGGATATCTTGGTACATCTTAGGAGGTTTCCCCATACATCGGTTTTTATAGACTAACCCATCCGTTGTGGCAAATTATGAAGCCGATGTGACAATACTTTGACATTTTCCAAGGGGCGTAACAAGGAGGCAAGAGTGATGATTAACAATTCAGAGTTTCCCTGTCGCTGTGGGAGGGAATACTGGCCACAACGACAGGAAATAGAGCGTTAGACGTCTGGCAACTACGCCGCTTCTAAGGTGCGTTTATATGCCTCATCTAAAACTTCGCACAGGGTTGGGTGAGTATGCACATTAAAGGCTAACTCCCGCACCGATTGCCGATTGGCGATCGCATTGGCAGCCTCTTGAATCAAATCCGCCGCATGAATACCGATAATATGAACCCCCAACAATTCCCCCGTATCCTTACGGTAGATAATCTTGGCAATCCCGTCAGTTTCCGCTTCCGCCAAGGCTTTAGAATTGGCCTTGAAATAGGTGCGGGCGGTTCCTACCTCAAAACCTTCCGATTCCCCTAACTCCTTAGCTTGGGGTTCCGTTAAACCGACAAAACTGATTTCCGGATGCGTAAAAGCCGCCGCTGGGATACTGCGATAATCCACTTGGCGATCGCGCCCCTGAATCGTCTCAACCACCGCAACCCCTTGCGCCGAAGCGGCATGGGCTAACATCATCTTACCCGTCGCATCACCAATGGCCCAGAGATGAGGTACCGGTTCCCCATTGGCGGTAACTTGCAGATCGTCATTGACGGGAATAAAGCCTCGGCGATCGGTTTCCACCCCCACCGCGTCTAAATTCAGCTTATCGGTAACGGGAACTCGCCCCGTCGCCACCAAACAAGCATCCACTTCCAAGACTTCCACCACTTCCTTCGATTGGGCATCTGTCAATTCAATCATCACCGGAGTTCCTGGGGTGATTTTCGTGGCGAAGACACCAGCGTAGGTTTCCACATCGCGGGCATCTAACAATACCCGCTTGGCGATTTTAGCAATATCGGGATCGAAGGTGGGCATCAGTTTGTCGAGGGCTTCCACCATGGTAATCTCCGAACCCAGGGCAGAATAGACATCGGCAAACTCCAAACCAATGTAGCCACTGCCAATAATGGTAATCCAGGGGGGAACTGTCTCCAGTTTGAGGGCATCATCACTGGTAAAAACCGTTTTACCATCAATCTCAATCCCCGGAGGCACAAAGGGAACCGAACCGGGGGCGAGAATGATATTCTCAGCACAGTAGGTTTTTTCCCCCTCTGGAGTTTCCACGGTTACCTTTTGGGTGGCGGCGACTTTGCCCCAGCCTTGGATAATATCTACCCCCAGGCGTTTGAGGCTATTTGTCATATTGTCGCGAATGGTGTTTACCAGGTTATCCGCGTGATTGGCGATTCCCTGGCGATCAAATTGAACCTCCCCGACGTGAACTCCCATCGATCGCAGGTGTTGGGTTTGACGGAGTTCCCGTACACGCCCGGAGGCGGCTAGGAGGGCTTTAGAGGGAATACAGCCGCGATTGATGCAGGTTCCGCCCATTTCAGCGGCTTCGATGATGGCAGTGTTTAGCCCCTGGGCGACAGCATGAAGGGCTGCACCATGGCCCCCCACACCAGCACCGATAATAATGAGATCGTAATCAAACCCTTGACTCATGAGTAGTTTCTCTGTGCGTTTAGCTTCCCCATTTTCGACTGTACGGGGGCAATCAGACAACTCCTCGCGGCCGGGGGGGGGAATTAGGAGGGGAGAAAAAAGTTTGTTAGGATCGGCGAGACATGACGCGATCGCCTGCTTTATTGCCTAAATTGGGTAGCCTAGTCTTGGTTGGGTAACGCCGAGACAGCGTTTTCCCCTTGCTTCTTTCTCGACTTATGGAACCTAACACGCCCGATCTCCCGGATGCCGAATCAACGTTTGAGGAAACTCTGGAACAGTTACGTCAAGCTATGAACAGCAAACCCAGGGAATCTCAGCCATCCAAGGCTAAACCCGTGGAACCGCCCAGTGATATGCCCACGGATTTGGCAATTTGGGAGGATGCGATCGCCGATATTGAAAAATTCCTGGAATCGAAAAACCTCAATCCCCCAGATGAGGATTAGCCTAGCCAGGAAACTCAACCCTGTCGTTGTCGCTTGACTTCAAAGGCGAGCAGGGCGGCGGCGATGGCCACATTCAGAGATTCGGCGTTGGGGCTGATGGGAATGGTGACCTGCACATCGGCTAATTCTAGCAGTTGGGGAGATAATCCTGCCCCTTCATTTCCTAGAAGAATCAAGGACGGCTGCTTCCAGTTGACATTCCAATAGGGAAGGGGGCTATCTAAACAGGTAGCCACCACTTGCACCCCCTGGGTTTGATAGGTTTGTACGGTGGTGATGAGGTTCTCACAGGGAAGCATGGGCATCTGAAACCAGGTTCCCGCTGAGGCCCGTAAAACTTTGGGGGACGTGCGATCGACGCTATCGTGACTTAACCAGATTCCCTGAATTTCGGCGGCGACAGCGGTACGGATGAGAGTTCCCAAATTTCCGGGATCTTGCAGACGTTCCAGGGCAAACCCCACCCCCGAGGGCAATAATTGGGGGGAAGATGAGGGGGGTTGGGGGGCGGTGGCGAGGACACCATCGGGATTGACGGTGGTGGCGAGGGCGTTTAAGACATCTTCACTGACAACTTCGGTGCGTTGGGCCTGGAGTTGCCTCAGCAGTTGGGGATGGCGATCGCCCCAGGCGGGAGTATGACAGAGAACATGGAGAGGATACTGGTGGCGGCTGGCTTCTTCGATGAGGTGGGTTCCTTCGAGGAGAAACTGCTGCTGGAGGCGGCGGTGTTTGGCTTGCTGGAGTTTGCGCAGTTGTTTGATGAGGGGGTTTTGTAGGCTGGTTAGCATCATTGAGGGGGAGGAGGGGGGAACCACGGAGTTACGGAGAACACAGAGGAAGAGGGAGGGGGTGGAGACAGGCTTGGATGAGGCCTGGGGTTCCGTTGGCGAGGAGGATGGGATGACCAAATTCTTGTTCTAAGTCTTCGACGGTGACGTCATCGAGGAAGCGGGTTTCTCCATGTTTAAGCATCACGGTGGGGAGAATGATGCCATCGCCGAGATGATCTCGTTGGTGTTGCAAGCCTCGTCTAACATCGGAACCAGTGAGAACCCCAGTAACGCTAATGTCTTGTCCCCAAAACTCACTATTGAGGCTTAACATCTCGACGGTTAACCCCTCAACAGCGTTGAGTTGTTGCAGAATCTCTCCAAAGGCGGTTCTGACAGCATTCCCTACTACCCAGGTGAGGTGACGGGGAGGATGAACCTTCGAGGGAAGTTTTTTAGAGGCGATGTCGCGAAATTCATCCAGGAAGAGGCGAATCGAACCGACGCCGTTATCGATTTGGGGATAGCCTTCGTAATCAATCCGTTCCGGCATTTCTCGGCCGGCGAGGAGAAACCATTCATCAGCTAACCAAGCAAAGTTGGAGCCTAACTGTTCTCGGAATTGGGGTTGTAGGGCCTGAACCTGCTGGATGACGTCCTCGGCGTTGCTGGGGGAGACGGGAGTTAGTTCGTCTTCGGGGGGGCGGAATCGGGTTAAGCCGACGGGAACAACGGCGACGGAAGCGACGGCGGGGATGTCGTCATCGTCGAGGTTTTTACCAAATTTTGCTAAATCTTGTAGCGTGCGTTCGAGATGAACCCCATCGTTAATTCCAGGGCAGACGACGACTTGGGCGTGGATTTGTAAGCGTCGGTCTTGAAACCATTGTAACTGTTCTAGGATTTGTCCGGCGCGGGGGTTTTTTAGAAGGCGCGATCGCACCTCCGGTTCGGTGGCATGTACGGAAACATACAAGGGAGAGAGTCGCAGTTGTTCGATGCGTTCCCATTCTGAGGCAGGAAGGTTGGTTAAGGTAAGATAAGACCCATAGAGAAAGCTGAGACGATAATCGTCGTCTTTAAGGTAGAGAGTATCCCGCATCCCTGAGGGCTTTTGGTCAATAAAGCAAAAGGGACAACGATTATTGCATTGAATCAGGGTATCAAATAAGGCTGAAGAAAACTCTAAGCCTAAATCTGAGTCATAGTCTTTCTCAATTTCCACTTCATGGAGTTGATTGTCGCTGTCGAGAACTTTCAGGCTAAGAAATTCATCGGCACAAAGAAATTGATAATCAATTAAGTCTCGGGGAGGAATATCGTTAATAGAGACGAGGCGATCGCCCGCCTGAAAGCCAATTTCTTGCGCAATGGAACCTGGCAAAACGTGAGTGATGAGGGCAGGTTGAATGGTGGAACGACTCATAAAAGAATCTATAGGAAGGTCTTAATACAGAAAAAGCCCAGCCAACGGGAATAACCCAGATTTCGTAGCGAAACTGGGCAATTCCCTATTATCATGTCAGCCTATTATAGGAAGAGTGGCTAACGGTATTGAACAGATGTGAGGGCAGATGGGCGATCTGCTCCTGCTTATTTTAGCGACAAAGGAATCGACAAAGCAAGGGGTTTCAGGAAAAATTTCAACGGTACACCACTTGCCGATTGCCCGAACATCTTTCCCTCGGTTCTTGCCCTGTTCTTCCTCTGTGCCCTCTGTGACTCCGTGGTTCCCCTATTATCTCTTCTCCTATGCCCTTAACCCCCGCACAACACCAAGCCGTTTACGCCAAAGGCAGTGTCGCCGTCACCGCTGGGGCAGGAACTGGGAAAACCTATATGTTGGCCCAACGGTATCTCCATCATCTGCGGGATGATGGCTATTCTCCCCTAGAAGTGGTTGCGGTCACCTTTACCGAGAAGGCTGCCTTGGAACTGCGATCGCGCATTCGGGAGATGATTATGCAAGAGATGCCCGATTACCCAGAGATTCTTGCCGAACTTGACGCCGCGCCCATTTGCACCTTTCACAGTCTCGCTGCCCAAATTTGTCGCGATCACGCCCTCGACTTAGGGTTACCCCCAGATTTCCGAGTTTTGGATGAGGTAGAGAGTCAACTCTGGTTTGAGGAAGCCAGTCTCAAGGTTCTCAATCGTCTCCCGGAACCTCTTTACGAACAGGTTCCCTATCATCTTCTCCAGGCCAGTCTACCCCGACTCCTCGACGATCCGCTCTCAGTTCAAGGGGCCTTGAAGCATTCCCCAGAATCTTGGCCCGCCCTAGCCCAACAGCTTCAAGAGGAGATCTTGGCTGAAATTGTCAACCATCCCCTGATTCAAGAAAGTTTGCAGATTCTGCCCCAGTATAGTGGCCGGGGGAAAGATAGCCTGGAACCCGCTCGGCAACAGGTCTATACCGCCCTCTGTCGCCTCCAGGGAGGGGAGCGATCGCCCCAACTCCTCAAAATTCTCATTGAACGCAATTTCAGCCGGGAACGGGGCAGTAAGAAAAATTGGACGGCGGGGGGATTAGAGGTAATCCGTAAACAGTTAAAAGCCCTGCGAGATTTAGTTAAACCCTATGAGGCGGAACTCAATGTGTTGCAATTGGGGGAGTTGGATGAAGATTTAGCCCAATTGTTGCCCCCTCTCCAGGAGGCCTTTAATTGGATTTGGCGAGAACTCCAGGCCCGCAAACGGGGCGATCGCGTCTTATGTTTTGCCGATTTAGAAGTCTATGCCTTAGAAGCCTTACAGGATGAGAGGATTCGTCGCGAGTATGGCGATCGCTTCCAAGCCATTTTAGTCGATGAATTTCAAGACACGAACCCCACCCAGGGGAAGTTTCTGCGGGCCTTAAGCCAACAAGCCACCCTCACCGTGGTTGGCGATGAGAAACAATCCATCTATAGTTTTCGCCGGGCCGATATCCAAGTCTTTCAGCAGATGCGACGACAGATTCAAGAGGAGGGAGGGGAGGAAGTCGCCCTAAGTCTTTGTTTCCGCACCCATCCCCGGCTGATTGAACAGATTAATACCATTTTTCGCCCCCTGCTGAAGCAATTACACCAATCCCTAACCTCGGCGCGGGATGAGATTCCCGAGACGGAACCGGATGTGCAGGTGTTTTGTCTCCCGGAGGCCCCAACCTGGCCCAAAGCCCAGAAACGGGCAGCGGAAGCCTATCGCATCGCCGATTTAGTGCAAGGTTGGCTGAACAGCGGCGAGGTAGCGGCGGGGGAGATTGCCATTTTAGCCCGGGCCAATGCCCCCCTGGGCGTTTATGCTGAAGCGTTGGAAGCCCGAGGAATCCCCATTGCTTTGGCGGGGGGCGGTTCCTTGTTGGAGACACGGGAAGCGAAGGATGCCATGGTTTTGTTGGAGGCCGTGTGTCATCCTGAAGATGATCGGGCGTTGGTGGCGGTGTTGCGAAGTCCCTTTTTTGCCTTGAGCGATCGCGCTCTCCTTTTAATTAAACAACAGACGGATGGCAATTCTGCCTTAACCTGGTGGCAACGGTTGCAACAGGTTGATTGGGCCGCCCTTGACTGCGAGGCGGAGGAGATTCCCGGGATTTCTCCCGTGACGGTGTTAGGGGAGTTACGACAGTTGGCCCGGGAGGAGTCGCCGTCGAGACTGTTGCAGCAGGGCGATCGGTTAACGGGATATACTGCCGTGTTAGCCAATTTACCAAGTTGCCGTCGTCGTTTGGCCGATTGGCGGGGATTTCGCGAGTTTGTGCGGGAGTTAGAGAGGGGGGATGGGAGTTTATACTCCGTTGTGCGGCGGTTACAGCGGTTGCGGGCCATGGAGGCGGCCATCCCCCGACTTCCCCTCGATGCCAGTAACGCTGTTTCTTTGATGACGATTCATGGCTCTAAGGGATTAGAGTGGAAACGAGTGATTTTAGGGGATTTGTCAGCGAAACCCTCGGCCCGCAGTGAGGGGGTGTTATTCGATCCGGAGATTGGCTTGGCGGTGCGGTTTAGTGATGACTTTGAACGGGAAGGAAAGCCGTTTCTCTATGTTTATTTGGAGCGACTTCAGCGACAACGGGAAGCTCAGGAATCGCTACGGTTATTATATGTGGCCTTGACGCGATCGCGGGATAAACTGGTTTTAACGGCCTGCGAACCGGAGGGAGGGTTTTTAGAGCAATTACAGCCCGGATTGGAGGCAGCGGCAATTGCCCGCAGCCCCTGGGAACTCCCCCCAGAAGAGGAACTCAGCTTCAGCAGCGCCCCCCCTCCCGAACCGCCGCCCTTGGGAGAGATATTGCTCAGGGATTAAGGGTTATCATCCCGCCGTTATCTAAGTTTATCACAAGTGTTTGATATCTTCAGTCTTCATTATTGCTAAAACCAACCATGAATACAACTGAATTACGACAAAAAGTCGCCAACCAACTGAACAACCTCTCACCGGAAAGACTTGCCCTTGTGAGTGAGTTTATCGACTCCCTAGAAGCGTCCGAACCCACTCAAGCATCGTCCTTGAGAAAATTGCCTCCCCTAGAAAGAGGGAAAACCGCTAAGGATTTACTCGAAGTTGCCGGGACTTGGCAGGGAGATGACCTAGAAGAATGCCTTAATTCCGTTTATGAAACTCGCTCAGAAACCCAGTTTTGATGGCATGAAATACTTGCTAGATACGAACCATTGTAGCTCTATTATTAATGGCAATGTTCAAGTCATTAATAGTTTACAGAATAAGCGTAATAACGTGATTGGAATTAGCATTATCACTTACGCAGAATTGCTATATATGGCTGAGAAGTCGGCGAGAAAATCTGAAAATATCACAGGAGTAAAAGAGTTTTTAGATATTGTTTTAGACATGGCTCTATTGCTAATAACACAGCGTTGCTGCTCTATTCTAGCATCTGAGTAAGTAAACGAGCAGCGATCGCGTTCTGCTTACTTTCAGGTAAGGCTGGTAACAAAGGCGATCGCACCCTCAAGCAACTCAGTCATTGCCAATTCACCCAGAACTTTGTACTCATTCTATCCATTATCGCAGCTCTCAGGCAGATTGAGCATAGTGCGATCGCGCTCTTGGAAAGCGGGTAAACCTCCCTGAGCCTGCTAATGTTGTCTTCCCATGGCTTCCCGTAGTGCGATCGCCATTTCACCCGGTGCGATCGCCCTGAAGTGTCGATCAAAGACCGCAACCAGCCAATAGCCCTCGTTGGGAAAGTTAGCGGGTTGGAGTTCTCATCAGGTTAAGGCTTTGAGCAAATCATCCCAGCCACTTAGACCACAGAAACTCGGTTTCTATGACAATCTTTGCCTCCTCACCGAAATTCGATTAATAAACCCGGTTTCTAACCCCCATCTAGGTCTGTCGCCAATTCTCAGTTTTAAGACCCACAACGCGATTAAATTCTCGTGGGTTGGCGGTAATCATTATCAGTTGATGTTGCAGTGCAGTGGCGGCTATCAAGACATCATAAGCCCCAATTGGCTGTCCTTGAGATTTGAGTATGGCACGAATTTCAGCCGCTTTTTCAGCTTCAGCGGTTGTGAAAGGGAGAATTGTCACAGAAGACAGAAAACTGAGAATAATCGGTTTGATTTTTTCTGCCCGCTGTGGATTGAGGATTAAACCATAGTTGAGTTCCATCACTGTAATTTAGGAAACAGCAATGTTAACTGGGGCGGTTTGCTGGATTCTGCCTTGAGTACCCGGTTCGCCTTTGATGAAGTCACTGATGACACAGGTATCGAGGAGGTATTGCATCAAAATAGTTTCTCTTCGCGAGGGGGAAGAATTCATCCCGATAGGACTCGAAAGCGGGGAAATCAGGGACTCCTTGATAAGACAAAATCGCCTCTGACCATTGAGAATTTGAAATCGGTGGCGCTTGCATTTGATGGCGTAAAACTTGCAGGATTAAAGTAGGCAGGGGAATATTAGATTGTGTGGCTTTACGAATGAGGTCTTGTTCAAGGTCAGGCGGTAGGTCTATGGTAATTTGCATCGGTGATTTTCCTCAATTTATCCCTCGAATATAGTTTATCACACTCCCACACCCACCGACAACCCACCGACTATTGCAGAAAGAAATCGAGTTTCTCGGACAATCTTTGCATCCTCACCAAAATCTGATTAAGCAACCCGGTTTCTCAACCCCACCGAGGTTTATTGCAGGTCGTCCTCTGTCATCCCAGCATCTTTAAGAATGCTTCTTAAGGTTCCAGTCGGTAAATCTCGATCGCTATCAACTGGAATCGACAGAATAACTCTTCTGTGCTACAAATTCCCCTGGCTAGGATACGATCGCCATTTCACCCGGTGCGATCGCCCTTGATGCAGAGTTGCTAGAATTGAGGAGATACCATCAACCCTCAAATCTCTCAATTATCCCTAACCCTAATGACCTTCCAACAATTGCAAAAACAAGTCTTAGACTTACCTCCAGGCGATCGCTGGGTATTGCTCAAACTCTTGGTGGAATCTTTACAGCCAACTCCCCCGCCTTTTCCACAAGCAACACCCACCGTAGAAAGCACCTCTGGAAACGAGGATAATTCCCTGGCGCAATACTATGGCTGTATTGACGATGAAACCTTTTTTCCAGAGGTTTGTTCTTGCCATCATAGCCGTCGGGTTGGTGATTCGGATGCAGGGAAAGAAACTCAGTTTCTGCCCTAACCTTAGCCGCCTCACCCCAATCGGGTTAAGCAACCCCCTTTCTCATCTTCCCCCACAGGTTAGGGCAGCAGGTTAAAGGCTGAACAATGCTGAGGGCGAAAAATACTAAAATCTCGACGATCTAAGGTGAGGACAGTTTGCAAGTTCAACCGTTCGGCGATCGCCATGACGCAAGCATCAACAAAATCAATCTGACTATCTTGATAGGTTTCTATAATCTGAGCAACTCGTTGAGTGTCGGGTAAAGTTAGGGAAATGACTTGAAATCGGCTGTTGTCGAGGGAACGCAAAAATTGAACTACGGTAGGAATTCCCGCATCTCGTCCTAACAAATAGGCAATTTCCGTCAAGGCGGGTTGGGGTAGGGCAATGGTTGGGTGCTGTTGATAAATTGTGGCAACAGCAACGTGCTGGCGATCTTTGCGATTGAGCAAGGCAACTACAAATCCAGTATCAGCGATCGCCCCTATTTTTTCCATGATAAACCCGAAGAGGATTTCACTTCTGCGGTGAGGATGGCTTCAGCTTCCGTGCCTAGTTCCGGGCTACCATCATATAGACCATCCAGGAACGGGTCAGGGGGAGTGGGAGAGTCAGAAAGGGGTTTAGGGGTTAAATTGGCTTGTAAATATTGGCTAATTGCCTCATCCAACAGAGTCTCTAAACTTTTCTGTTCGAGTATGGCTACCTGCACCAGTTGGGTCAAAGTTTGGGGGTCAGGTTTCCAATTTAGGGTGATTTCTAGCATAGTTTCATCCTTGGATTTATCAATCTCTAAACAATTCTTCTAGGTCTTGTCTGCCATGGACAACCCGCAAAATTTCCACCATTTACCCTCTGACCTGATAAAAAATAATGTAGCCATCTAAAGGTAAACCGCGCCAATCCGCCCATAAATAATCGTAACTTTTCCCTAGATAAGAGAACTGGGTTAAGTATTTGCATTTCTGGTTAAATTATGCAAAGAACGCTCCACGGCTGTCAGATTTGGGGTTAAAAAATACTCGCAAATCTGGTTCAAATCTTGACTGGCGGATAGGGAGATCCGGTGTGAAAACGATCCAGAATGTCTAAAACAAAGGTTTCCCCATCCAAGCCTTCGCCATGATCCAATTCTAAGGCGGCAGATTGTACTTTAGCACGGGTTTCGGTGAGCCAGTCTTGGTATTCAGTTTGCAGTTTTTCTAGCAATTTAAACGCGGCATTGACCCCTTCATCAAGATGGTTAAAATTGCCCTGGGCTAACTGGGCAGCGATCAACTCCTCTTGTTGCTTGTTTAAGGTAATTTGCATCACTTTCTCCAGAAATCTGCTTTCTCCCCATTATAGCTAAGGATGCCGAGACCGCTGGTTTCCCGTCGGGGTCGGTCAGCGAAGCTATGCCCAACCGGCTGATCGCAACGGCTTCTACCCCGTTCCTCTGTCCTCCCATGGCTTCCCGTGGTGCGATCGCCATTTGACCCGGTGCGATCGCCCTTGATGCAGAGTTGCTAGAATTGAGGAGATACCATCAACCCTCAAATCTCTCAATTATCCCTAACCCTAATGGACTTCATAAAGACAATTCAATCAGTTGTTTTTCTGGAGTGGTTTCTGGTTCTTCGCTGGCAACTTCGAGCCAACCCTGAACAGCATCTGCGAGCATAACTAACAAGTCTTACTCACTGGATGCCCAGGTGTGGCAACCGGGAAGGGCGGGGACTGAACCGCACCAAACATCTTTTTCTTGCCAAATGATTGCTTTAATTTTAATGGTTTGTCTCTAATAGTTTACCTTCCAGTTTCAGACATGAATTAGGCACGCCCTACCGTTTATAGAGACTTAGGTTTAACCTCAAATTCCATCCGGGAACGGTAAAAACACACATCAAATTCCATAAAAAAGTTTGTTTGTCCTAAAATCAGAGATGTATCGAGGTTTTTTGTCCAAGCAAACACCAACTGAATCGGTGGAATATCGCCAATTTGAACCATTGCCAACAAAGGTATCGCGGGTTGCTTTCCTAAGTTACCAGTCAGTTGAATGATTGACTTTTTGTCTTCCCAGACAGCCCCTAATTGTTGTCCCATATCTAATGGCATAACGTTTACCGTTGCACCACTATCAACTAATCCAATGGCTTCAACCGTCTGACCTTATCGCCGAATAATCATGGGGATTCGCGGCAGGCTATCAAATTCATTTTGAGATGAATCAGTGGTAGAGTAAAAAAATCGCATTGTTACTAAGCCTCATCACTGGACTCTATGACCTGCATCAGAATCGCCCCCGCACCAAAACTATTGTAAGGAGTTGGTAAATTATAGGCTTTACCGGGTTCTAAAGGGGCAATTTTTTCTCGTGATTCCATTTCTTCAGCCAACAAACGAATCAGTTTAATTTTGTCAAGGGGTGAAAGTTGCTTAATAGCTGGGAGTAGTTCTGTAAGTGTCATCATAAATTTAAAAAAGAGCGATTTGGACAGTGGGTTAAGTGGGACAGTTTTCATTTTATCGCAAGCTTCCGCCAGAACCAACCCGTCCCACCCACATCCCAGCAATCCGGTTGCTGCCCTAACCTTTGCCGCCTCACTCCCATCGGGTTAAGCAACCCCCTTTCTCAACCCCTCAACCCCTCCAGCCGCAGAAAATACACCTGTCCCACCATTTTTATTATCTTTTCTTAATCGCCTGGTTTTTTTGACTTCACAATTGGTTAGCTTTCTGGTATTTTTAATGAATTTTTCATCGAAGGTGTAGAATTGCTCGCAATCTTGACTTTGAGCTAGATGCAAAGCATCGGCAAAATCCAAACCATTTTCATGCCACAGTAGGGCTTGATGAACTAACATCGGGTTAGTTAAGTAAACATTTGGTAATCCCAAAAGTTTCCGTAAAGCCGAACAAACTTGATTTACTTTAAACTTATAGGCAAATCTCAGCACCCATTCGGTTTCTAGAATAACGGTGTTGTAAATGAAGATTTCCGGGTTTTGAAAAAGTTCTAGACTTTTTTGATATTGGACTGGATCATCTTGAGTCAGAAGCCGAACTACAATATTGGTATCAACTGCAATCATGCCATTGCTCCTGAATGCCTTGGCTAATAGCAGATTCCATATCCTCTAAGGTTTTGGGTGAACCGTTATACTTCAAACACCCGGCTACTTCATTTAAAGTAGTAGGAGGAAAAGGCGGTTTGGGCTGAATTAAAATCCCTTTGCCTGTATCAGTCAAGATAATTTCTGTCCCCACCTCCAAGCTATAGAGTTTCCGCATTTCTGGTGGAATGATAATCTGTCCTGTTTCGGAGACTTTGGCAATTTCCATGAGTGAATCAGTTGATATATTTCGGTAATTTTCACAAAATTAGAGAGTCCACAGTGATCTTAACCCCTCAACCCCTCCAACCGCAGAAAATACACCCGACCCCCTTCATCCCCCGCCACCACCGTCACCCCATCCGGTGTAATGGCACAGGACTTCATCGCAGCTTCCCCGGTAAAGGTGGCTAACTCTTTCCCGGTCTCCAAATCCCACAGTTTCAGGGTGTCATCCCTGGATGCCGAGACGGCTCGTTTCCCGTCGGGGGCGATCGCTACTGCTAGTACCCAGTTACTATGCCCTCTGAGGGTGGCCAGTTCCGTTCCCCTCTCCAAATCCCACAGTTTCAGGGTGTTATCATCGGATGCCGAGACGGCCCGGAACCCGTCGGGGGCGGTAAGCGAAGCTATGCCCAACGGGCTTATCGCTACTGCATTTACCACGCCACTATGCCCGGTGAGGGTGGCCAGTTCCCTCCCGGTCTCCAAATCCCAAAGTTTCAGGGTTTTATCATTAGATGCGGAAACGGCTCGTTTCCCGTCCGGGGCGATCACTACTGCATTTACCACGCCACTATGCCCGGTGAGGGTGGCCAGTTCCCTCCCGGTCTCCAAATTCCACAGTTTCAGGGTTTTATCTTCTGAACCAAACAACGAGCCGGATGCCGAGACGGCTCGGAACCCGTTGGGGGCAATCGCTACTGCATTTATCGCACTACTATGCCCGGTGAGGGTGGCCAGTTCCCTCCCGGTCTCCAAATTCCAGAGTTTCAGGGTTTTATCCGACGATGTCGAGACGGCTTGTTTCCCGTCGGGGGTGATCGCTACTGCATTTACCGCACTACTATGCCCGGTGAGGGTAGCCAGTTCCGTTCCCCTCTCCAAATCCCACAGTTTCAGGGTGTTATCATCGGATGCCGAGACGGCTTGTTTCCCGTCGGGGGTGATCGCTACTGCATTTACCGCACTACTATGCACTCTGAGAGTGGCGAGTGGTTGGTGAGGGGAGTCGAACCATTTCGTCCCGGTATCCAAATCCCACAGTTTCAGGGTTTTATCCGACGATGCCGAGACCGCTCGTTTTCCGTCCGGGGCGATCGCTACTGCTAGTACCAGTTCACTATGCCCGCTGAGGGTGGCCAGTTCCGTTCTCCTCTCCAAATCCCACAGTTTCAGGGTGTTATCATCGGATGCCGAGACAGCTTGTTTCCCGTCGGGGGTGATCGCTACTGCATTTACCGCACTACTATGCCCGCTGAAGGTAGCCAGTTCCGTCCTCGTCTCCAAATCCCACAGTTTCAGAGTTTTATCCGACGATGCCGAGACGGCTCGGAACCCGTCGGGGGTGATCGCTACTGCATTTACATCGTCACTATGCCCGCTGAGGGTGGCCAGTTCCGTCCCGGTCTCCAAATCCCACAGTTTCAGGGTTCCATTAAACGATGATGCCGAGACCGCTTGTTTCCCATCTGGGGTGATGACTGCTGTTACAAAGCCACTATGCCCTCTGAGGGTGGCTAGTTCCGTCCTCGTCTCCAAATCCCACAGTTTCAGGGTTTCATCCCTGGATGCCGAGACGGCTCGTTTCCCGTCGGGGGCGATCTCTACTGCTCTTACCCAGTTACTATGCCCGCTGAGGGTGGCCAGTTCAGTCCCCCCCTCCAAATCCCAAAGTTTCAGGGTGTTATCCCACGATGCCGAGACGGCTCGGAACCCGTCGGAGGCGATCGCTACTGCTTCTACCGACCAACTATGGCCTCTGAGGGTAGCCAGTTCCCTCCCCGTTTGCAAATCCCAAAGTTTCAGGGTGTTATCCCACGATGCCGAGACGGCTCGGAACCCGTCGGGGGTAATGGCTACTGCTGTTACCCCATCACTATGCCCGCTGAGGGTGCGAATCAGTGGCCCCCCTGGAGGGGTAAGATTAGCGGTAAGGGGACGAAACCAGGGCTTTTCTTGCCGTTGTTTCGCCCGGTGCAATAGCTGCTCAAGTTCAGGAGAAGACTTCCCTCGACGCTGCTGATATTTCGGCAAGTATTGCCCAACGACGGGGATTTTTTCCCAAAAATAGCGATAGGGTGGGGAAGTATCAATAAAGGACAACAACCGCCCCCATAACTGGCTAACCAACTGACTGCTATCCTGCTCCAACACATGAGCCGATAACCGCAACGCCCCTTCCAGCCGCTTCAGCCCACTGTTCCGACTTTCCCCAACCGTCACCGCCTCAAAATCTGCCAACAGCGCCCGAATATCCGTCGCCGCTAACTTCCCTTGCAACCAATCAAAATCCCATAACAACCGCCGAAACGCCTCCATTTCCCCCGCTGCTCGGAAATGATAAAGCGCCTGCTGATACAGATAAACCTCTGCCGCCACCTCCGCCCCCGTCCAGGGAAACCTGCCACCGCCATAACTCTGCAACCAGTCCCGATGCAACTTCGCCGGATTCTGCACCTGTTCCCGTAAATACTTCTGCGGCACGTCATGCAACGACATCCACCGCGAGGGCGACTCCCCCGACACAAACACTAACGCCCGTTGCGCCAACTCCGTCAACCACTGCCGCAACCGATAGTCCGGCATATCCCCCCGCCGTCCCCACAACTTGACTAACGCCGCCTCGGACACTTGCACATCCGCTGCCACAATCCCTAACTCTAAATAAGCCTGTTGCAAGGGTGCGGCTAACTGATCCACACTGGTTTTGATGACTTTATAAATACTGCCATAGGGATGGTCGAGAAAGTGTAAATCCGCCGCATCCAAGGCCGTCAGCAAATCCGCCCAACTGTTGCCCATGCCAATTTGCGCCCCAGCCAAAGCCAAGGCTAAGGGCAAATTTCCGCAATGTTTCCGCACCGCCTCGGCTTCTGGGGGTAACATTTCGACAGGGACTCTCGCCCAATTGGCTAATAATTGTCGCGCTTGGGTCTCATCCAGCATCCCCAACTCATAGCCATTGGCCCCCAACCCGGCAATTAACCGGGCATCCCGCGTCGTCAGCAACAGGCGACAGTCCGGCCCCAACACCGCCACAAATCGCTCGGCTTCCCGTTGTGACCAGACATCATCGAGAACCAATAAACAGCGTTTCTCCCGCAACAGATTGGAGAGATAGGCATTCCACTGGGGTTCTCCTTCCAGATAGGCGTTGGTTTCCCCCAAGGTGTTGGCAAGGCGTTGATACAGGGCGAGACAGTCCGGGTTAGTCCCCACCGTCAGCCAGATAATCCCATCGGGAAACTGTCGCCGCACCTCGTTATCCCGGGCTAAGGCTGCCGCTAACACGGTTTTCCCGAGTCCTCCCATCCCCTGCACCCCCACTTTCTGCCCCTGTCCCGTCATTACTAGGGTTTGATGGTTGGGGGTCAACAGTCGTTGTTTTAAAGCCGCCATATCTTCAGGACGGGGGAGAAAATGAGGGGGAGGTTGGGGAACCGTATCCACAGCCCCTAAACCGTGCCAAGGGGTGGGGGGTGCGGGGGGGTTCGGGTGTTGTAATTGGGAAATGGCCGCCAATACCCGGCGTATATCCTGACGAGTGGCGAGTTGGGGTAAAACCTCCCGAATTTCGGCAATTTGTGCCAAGGTCGCCCCATGCAGGTCAAACAACATCCCCACAAACGCTTTCCCGCCGTTGTTGGCATCGTCTTTCAGGACTTGGCGCAGGTGTTTATTGAAGTTGGTGGCTAATTCCGCTGCCAAATTAGCGATGACATCTTGATAACTCTCCACATCATCCAGCAACACCCGGTTCTCGCATCCCTGTTGAAATAACCAGGTGACCACTTCCCGCCATTCCGCTTCCGGCAGGACCTGATACTGGCTAAACTGCTCCGGTTGTTGGCTGAAAATCTGATAGAGTTGGTCTTCCTGGAGGGTTTCAAACAGGTTGAGGCTTGTCGTTTCTTCGGCCCATTGCAGCCAATAGTCCTCGATTTTAGCGGCGAAATCGTCTAACCGAGTTTGAATCTCGGGGTAGTGGGGGCTAACTTGCTCCTCCAAGGTCTTGGCCACGGTGCGGCCAGCGGCTTTGGCGATATCTTGGTTGCGTAAGATACTGCCACTGTTGCGGAATTTATCCAGTAACGTCCCCAGATTATTGGTAGTCAGGCCATAGCTGACATTCTCCCCAATTGCGGCGACGGGGCTGCTTAACCCCCCAGTGACAATGGCTCCCAAGCCTAAGAGAGCCGTTCGAGCCAGGAGTCCTTGATTGAGTTTGAGCAGGTGAGAGGGGTTCATCAGGGTTAACCGTCTCGGGTAAAGGAGAGACCACTCTCCCAAGATACCAATAAGAGTTGCTATTGGCTGAGGGGGAACCCAGAAGGCTGACCGGATTTCCCCTTAGTCTCGACTCCGAGCCTCCCCAGGAACAGGCGTTAGCGACTTAGCCCGGACAATCTAACCGTTATCATCCCGCAGTTTCTCCACCACATCCCGAGGTAACTCCGTCACAGTTACAACCTGTTCGACTGTCATTCCTTGGCGCAGAAGATTGATAGCCACTTGCTGTTTCCCCGCGAGGATTCCCCGTTGTTCACCCCGTTGTTCACCCCGTTGTTCACCAATTAACTCTCCTTCCCGGAGAATTTCTTGATAGACCACTGATTCTCTCATGACATCTCTCCTAATAATTTGACGAATCAGACCGTCATCCAGGACTAACCCAGCTAAAACTCCCGTGGCGGCGGCCAGGTTGCTGCGGGTTCGTCTGTCTTCTATTTTATCAAGTTCTTCGGCGACTTGGTTCAAAACTTGGGAACGGTTGTCTGTACGACTCAACACTGTTTCATCCTAGTAGATTCAGTGTAAGGTGTAGTATCAAATGGGTTCCCGTGGTGCGATCGCCATTTCGCCCGGTGCGATCGCCCTGAAGTGTCGATCAAAGACAGCAACCAGCCACTGGCCCTCGTTGGGAAAGTTAGCGGGTTGGAGTTCTGGAGCGGGTGGTGGGGGGGTTGGGTGCAGTTCGCGATCGAGAAGCTCGAACAGTTTTTGCTTATCGGTCGGGTTGAGTTGATGAATGGCTGGTAAGAGTTCGTTAAGTGTCATGTCTAGCTCCTAT
Organism: Phormidium yuhuli AB48; assembly: GCF_023983615.1. Classification (GTDB taxonomy): domain Bacteria; phylum Cyanobacteriota; class Cyanobacteriia; order Cyanobacteriales; family Geitlerinemataceae; genus Sodalinema; species Sodalinema yuhuli. Next base: position 1,853,201 of record NZ_CP098611.1, on the reverse strand, counting down.
CTACTATTGTGCCTTCTCGAAACGCCAGGGGGTGCCGGTGAGGAGGGTTTGCCCGTTCAACGGTGGTGCGATCGCCCTGACATAACCATCATCTCTCCCAAGATACCAATAAGAGTTGCTGTTGGCTGAGGGGGAACCCAGAAGGCTGACCGGATTTCCCCTTAGTCTTGACTCCGAGCGTCACCAGGAACAGGCGTTAGCGACTTACCCAGAACTATTTAACCATTGTCATCCCGAAGTTTCTGGACCACATCCCGAGGTAACTCCGTCACAGTTACAACCTGTTCGACTGTCATTCCTTGACGGAGAAGATTGATAGCCACTTGCTGTTTCCCCGCGAGGATTCCCCGTTGTTCACCCCGTTGTTCACCAATTAACTCTCCTTCCCGGAGAATTTCTTGATAGACCACTGATTCTCTCATGACATCTCTCCTAATAATTTGACGAATCAGACCGTCATCCAGGACTAACCCAGCTAAAACTCCCGTGGCGGCGGCCAGGTTGCTGCGGGTTCGTCTGTCTTCTATTTTATCAAGTTCTTCGGCGACTTGGTTCAAAACTTGGGAGCGGTTGTCTGTATCACTCAAAACCGCAAAAGGCAACAAGCCAGGAGATTGGAGAAAAAGGTCTTTCGGTTGTTCCCAAAGGCGAATGACCCGAAATTGACATTGCAATCCCTCTATGTGAAAATAATTTTGGTAAACCAAAGGAGAATTACTAGGTTTCAGGTATACTACCACTTGAATCATGCGCTTGTGGGGAAAACGTCGATATCCCCGCAAGCGATAGTCTGCCATCCGAAAGGGAACTTCTTCGGATGGCTGGGTTTGAAACTCGCTATGAAGTACTAAGTCTTCGGACTGTTGGAGAATTAGGGCATCCGCTCGAATTGGCTCATTGGAGAGTTCTTTGGGACTTAATTGACTCAGTTGAACGGAACGCCCTAACAACCAAGTTGCAACATCATCGGGAAAGGTCTCTGCCAAAAACTTACAAATATTGTCGTACATTTAATTTGTTTTTGTGGTTATATTTATTATAGTTTGAATTCGGTAATTAGAATCTATAAATGTCTATTTCATGGTATCAAAACCTGTTCGACTTGGGTCAAGGTCTGGTGGACTCATTGACAAATTAGGGGGTTGGGTGCAGTTTGCGATCGAGAGGCGGGTTTGCCCGTTCAACGGTGGTGCGATCGCCCTGACATCACTATCATTACCCCTATTTTGTCCCGCTCAACCCGAAGTGGATTCCATAGTCACTCAGTCAGGTTGACGACCGGTTCTACCGTCATTCCTTCCCGCCAACGCCGAACAACCGAACCCCCCAGTCTCGGGAAACCCTCCCTTGGGGTCAAACGCCGAAACCGCCTATCCTGGAAAGAAGACAATTCACCATTAAGGCAATCAACTATGACAGCTACCCAAGTCTCTGCTCGGGAACTCTTCCGCAGCGCCTACGAAAATCGCTATACCTGGGATGCAAACTTCCCCGGCTACACGGCGGATGTCACCTATGAGAACGGCGATACCGTCGTCACCGGGAAAGCCAAAGTCGGCGCCGACATGAAAGCCGAGGTTCACGATGTCGAGGATGACACGGTTCAGAAAGCCATTCATGGCCAACTCTGGGAAACCGCCATCCACCGCGTGCGTCGTGAGTTTGAGTCGGTTCATGGCGAGAATACCTTTAGCTATGGCGATCGCGACGACAGCGGCGCGGTGGGGATTAACATCGGAGGAAAAGGCGAGGGCGATCGCTACCAACTGCGGGACAATGAAGTCTGCATGGTTCACCGCCATATTCACGGCGTTGTTGTCACCATCCATACCCAAAGCAGCCACAAAACCGGCGAAGGCTATCTCTCCCATCGCTATGATTCCGTCTATCACGATCCCAAAACCGGGGAACAGAAAGGGGCGAAAAGTGACTTTGAGGATGAATACACCCAAGTCGGCGATTACTGGATTCTCAGCAAACGCACCATCCATAGTGCCGATCGTGACACCCCAGAAGTCTTTACATTCAGCAATATCCAATTGTTGAACGCCTAATCTGGCCCCATAGCGCCCAGGGGCGATCGCCCCTGGGGACAACTAAAGCCACTTCCCCTCGCAAACCCCGTCATTGGTCTAAAATGAAGGGGTTTGTGCCTTGGTGATTGCCATGACAACTCCCAACAATCGTGTTGTCCTCAAACTAGATGGAGACTTGGCGCATCATGGGTTTAAGGTCTTCCTAGAAATTGGAGTCAACGACCAATTACCTCGGGTAGAAAAGATGGGCTATCTCCCCGCCAATCCTACCCTAGCCCAGCAACTACAGCAGCATTGGCAACATCAGTATCGCTCCATTGGCGCACCCTATATCCGTAGCCTCCCCTCCCCAGAACCCCTCCCTACCCCGGAGTTGGGTCCCCTTGGCAGCTATCGCATCAAGCCCAAAAACTGTTTTGCCAGCCATCATGAAGGACGTTTCGTTGCCTGTCAGCAATCCGCTCGACAGGTGGCTCATCTCTTTCGTCGCTGGCTTCAGTCTCCCGAATTTTATAGCCTCGATTTGTGTTTACGAGAAGAACTCAGCAAAACTGAATCCATTGAACTACTGATTCGTTGCGATCGCCCCGAAATCAAAAAACTCCCCTGGCACTTATGGAGTTTTTCTCAAAATTATCAAAAAACCGAAGTCTCCTTTGGCTCATTAGTTGCCTCCCCTCCCTATTTTCCCCAACCCTCCCCCGACGCAATCGTCAAAATTTTGGCCATTCTGGGTCACGCTCAGGGAATTAACACCCAGTGCGATCGCCAATTTTTAGAAAGCCTTCCCCAGACACAAATAGAATTTCTCGTTGAACCCTCCCGTCACGAGATTAACCATAAACTCTGGCAAGACTCATGGCATATTATTTTTTTCGCCGGTCATAGTGAAACCCAAGATGACACCGGCAAAATTTATATCAATCCCCAAGAAGCACTAGAAATTTCCGACCTCAGCTATGGCTTTCAAGAAGCCGTTAAACGGGGCTTAACGTTAGCAATTTTCAACTCCTGCGATGGGTTAGGATTAGTCCAAAAAATCGAAGATTGGCAAATCCCTATCGCGATTATTATGCGGGAATTAGTCCCCGATCAGGTAGCTCAAACCTTTCTAAAATCCTTTCTCGCGCAATTTTCCCTAGGAAACTCATTTCGGGAATCTGTGCGGCGAGCTAGGGAGCAGTTGCAGGGGTTAGAAGGGCAGTTCCCTTGCGCCAGTTGGTTACCCATGATTTACCAAAACTGTCCCAACCTATCCCTAACTTGGCAGACCTTTACTCAAACTCAACCAGACTTACCCCCCCCACAAACAAGTAGCCCTAAATCCCTAACAACAAATCGTTTATTGCCCTCCCTTAACTCTCTTACCCGTTGGACAAAGACCGGTTTTAGTCAATATCGTGTTCGCCTTTCCTTAATCCTCTTTAGTCTTATTGTTGGACAAATTTGGCTACGACCGAGTTTAGCTAACTATTTTCATCAAAAAGGGCAAGCGGAAATCGAGACCCCCTCAGATGTGGAGCGTCCCTGGGTCGAAGCGAAACGCTGGTTTAGTTTGGCGTTGCGTGTCTCTCCAAATCATAGCGGCGCTCATGTAGATTTAGGGAACTTATATCAAGACCTGGGCGAAACTCAACAAGCAGAATACCACTATCGCCGCTCCCTTTTATTATACAATGCTGTTGGCTGTAATAACTTAAGCCGCTTATATATTGTACAAGGGAAGTTTGAAGATGCCAGCCAACTTTTGCTGCAATGCCAACGGCTGCTTGAAGAGGATCACCCTTGGACAGAATATGCAATCCTTAAAAATCGAGGCTGGGCGGCTTTAGAACAAGAATCCTTCTCATTATCCTGGAGCTATTTACAAGGAGCCATTGCCTTAAAACCCGAGGAAGGAGCCGCTCATTGCTTGATGGCAAAACTTATGATACAGTCACCTGATTTAGAAACATCAGAGCTTGCCCATCATGGCTGGACTTGCGTCAATAACATTCGCTATAACTTACCAGAAGAAATCCGCTGGAAAACGAGGGTTCACCAGCAATTACGTGAGCGAGGATTAGAGGGGGAATGAGTCAGACGTATCAAGGGTTAACCCAGGGTTGTATCTCGTTAGCCGTGACGTTGCTTCTCGGGGGGGGGACGCTGCTGGTTCGTCATCCTGGCCCCAGTCATGGGGGAGTCGTCCCACAAGAGATGTCCCCGTTATCAGCTGCGGAACCGGTGGATGAGGTGGAGGATGAACCGCGACGACGGACTCCCCCCTGTGATCCCGGTGGCTGTCCTCGGCCCCTCGTCAACCGCAACATTCCCCATCTCATTACCCCTCGACAAACCCAAGTTGTGGGCGATCGCCTGGAGTTGCGCTGGTATGAACCGGAGGATATTGAGCGGTATACGGTCACCCTACGCCGCCGTCACGATGGAGATGCTTGGCGAACTCAGGTGTCGGGAAACCACCTGACGTATCGGGGGGAGTTTTTGCAGCCGGGAACGCGAGTGGTGGTGACGGTGGACGCTCATAATGGGGAAGCGGTGGGGGAATCTCAGTTTGTGGTTATGAGTTCGGCCCAACAAGAGGCCTTACAGGACCGTCTCTCGGAAGTTGAGGCGGCGAACTTGGGCTGGCTGGAGACGGTTTTGGCAAAGGTGGAGCTGTATAATCAGGAGCAAGCCTTTGCTAATAGTATTGCTCTTCTCTCGGAGGCGATCGCCGAGTCTCCCGATGAACCACAACTCTATTGTCGTCTGGCGGCTCTCTATGAACATCACTACCCGGAATTAACCCATCTGAATGTCCAGCAACCCTTGCAGGAACAGGCGCAAGAGTTGGGAGTCTCCTGTGAGTCAAGGTAAAACGGCTCAGAACGTCCCTTTAATTCCAATGGCCAATTAAGACAAAGGGGGCCCAGAAATAGGGATCGCGGTAAACCTCGCCAAACTCACCCTGAATCATGGCGATTTGAGCCTGACGGAGGGCCTCAGCTTTATTGATGGTCTCATGGTCATTTTGCGCCTCGTTTAAGCCTTGATAGAAGCGTTGCATCAGGAAAGCGGTGGACTGGTCATCGACGGCCCAAAAACTGCCGATAATGGTGCGAACCCCGGCCCGCGCGGCAATTCCCGCCATCCCCAAGGTCGCGCGATCGCTCTCCCGGGCCGTCTCGCAGGCACTCAGAACCAATAGCTCAATATCATTGCGTCGGGTGGGATCTTGGATATTGAGGATATCCGCCAGTTCACGAATCACCAAGGGGCGATCGGCTAAAATAAAGGTATCTTCCGCAAAGTTACTAAACTGTCCATGACTGGCAATATGGACAATGGGATAGTTCAACGAGTGAATCTCTTGGCTGAGCGCTTTAATGGTAAAGTCTTCTTCCAACAAGAGTTTACTCCTGATAAAATTGCTAATTCCCCGTAGTTCCTCCTCCACAAAATAGAGATTGAGATGACGTAAATCCTGCAAGGGGAGCCAGGGAAATGCGGAGGCGTTCTCGTCGATAGCCTCCAGGAGCGTCTCAAAGTTTTCCCGGCCGGCGGCCAAGAGTCGCAGTTGAGGAGTCGCCAAGCCACGGGGTTCGAGGAGTTCTAAACTGGGGGCGATCGCAATGGGATAGGCTTCAATGAGATAATGCTGGCCATCATAAAGCGCCGCCATCGGAATCTGGCGAATTTGACCATACAAGACAAACACCAGTTGCTGGGGATGGAGAATCTCTAAATCCGCCTCCAGCGGTGCAATCAAGGCATCATAGAGGCGAGTTAAGGACGCCTGATCCTCAAAATTCGCCCGCAGACTCAGTTGCAGGGAATCTAAAAACGTAGCAATATCCTCCGGGAACTCCACCCGCTGATGTTTGAGAGTTCCATCGCTTTCTTCCAAAATCACCTCAAAGCGTTCAGGAAAGGTAAAAATATGGATGACAGCCGTATTGGGGTACTCCCGTAAATCCCGCGATCGCACCTCCAAACAAGCCAAGCCAAAAAAGTCATTGATTTCCGCCACCTGCAACGCATCCATCACCTCAATGGCTTTCCTTAACTCCCCTTGACTCATCCCCTCAATGGCAAACAGCCGTTGTGCATATTCTTGGTAGAGTGGAGCCACCTGCTCTCCCAGGGAAAACCGTACAGTCGCGTATTCGCTCATGACCTTGGCCCGTAACCGCTTCAAACTCTGAAACGCTTGCTCATAGGCGGCCAGAGGCGACACCCCCTGAGCCGTTTGTAGCCGAGCCAGTTGCCAATACCAGTGATACAGTAATTCATCAGCTCCCAACGCCTCCCCTCGGGAAATCGCCTTCTGAGTATAGTCTTCAGCCTCAGAAAGGTTCCCCTGCACCTGAGCCAAACGACCCCAAGCACCCCAGACATAGGAGATGGCCCGGTCATCGGCGAGCTGTTCCGCCTCCTGCTGGGCCTGCTGTAAGAGTTGTTCCACCATTTGAGGAGAACTCCCCCAATCGGGAAGATGCGGTGGTTCTGGGGGCTGTTCGCGAAGCCTGCGGGAACCAGAATCGCACTTCAATAGGACACAGGCGACACTCACACGGTCATACACCCGTTGGCGACTGAGGGGAAGCTGATCCAGTTGTCGAGGAATTTCGCTTAGAAGGGTTTGTACCGTCTCTCGGGCCTGAGGATCAGGGTTGGGATTGTCGCCACTGAGGTCCAACGCCGTCAAGAGGAGTAGTGTATTGAGTTGCGATCGCAGACGTTGTTGTGGGGTTTGTCCCGTCCTGGGAGCATAATAGGCTAAACTTCGGGCCCGAGCCTCTCGGAAGGGGGTTTGAAACATCCCCAATCGCTGATAGCGTCTCGCTTTAGCACCATAGAGATTCCCTAAATCCAGGGCCAAGCTGGGGTAAATTTCCTGAGAATCCGCTCCCACCCGGGCCGCGGCTTCCTGTAAAACTCCCTCAGCCGCCTCTAAATCTCCCAAGGCCTGTAACAGAGTCCCCAAACTTTGCAAAATGCGAATTTGGAGTTGAGGCGGCGTCTCCAGGGTTATCTGAGCCAGCCAGTCCCGGATTTGTTGCGGGGATTGACCCTGCAACTGCTGACAGCGGAGATTCTGGGGGATTGCGGTTCCCCCCTTGGCGAACGACAGAGCCAGGAGTGTATCACAGGCGCGAACGGTAAACCCCAACTCTTGCAACGCCTGGGCCTGATTTAATATCCCCCCAGTGACCCCTTCGGCGTAGCCTAAGTCACGATAATAGTCCGTCGCCTGTCGCCAACGTTCATAGGCGGCGTCTGGCTGGCCCAGGGCCAACTCAATCTGACCTCGGGTGGTGAGAATCGCCGCCAGGATGCGTTGGGTTTCTGGATTCGGGGGAGTGCTGGGTTCTGAGGGGTCCAGCAATTGCCAAGCGCGCTCAATGGCTCTTTGGGCCTGCTGCCAATCCCCCTGTTTTTGTTGCGTGAGAGCGCGATAATTGTACGCCAGAGCGCGGTTGGCCCCAGAAATGTTTTCCGAGTCCAAAAGGGGGGTTAGGGTCTCTAAGGCAGCGTCATAGGCTTGATTTTGATAGTGCGATCGCCATTGCTCAAAGACTAGCTGGGGGGATTGAGGTTCGGGAGTTCCCCATCCCAGCTTTCCCAGAAGCAGCACCAGCAATAGAGTTAGTCCCAGCGATCGCCAGTAGCGAAGACATCCCCCACGCCGCCTTTTCAGGCGAAGGCGGCTCAAAATCCAAGAGGCGATGACCATAAAGTAGATGTTGTCCCGACAAAACCATGAGTGCAAATCAAGCCAGATGATTTTACCCCGAAGCCGAGCTACCCCCCTCAATCTCCCATAAACGAGCTTTGAGTTCTTGAAGACATGCTTCTGCTGACTTCAAAGAAGACTCGTACCTGTTTAACGGCGCTTCTAGGGGGTCGTCGGTGAGGAAGGCGATGGCGATTACCCCGGTCAGTTTTTGGCAAAAGGCGATGAGTTCTGGGGTGGGTTGGGTCGGGGTGGAAACGGTTTCGCGACCGAAGAGGATGGCAATGTGGGGGAAGAGGTGGGGCGCGTTTTAGGGTTTTGAGGTGGCGGCGCAGTTCGGCGGGGGTGGCGGGTTCCGGGGGGTCTTCCTCGGAACAGGTGATGTCCCAAATCAGTTCGCGCTCGGGTGAAGGCGATTTCCTAATTTGTGGGTTTTGTTAGCGAGGATATAGGCGTTGAGGCAATACAGGGGCAGGTGTTGCAGGGATTCGCAGGTGAGCGCTGATTCCTGAAAGAATTGAGGAGCGCGATCGGTTATAATTGATGAGGCATAATCACACATTCAGCCTTAAAAATATGACTTTAACTCCTGAATTAATGAACCGAATTACGCAAAATCCCGGTCAATGTGGGGGTCGTCCCTGTATTCGCGGGATGCGAATTCGAGTCACCGATATTTTAGAAATGTTAGCTGAAAATGTTAACATTTCTGAAATTCTAGAGGATTTTCCAGACTTAGAACTAGCAGATATTCAAGCCTGTTTAGTCTTTGCAGCAAGACGTACTGCTTTTCCTAGACTAACCGCATGAAAATTTGGGTCGATGCTCAACTTCCCCCTACATTGGCAAGTTGGCTGACAGAAACCTTTGGTTTAGAAGCCAGACCATTGCGAGATTTAGGCTTACGGGATGCTCAAGATATCGAGATTTTTGCAGCAGCATAGGCTGAAAAGATGGTGATTATCACGAAAGATAGTGATTTCATTGACTTGGTATGTCGTTTAGGAACACCTCCTCAAATTTTGTGGCTAACTTTTGGCAATGTCACGAACCGCAACTTGCGATAATTGTTAATAGCAACTTTACCGAATGCGTTAGAGCAATTGCAGCAAGGAGAAATGATTGTGGAAATTACGAATACTCCTTAATTTCCTCTAACCAACTTTCAATGGCGGATATCAGATGAGGTTGATTGGGGGGAAACCCTTTTTACCGAATCACTCGAATTTCGAGGTTAAGATTTAACTGACTCCATTGGCGGTCTGCGGTAATCACGGGTTGATTGAGAACAAGACCCAGGGCTAGACAAGCGCGATCGCCTAGGGATAAGCCTAGAGGTTTAGTCATGGGTCGTAGCATACCCACAATTTGAGCTTGCGGTTCATCAAAGGGAACACTTTTTAAGTTCAAGTCGGACAAAATTTGCAAAATCTCGGTTTCTGAGATGCCAATTTCGGCAAATTTAGCAATAACTTCCGATAAATTAATGGTGCTAATCGTTGCATTTTCAATCAAGTCTGTTATTTGTTCACTCCCGCTTTCTTGATTGAGAAATGCTAATATGGCAGAGGCATCCATGATGACATTACTCATGGATAGACTCGTGACGGCGTTCTTGAATCAGTTCCTCTGTTAGGTTGCGATTTTCCGCATATTTTTTGACTATTTTTTGAGCGTGGGTGAGGGGGCTGGTGGAGTCAGTTATTAGTGGGCGATCGCCTTGTTTCTGCTGTTGATTAATAGTGTTAAAGGTTTCTATCATCTTCTGAATTTGCTCGATTTGTTCTGGGGTGAGTCCAGTGACATCAAGAGTTTGAGTCATTGTTTAGTCAGGGGCTAGGGGTTGCTGACATTTTAGCTAATTTTGCCGCCCAGGGTCAAAAACCGGGTTTCTTGGCTGCTTAAATCTCCCCTAACCCGGTTTCAATGGCGGATATCAGATTCCGTTGATTGGGGGGAAAGCCTTTTAATGGGGCTTCTAGGGGGTCGTCGGTGAGGAACTTAAGGTGGCGATCGCATTTCCGGCGGGGTGGCGGGTTCCGGGGGGGTATTCCTCGGGACAGGTGATTTCCCAAATCAGGGGTACATTGAGTCAGAAAAATGTTAATGTAAGTAAATCTGTACGACAATAAATCTGAACATAACCTCAATCACTAGCAATGAAAAAGTCCATCGAACTTAACGAAGAATTGGTGAAAGAAGCATTGCACTTAACCAAGATTCAGACAGAACAAGAGTTAATTAACTTGGCTTTATCCGAGTTAGTCAAAAACCGCAAAAAACGAAATTTACTCGATTTGAGCGGGCAAATTCAATTTTCAACAGATTACGATTATAAAGCCTTACGAGAAAACCGCAATGTTTTTGATTGATACATCAGTTTGGATTTCTGTCTTCCGAGACAGGACTGATACCGTCCGTCAATCTTTGTCAGCAATTATTAATTAATGAGCAGCCGATTTTTTTGAGCCGATTCACTCAGATGGAACTGTTGCAAGATTGCCGAGATGAACGGGAGTGGAGGTTATTAGAAACCTATCTGCAAGACCAAGACTATATCGAACCCACTCCTAATACTTGGGTCGCGGCCGCCCGAATTTATTACGATTTACAACGACAGGGATTAACGGTTAGAAGTAGTATTGATTGTTGTATTGCTCAACTGGCGATCGCACATCAGTTGATATTAATTCATAATGACCGGGATTTTGAGACAATTGCAACGGTGACAAGCCTTAATCGTTTACGCTTTCGACCTGACAATAACTAATTTTTAAATCTCATCTAACCTTCTTCTAACCTAAAAAATGCCACTCCTCAAATCTCCCCTAACCAGGTTTCAATGGCCGATATCAGATTCAGTTGATTGGGGGGAAAGCCTTTTAATGGGGCTTCTAGGGGGTCGTCGGTGAGAAATGCGATTCTCCTAGGTCAACGCTTCGCGATCGCAATTACCCCCGTCAGTTTTTGGCAAAAAGCGATTCTCCTGGGTGAGTTGATTAACGGTGACTTGGAGCGATCGCCTCAATTTGAGAACACCAAGAAAAGTCCTTGATGTTAAACGTATAGATTGTGGTGACATCATGAAATAACATAATTTTAATGTGCAGTAAATCAAAAACACCTCCATTGCTTACAGGTCTTTCTGCTAATAAACCGAGCCAACGTTCAAACAAATCCACCGGAGTTGAAAGCAAGCAGATATGGAGCATCTGACAAATCCGGTTAATGCGGATAATTGCTTCCGTTGGCTGTCAAGGCGTGGCTAAAATAGCCGGATTAGTAATATAGGAGTAAAATTCCGCTAAAACCTGCGATGAGACACACAAAATTTCCCTTTCGGTGGGTCTAAATATTTCTAAAGCGGCTTGATGTTGAGGGGCTTTTTAGCAACATAAGCGAGGATATTCGTATCCAGATAAATTCGTTTAGCTTCTGTTACCATAAAGCATCGTCCGATTAAAGGGCTGGAGAATTTCGCTGGCAAAAAACAAGGAATTCAAGTCTGAGTCTGATAGATTTTCTGTCGCTGATTGGTTCTGCTGTTGATTAATAGTCTTAAACGTTTCTATTATCTTCTGAATTTGCTCGATTTGTTCTGGGGTGAGTCCGGTAATATCAAGAGTTTGAGTCATTTTTTAGTTGGTGGCTAGGGGTTGTTGACATTTTAGCTAATTTTGCCGCCAAGGGTCAGAAACCAGGTTTCTGGGTGGCTGCTTAAATCTCCCCTAACCAGGTTTCACTCGCCGATATCAGATTCCGTTGATTGGGGGGAAAGCCTTTTAGGGCGATTTCCCGTTCGCGGGTTTCGTTAGCGAGGAGGTCCGCGTTAGAGATCGCCGTTTGATTGCCTGGGTCGATTTTCCCTAAACAAAAGGCAACCTCAATGCGCGTCTCTTCATCCAATAGTCCAGACATTTTTCTGGGCAAGCGCTGAAACCCTTGGTTTCTCGTTGGCTAGATCACTGTGGAAGAGGGCTGAAACCCGCATTCTACCGTCCTCTTTCAAAAACTGTCCGGAGTTTTGGAGCTTAAAAACATAACCAAAAATAACACCTGCTAGGATGAATAGTATTATAAAGACTGGTTATGATTGTGTTATTTCGATTGACATCAAACATAAAAGAGGGATAACAATCCATATCAAATTCTAAAAAAGAGGCCAAGATTGGGACCCAAACACTTCCCGCTTCGGCAAGAATACTGTCATTATTTTACCCCAGACACCGGGTTTCTATGTAGGAACTGGGGAACCTATTTTTTTCAAGAAATCGATGCAAATGATTTGGCGGTGCAGTTGGGTGGGGAATAGTTAATCTGTATCATTACCCTCCTTCAAACCTTCAAAGGGACTGCACAGTGTTAAATCAGGCACGCGCTTGAAATCATCCACATTTCTAGTCATCACACAAGCAGAGTAGTGCAATGCAGTTGCCGCAATCAGGGCATCGGGAAGTTTGAGGCGGTGATGTCGCCGTAATTGAATGGTGCGATCTTCAATTTGGGGCAGTAGGGGGACTTGTTCAAACTGCATCAACAAATCAGTAATGACCGCTTCTTCTTCATTTGATAATTCTGGGAAACTCAGCAACTCAATTCGCACAATGCAGGAAATAATCACCTCATTTTTGCTGAGAAATGATTCTGAGAAAAATGGCAATATTGCTGGTTCTTCAGCCAAGTAGTCAATAAAAATGTTGGTGTCGTAGAGATATTTCACCGCTCCCACTCTTGACGCATTGTGTCGAGATGAGCCCGCATTTTGTCTCGCTTATCTTTTAGCAATCCCTTGGCTTTGGCAACCTTGGCATAATCCCGTTGCCAGAGGGCTACCACTGAAACAGGCACATCCACGGTAATAAATTCTTCATTCTGGTCGATTAAATACTGTTTGGGAATTTTAATGATGGGCATTGTTTTTGCTTGGGATGTTTAAGGTGAATTGTATTTTGGGGCTGGGGATTAAGGTTTGCTAATATTGTAACAGTTTCGGCTCTTCAAATCTCCTCTAACCCGGTTTCAATCGCCGATATCAGATTCGGTTGATTGGGGGGAAAGCCTTTTCATGGCGCTTCTAGGGGTTACTCGGTGAGGAAGGTAAATTTCGCTTAGATTTGAGGTCAGTTGATTTTTTCAGGTTTTAATCAGGGTTTGTTGACCGAGTTCCAGGGAGATGCCACTAATGCGATCGTCTCCAGGGCGATAGGATAACACTTCGATGCCAATGGGTTCATTGGTATCTCCATCTTTAAACAGGATAATATCGTTCCCAAGTTCCGTCGCAATTTGGTTAGGGCGGGGAGATTGCCAAAAAATGGTTAAGAGTTCCGTTTCGGGTTCGTAAAAGACTTTTATTTGGGCCATAATTTTGCTCCTGTTTTGATGGCATCAGTTTGGTAAGCTGTAATCAAGTAACCCTCTCCATTTAAACGCCGCGCAACGGCAACCAGCCACCTTTTGGCTTTGAGGGTGCGATAAAATAGCAAGACATCAATATCGCGCTGACTTTGGTAAATGGCATCGGGTTGATTAAGGGTTTGCTGAATTTCAGTTTCATAATGGGTAATATCGGGATGCTTGATAAGCAGTGTTTGCCAGTAGCTTTCGGTGGTGCGGACGGTGAACCCTAGGGGAGTAGAAACAATAAATTTAACAATTGATTCCATATTTTAGCTGAAGGCTAGGGTTTGCTGATATTTTAGCGAATTTGAGAACTTGGGGTGAGGGTTCGGAAACCGGGTTTCTTGGTGGCTGCTTAAATCTCCCCTAACCAGGTTTCAATGGCAGATATCAAATTCGGTTGATTGGGGGAAAAGCCTTTTAAGGGCGCTTCTAGGGGTTCCTCGGTGAGAAATGCGATCGCAATTACCCCCGTCAGTTTTTGGCAAAAGGCCATGAGTTCTGGGGTGGGTTGGGTCGGGGTGGAAACGGTTTCGCTACCGAAGAGGATGGCACCGTGGGGGAGGAGGTTACGGCGTTTTAGGGTTTTGAGGTGGCGGCGCAGTTCTGCGGGGGTGGCGGGTTCCGGGGGGTCTTCGTCGGGACAGGTGATTTCCCAAATCAGTTCGCTGAGGGTGAGGGCGATTTCCCGTTCGTGGGTTTCGTCAGCGAGGAGGTCGGCGTTGAGGCAATACAGGGGCAGGTGTTGCAGGGATTCCCAGGTGAGGGGAGAGGAGAAAGTTTGTTCGCCGCTATGGGGGGTTTGTTCCGTGACTTCGGGATGGGGGGTGGTGGGGGGATTGTGCCATGCTTGGTAAAATTCGGGATAGGGGAGGTTTTCGGCACAGTTCCAGAAGAGTTTGTAGCATTCCTGGAATTGGTCATAGTTGCTTTGGTAAACTTCATCGCCGAGGCAGTTTTTTAATGCGGTGACGACTCCTGCATATTGTTGGCGGGTGGTGAGGATTCTCCCTAAACTCTCTGCTGCTAGATCAGGGATATATTCATCCTCAGTCGTGCGGAGAATTTCAAGCCACCCAGCGATGGCATTGGTATTTTCTGGGTCGATTTCCTCTAAACTATTTGCTGCCTGCAACCGAGTCATTTCATCTTTAGTCGTGCGGATAACTTCGAGCCATACGGCGATCGCCTCTGGGTTGCCTGGGTCGATTCTCCCTAAACTATATGCCGCCTGCAACCGAGTCTTTTCATCTTCAGTTGTGCGGATAATTTCGAGCAACCCTGCGATCGCCTCTGGATTACCTGGGTCAATTCTCCCTAAACTATATGCCGCCTGCAACCGAGTCATTTCATCTTCAGTCGTGCGGATAACTTCGAGCCATACGGCGATCGCCTCTGGATTCCCTGGGTCGATTTTCCCTAAACTATATGCCGTCTGCAACCGAGTCTTTTCATTTTTTGTGGTGGCAATAACTTTGACCACCGCCACGATTACCTCTGGGTTGCCTTGTCCAATTTGTTCTAAACTGTATGCTGCCCAGCTCCGGGTATTGTGATTCTCAGTAGTGGCAATAACTTTGAGCAACACTCCAATCGCCTCTGGGTTGCCTGGGTCGATTTCCCATAACCTCTGTGCTGCCCAGCTCCGGGTAGATTCATCCTCAGTAGTGGCGATGAGATTGACCAATGCTGCGATCGCTTTTGGGTTGCCTGGGTCGATTCGCCTTAAACTCCCTACTGCGCAGCTCTGGGTAGATTCATCCTCAGTAGTGGTGCTCAGATTAACCAATGCTGCGATCGCATCTGGGTTGCCTTGTCCGATTTTCCCTAAACTCTCTGCCGCATTTCTCCGGATATCTTTATTCTCTGTGGTGGCGATCAGATTGACCAATGCTGTGATCGCATCTGGGTTGCCTTGTCCGATTTCCCCTAAAATCTCTGCCGCATCCATCTGCGTCATTACACATGTCTGAGCAGTGGCGATAAGATTGACCAACGCCGTTATCGCCGCTAGGTTGCCTGGGTCGATTTTCCCTAAACTCTCTGCTGCGCAACACCGGAGATCTTCATTATCAGTGGTGGCGATCAGATTGACTAACACCGAAATCGCTTGTGAGTTGCCTGGGTCGATTTCCCCTAGACTCTCAGCCACCTGCCTACGGGTAGATTCTTCTGGGCAATTGCCAACAATTGCACTCAGTTCTGAAATCGCCAGCCGCCGAATCGTTTCAGGTATTGCCTTTCTCGCCCTTTCTTTTATCGGGTAGATAAAAGTTCGCCATTCCTGTTTTTCAATATTAAAATAACCAAAACCCCACTTTACCAACTGCCGCACAATCTCAGCCGCTATAGAACAAGTCTTAAACTCATTAATCGCAGCAGCCGCTAGAAAATAGGATTGATATTCATAAAAATCCCTGACTCCATCCTTAAACTCAACCAACCCACGAATAAACCCCTCCTTCTCCTCATCCACAATATCCCAACGCCCCAACCACAACAAAATCACCTGCTTCCACTGTGGCTCAAAAATCCGATACCGCTTCCCCTCCACCGGACAATCTATATGATTCCGAGGCAGAAAATAATCCCAATCCTCCACCGCCAACGCCGCAAAATACTCCTGAAACGTCGCATGATAAAACCCATACACCTTCTCACGGGGATTTTCCGCCGCCACCCCCACCTCATTCAACCAACCTAACTTTAACGCCAGAGGAAACAACGACCCCTTTGCCTTCGGTTTCCCCAAATGCTCACACACCAACCGATGAGTTAACCGAAATCGACTCGTTTCCCCCTCTAGGGATGCCTTCGCCAACTCTCCCAAAGCCGCATTTAACTGTTCCTTTTCCTCCTCCGTCACCGGAAAAGCGGTTTCCTTCCACCCATAGACCGACTCCACAAACCCCGCATACAAGTCCGCCATCGTTTCCGGTAGCGCATCCTCCACCTTCCAAGTCGCACATAACAACGTTAACCGCAGGGGATTGCGGCATAAATCCTTAATCCGTTCTTTCCCCGACTCTTGCAATTCTGACCACAAGGATTCCGCTAACTGGACATCCTCACCCTCCGCCACCAACCCCCGAAACCAGCGCCGGATAAACTCCTGCATTTGTTCATCCTGAAAGGGTTGGGTGAGATAGGTTTGAAACCCCTGTAACTGGCTGGGGTTCCCTTGCCACAAATTCAAGCGACAGGTGACAATCATCCGCGCATCCGTCACCCAACCTCGGAAATTTAACCCCTGTAGGTCCGTCTGGCTCATCTCATCCAAGCCATCCAACAGTAACCAGACTGCACCCCCCTCAAATTTATTCCCCCAGTCCGCTTTAATTTCCGCTCTGGACTGCCTCAATGCCTCGGTGAGCCATTTTTGCTCTAAATACTCTCCCAGGGGTTGACTGCCCAATTCTGCCAAGGATACCCAAACCACTAAATCATCGGTTTCTTGTAATAACCAAAAGGCTAATTTCTGGAGTAACGTCGTTTTTCCCGCCCCCGGTTCCCCAATAATCGCCAGACGTTTCTCGGTGCGTTGACCAATCACTTCGTCGAGAAACTCTCGGTAAGCAAACCGTTTCTCCACTTCCTCCCGATTGTACAAGTCGGAACCTTTTTCGGGGTCAATATCTTGGGGGTGTTTTGGGTTCTTACTCCGTTTCGGTTTCACCAGGGCTAAATCGACAAATAAATCCTCATCAATTAAATTGCGATCGCCATAAACCTGACCGATAACCGTATTACTGCTTAACGGTTTCCGGTCCAGTAACATCCGACGGCAAATATCTTGCCATTCATCAATGACATATTCTACCTGAAACTTCCCAATTTTTGTGTTAATCAGGGTTTTAAGTTGCTCATACCCCGTTTGGGAACTCTCCACAATCAGGATAATACTGCCTTCCTCAACTTTGGTAATCGAGAGGGTTTTATCCTTGAGGCGGTTTTGCAGGGTAGTGGTAATTTCCGTGAGTTTCTGTTGCGCCTGTTGATAGTCGCCTTTGAGTCCTAAAATGCAGCGATTGAGCGTTGCCGTGAGTTGGGGAGGATGGTGAATTTCAGGCAGGTTCCCAAAGGCTTCTTTCCATTTATCTCGAATAACCTGTAGGTTCTCTTCTCTCTTCGTTTGATGGCTGAGATGGAGTGAAAACTTCCAATATCCTTGATTTTTGGCTGATTCATGCTCCTTCAGAATCCCCAAATCTCGAAGGCAATCCAGGGCATTTTGAATCAGTTTATCCCTCACCGCTTCCAAAATCGGGTTCCGGCGATAGGTTTCTAACAAAACCCCTAAATCCTTCTTAGTAATCCCCTTTTCTATCCGCTTAATCTGTCCATTGCGCTGTT
This sequence comes from Phormidium yuhuli AB48, assembly GCF_023983615.1. Lineage (GTDB taxonomy): Bacteria > Cyanobacteriota > Cyanobacteriia > Cyanobacteriales > Geitlerinemataceae > Sodalinema > Sodalinema yuhuli. Next base: position 1,835,693 of record NZ_CP098611.1, on the reverse strand, counting down.
TTTGCTCAATGATGCCAGACACCCTCAACTCGTCTTCTTTCACCCACTCCAGTTTGAACTGTGCCTTGAGTGAGTCTGGGGGAATCGTGATTTCCTCATCAGCCAAAGCCAGCAACGCCGCCACGAAATCCAGACGGTCTTGCAAGTCCTCCGCGCTTTCTCCATACTTGCGGCTTTTTTTGAAAGGCTGACCCGATTTTCCCACCCTGACGACCCTCAGTCCCAAACGGCTGCTGGTTTGGGGAAACTTGCCCAAACGGGAGGGTTGCCCAAACCAGATAAAGCCATTGTAGCAAGGGTTTCAGGATTTAACCAGTTGGTTGGATTGGGCTAAAGCCCAAAAAAACACTGACCTCAGAGACACAAATGAGGTCAGTCATGGCTAATCTACAAGACAAATTCAAACAACGGCAAGCCTTAGAAGACGCTTATGGGAATTTCGTGGAACCCTATGTTAATGCGGTGATGGAGATTCCCAACAACCCAGTGCCGACTCCTCCGGTTCGAGTTTGTGAGATGGGGACCTATCGGGTTTCAGGCTGGTTGCTGCTGACGCTGGTCTATTGTTGGTGGATGCGGGGACGGCCATGACTGTGGCGACGACCTTCCCCACCACTTTGGCTCAACATCCCAGAAACCGGGTGTTCAAGACACTCGGTTTCTCAACCAGGCGATCGCCTAAATGATCTAGTGGCATAATGAATTGTCAAGGGGCGATCGCGATATGGAGAGAAAATCTGGCTCCCTTTCTAGGTATGGCTACAGTCGCCACGAGCGCGAGGGGTTAGGGGACAATTACTGTAACGGGGGGATGGCTAAAGCGGTGCGTGATGTGCTGCTAGAATTGGGTCAAATCCTGAATTGCCAATCGACAAGAAAACCATGGCTAGTATTATTCTTCAGGTTGATGAAGAGATTAAGGCGGCATTTGAACAGGCTAACCCGGAAATCCAAAAACAGTTAAGTCATATTGTTCAGTTTTTTTTACGAGAAAACTTATACGACAAGCGTTTAACTGAGGTGATGGCAGAAGTTTCAGACAAAGCACAACAATGAGGCTTAACACCAGAAATTTTACAAAATATTTTAGACGATGACAATGACCCGTAGATTTGTCATTGATACTAATGTGTTAATCAGTGCTTTACTGTTTAAATCATCAGTTCTATTACTGTTTTTAATTAAATTCATAAATTCCTGCCAATTGGTCAAGATTACAGAAATAATCACAATTTGTAGAGATAAACTTATTTTTATTAATTGATGTCTGTAGTAAGCGACTAGAATTCCACTATCTACCAGACTTACGAGATAGTCGGTCATTGCAAATCGTATTGAGGATGTTTCTTTTGCAAATAATCAGCGATCGCCTTTTTGCGATTAGCCCTTTCGGACAAATCAGGCGGCGCATCTTCTAACAGATGTTCAGGATGTCCCCCACGTCTTTCGACAATGTTTCTGCGGGGTTGTAAACTTAACCAGCGTTCTTGAACCAAGCATTTAATCAATTCATCGCTAGTCGTTTTTTCCCTGGCTAAAATTTCCACTAAACGGGCTTCGGTTTCGGGGTCTAGTTGTATGTTCAGCATGAATCCCTCTGATTTATGATTGATGTCTAACTCTACCTGATTGACGCCAACTCATCCTATTGTAGCTAAATGCCGAGAAACCGAGTTTCCTGTGGGGGTGACAAGGGACATAACGGACATCCAAAATCTAACCCTCATTATAGATTCAGTCCGGGTAAACAACTGCTGAACTTATCTATCGTCCAAGGGTGGGTGTCGCCCAATTTCGTAATCGGCGGCTCGAATGGCCAGGATGCGTTCCCGATTCAAGGCTAGTGCTGCCACCGTTGCTCGTCCAGTGGGAGTCATGCCCATAATCCTTAAACAATCGTCAGACCAGCGAAAATGATCCAGCCATCGATCCTGTCTGGGATTAAATAAAGCGACCGTTTGCCCTGATTCTGGATCGATCGCATCTTGATAGCGTCCTTTCCGACGATTGCAGTGAAAACAGGCCAGCGCCAAATTATTCAGATCGCTAGAACCCCCTTCTGCTAAAGGAATAATGTGATCGATGGTAAATTGTACATATTGCCACTGTTCTGAAGCATGACAATATTCACACAGCCCTTTGGCGCGTTGCCTAACCGTTGCTTGTATCTGTTCAGAAATCCAGGGACGAGCCATTTTATTTAACCTTACGAATTAGGCGCAAAGGCCAAATTACGAATCGTGCGATTGACAAAACTTAAATAATCATCAATTTCCTCGTAGGCATCTAACTCTTGTTCTTCTGCCTCAGTTAAGGCTTCAAGTTGCTGTTTTTCCAACAACATGAGAATCCGATTCTGCACGGTTGCCGATGCCCGAAAAATAGGGACACCGGATTCTAACTCAATTCGCACGGCCCCATCCAGGGGTAACGAATCAGGGAGATGATGAAGGGGAGGGAGAGAAGGATGAACTAGCATCAGGGTAAAAGGTTGGGTTTTTCTTATTTTAATCACTCTGGGCAAAAAATCGCCGGATAAAGGTTTCCATCTGCTCCGCCTCAAAGGGTAAATTACGATACACATCAAACCCCGAAAAGGCATTTTGATCGGCTTCCCAGACATTCACCCGACAGGTAATAATTGCCCGTCCTAACCCCACCCACCCGGTTAATAACTGGGACACCTGGGGCTGTTCAATCCGAGCTACCCTTTCATACTCGCCATCCATCAATAACCAGAGATACTCTTTATGGTCTTGCAGAGAAGACATTGCCCCTTCAACTCCCGCCGACTTGAGCCACTTTTCCAGATAATCCACCAGAGTCAGTTCGGTAAATTGTGCCAACTCAATCCAAATCGGGATGCCGAGATGTTCTGCCAAGATCCAATCGGCGATCGCCTGTAATCGCGTCGTTTTTCCTGACCCCGGTTCGCCAATCACCGCAATCCGTCGCCCCTGACTTTTCGGACTTTTCCCCTGCCGCAAAACCCGATCGAAAAACTCATCCTCGGCGATGGGAGTCATGCTCTCTTCTTCCCGTTCTTGCTCTGGATTTTCCCGACTTAGCCCCGGTTTCCGTTCCTTAACTTGGCGACGTTCCACCAATGCCAACGGCACATAGACATCCACCCGCTTAAATGCCGGATTAGCCGTTAATGCCTGTCGTTCAGCCAGCATTAACTCGGCAATGGGTCGCCATTCTGCTAAGGAAAGATGGGGGTTAGCGGCATCAAAATGCGATCGAATTTCTGCCACCAAACTTTCGAGGGTGCTTTCCAGACCTTGCAACAACTGAGTTATCTGGGTTTCCATCACCCCCAACCGTTGACAGACTTCTGCAAAACCGGAATCAATCCTGCCGGAAATATCGGTAAAAAATGCCTGTTGCTGGGTGAGGTTTCCCCTTTTACAGGCTGCCATGTTGAGGCGGATAAAAATATCACCCCATTCGGTAGCGGTGAGGTTGCCTTGTTGGGTGAGTTGGTATTCTTGGGGGGTAAGGAATTGGTCGAGTTGGGCTTCTCGCAGGTCGGGGTAGCGTTGCTGGGTGAGCTCCTGTTGGGCAATTTTGACCCAGTTGTCCTTGGCTTGGGCGGCGATTTTTTCCAGATATTGGCGGGTTTTGCGGCGCTGTGATTTGGCGGTGCAGTTGGGTGGGGAATAGTTAATCTGTATCATTACCCTCCTTCACCTCTTCAAAGGGATTGCACAATGTTAAATCAAGCACGCGCTTGAAATCATCCACATTTCTAGTCATCACACAAGCAGAGCCGTGTAATGCAGTTGCCGCAATCAGGGCATCGGGAAGTTTGAGGCGGTGATGTCGCCGTAATTGAATGGTGCGATCTTCAATTTGGGGCAGTAGGGGGACTTGTTCAAACTGCATCAACAAATCAGTAATGACCGCTTCTTCCTCATTGGATAATTCTGGGAAACTCAGCAACTCAATTCGCACAATGCAGGAAATAATCACTTCATTTTGTCTGAGAAATGATTCTGAGAAAAATGGCAATATTGCTGTTTCTTCAGCCAAGTAGTCAATAAAGATGTTGGTGTCGTAGAGATATTTCACCGCTCCCACTCTTGACGCATTGTGTCGAGATGAGCCCGCATTTTATCTCGCTTATCTTTTAGCAATCCCTTGGCTTTGGCAACCTTGGCATAATCCCGTTGCCAGAGGGCTACCACTGAAACAGGCACGTCCACGGTAATAAATTCCTCATTTTGGTCAATTAAATATTGCTTAGAAATCCTAATAATGGGCATGATTTTTCCCTTCAGTTTTTACGGCTAATTTCACTCGTTTATATCCAATAATTACAGGATATTAGGTCATAGCAAATCGTATTGAGGATGTTTCTTTTTCAAATAATCAGCGATCGCCTTTTTGCGATTAGCCCGTTCGGACAAATCAGGTGGCGCATCTTCTAACAGATGTTCAGGATGTCCCCCACGTCTTTCGACAATCGTTTGGCGGGGTTATAAACTCAACCAGCGTTCTTTAACCAAACGTTTAATCAATTCATCACTGGTCGTTTTTTCCTTGGCTAAAATTTCCACTAAACGGGCTTCGGTTTCGGGGTCTAGTTGTATGTTCAGCATGAATCCCTCTGATTTGTGATTAATATCTAATTATACCTGATTGATGCCAACTTCTCCTTAAACTGATTTAAGTTGAGGATGGGCTAAGGGGGTGACTACTATTGTAGCCAAATTTCCAGAAACCGGGTTTCTGGAAGACATCACTTATCAAATGGATTCCATAAACTTAACCCGTCAATGCGCTTAAAATCATCAACGTTGCGAGTGACCAAAATACATCCGGTGACAAAAGCACAAGCGGCAATGATACCATCAGCCAGTTTTAAGCGATAATTTCGTCTAATTATCGCCGCAGTATCTAAAACCGCTTCGGTCAAGGATACGCAGTTAATTAGCCTTAAAAACTCTCGCATTTCATTGGCTTGGTCTTCGGTTAGACCCGGGTAACAAAGCAACTCAACCCAAGTAATTGGACAGTAAAATCCCTCTGCTTGTCGGCTGTCAATTTCCTCAAATACATCCTGAACTTCGGGCTGATTATTAAAATAATAAATCAGGATATTAGTATCGAGAAGGTATTTATTCGGCATCCCATTCTTGTCTAATTTTTAATTGAAATTTCAGAGCATCGACGCGCTTGGGTAGAAACCCACGCCATCGATTCAAGTTGAGTCGGGGTGATTCGGTAGTATTTTGCACCTCTTGAGAGGGTTCACCCTGAGAAACTAGGGTGGCTAGTTCTTTTAACAGAAGTTTTTGCTCATCTGAAGTTAGAGTTTGAGCTTGATGCAGAATTTCTTGGTAATTAGACATCGGTTTTTGATTCAGTTTGTAGGTGATGTTTTGATTATACTTTCTATTTGCTCAACCGGGTTGATTCGCTTGAAAGTGGGGACTCAGAAACCGGGTTTCTATCAAAACTCTGGTTTGTCCCTGAAACTGGAGAGTTCATCAGTTTTGAAGCATTGGAGAAGATGAGTCAGTTTGCTATCTAGCAAGTTTTTGGATAAGGCTTGACTGAGTTTTAATGTGTCAGCCTCCGGTAGTTGGTTGACGAGGCTCACCACTGGTTCAAAGCTGAGGGAGAGTTGATATTGAGTTGGGTTCATCGTTTTCTGGGGTTGAGGATACAGGGCGATTTAAATGGGCGTTTGAGAACGGGTTTTGTTTGATGTGGCTTTACTCTTTCTGGATTTCTAGGTTGGCGAAGTGTTCTTGCACGAGGCGATGGATAAAGCGGTAGCGGTTGCCGACTCGTTGCAGGATGGGGCGATGAATATCATACCCCAAAAATCGGCTTAAAGATATAACCAAAAATAACACCTGCTAGGATAGATAGTATTATAAGAATAACAAGACCATCAACGTCGCAAGTTTCATTTGGACTGGTTAGGATTTCGTGAACTCCTCCGATTGAAAACAAACACAAAAAGGGTATCACGATCCATATTAAACCCGAAATGCCATTCATAATCATGCCCAATACAGAACACATCCAAAATATGTATATAATGGTACTAAAACATCCTAGTAAAATAAGCACTATATTTGCCAGGTCTATAATTACAGAACCTTTCTCCACATATTTTGATATCGAAAAACTAGAGTATATAATACTAGTAGTTATGGAAGCAATAAAAGAGCCTGAAACCAATAGTGGAGCATTCATAGCCGTATGAACAAATCCACTAGCGCCATAGAATCCGGTTATTAGGAAGAACATCATTACTCTAAAACCTTCGTCTTCTTTGGCGCTGTTTCTTCCATTTTGCTGCTTTGGAGGTACATCAGGTTGAACATTAATACCTGGATTTTCTTTGGGAACATTTCCACTGTATCCACCAGGAGACGGAGAAGGAGGATCGGGTATCGGATTGATTGGTTTAGGTTGAATAGGAGTGATCGGAACTTGTAACATGAAATTTGGATCAAAGGGTTGGAAATTAAAGTTCAGGTTTTTATTCTTTAAATCCCGAACCGCTTTCAAGGCATCTGAGGCATCATGATATCTCTCAGAAAAGTGATACTGCGTCATCTTGTTAAGAAGATCAGTAAGGTCTTTACTAACCCCATCAACTAAATCTTCCCATAATATCTTACCTGTACGAGGATCTTCTGGTATTCGATAGGGATGTATCCCTGTTAATGCTTGAATTCCAATCTTACCCACTGCATAAATATCACTAGCAGGTTTAGGTCGTCCCATTGCTTGCTCTGCTGGCATATATCCTTTAGTTCCGACACAATCAGTAGATTTAGTCCCTCCACCAGGAGTAATTTGCAAAGCACTGGTTTGCTTCGCTCCTCCAAAATCAATTAGAACCAATTTACCATCGCTTGTACGACGTATTATATTGTCAGGCTTCAGATCAAGATGAATTGCCCCCTGGTCATGGACAAACTTCAAGATAACTAGTATTTCCTCTATTAGGTATAAAACTTTAGCTTCACTGAGCTTGTTCCCAGTCTGGATTTCTCTGGATAGCAAACAACCCTTGACATACTCTTGAACCAAAAAAAAGTTACCATATTCATAGATATATTCATATAATGATGGAATTTGCGGATGTTGACCTAGTAAGCCAAGAATCTTCGCCTCTTTCTTGAAAAGTCTTACAAAGATTTCCCACTCCTTTTGAGAGCGAACTTCACTAACCTGTAAGTGTTTTAACACTCGTTTGGGTTTACCATTTACCTTGCGAGCTTCAACAAGGTAAGCTTTTCCAAAGCCACCTCCGCCTAATTCCCTTAAGACTCTATAGTCGTCAATACTCATTTCTTCTGCTCCTTAGATTATTAGATTATAATTTCAGTATTGAAAATCTTGTATCAATGTAAACCTAAACATTGACAGAACCCACTCCTTAATCGAAGGGTCATATTTTTCCGGTTTTGTCACCTCCTGCCAACTCGAAAGCTCCAAAATCACCGGAATGGGGGCATTGCTATCCCCTTCTGCCCGCTCAAGCAAGGCTTCCGCTAACTCTAATAAGGTCGTGGTTTTGCCGCCCCCCGGTTTGCCCAAAATCAGGAACTTGCCGGAAATGGTGGGATTATCAAACACATCCAGAATCGTCGTCTGGGGGGGTAACTGAACCCTGCGCTGTTCCCCCACCTTCACCGACATATCCCAAGGACGTTGCACCTGCTGGGGTTGCTGTTCTTTGCCCAAATTCACGAACGCCGCCCGGTGGATAGACTGGGTTAAACGGCTTTCTACCTCGGTTCGCATCTGAGTCAAGATAGTTTGACGATCGCGATACTCCTGTTTAGATAACGATCGCCCCCCCGGTTGATTGTGCAGCGACTCGAACCCCTGCCGCACCTCTTGACGAAATTCCGTCACTTCTTGGCGCAACTCCTCTAGGCGTTCCTCTAGGGTTTGTAACAATTCGCTGATGGTGGTTTCCATCACCCCCAACCGTTCACAGACTTCCGCAAAACCCGACTCAATCCCACGGGACACCTCCCGAAAAAACGCCTGCTGCTGGCTAACACTTCCCCGTAACTGGGTTTCCAAATCCTGAAACTGTTGCAGGATTTGGCTGAACTCCTCAACATTCACCCCCCCTTGATTCGCTTGCAGTTGCCTCAGTTGTGCCTGCATTCCCGTGAGTAACTGCAAGGTTAACCCCGCAAAGGCTTTCCCATCCTGGGCAAAGTCTTCCTTCAGCGTTTCTCGCAAAGCTTTGGGGAAGGTGGTATGGAGTAATTCCGCGACGTGTTGACGCACCTCTGGGGGAATGGAAAAGCCACCCCCTTTACAGGCTGCCATGTTGAGGCGGATGAAGATATCCCCCCATTCGCTATCAGTGAGGTTGCCTTGTTGAGTGAGTTGGGATTCTTCTGGGGTGAGGAATTGGTCGAGTTTCCCTTCTCGCAGGTCGGGGTAACGTTGTTTCGTGAGTTCCTGTTGGGCGATCGCCACCCAGTTATCCTTGGCTTGGGCGGCGATTTTTTCGAGATATTGGCGGGTTTTGCCCCGTTGTGATTTGGCGGCCAGGGTGATGACGGCCGCCATGGCTTTCCCCACCGCCCGAGTTAAGTCATGATTTTCTAACGATACCTGGTCTGGCTCTTTTTCTTCCGTTAAAGCATCGATCGCATTAGCCGTATTCCCGGCCGTCACGCTGGCTAAAGCCGTTGCCAACACAACGGACCAAGTAATCCCTTCCCCAGCTAACAGGGGCGGAAATACGGTACCGCCGAGCAAACAGCCACCACCAATCGTTAGTTTTAGGAGCGATCGCCCGATAGCCATAAATCCCTTCCTTAACCCTGTCATTATTTTACAACCATCCCCCGCCTGTTCCGTTGCCATTCATCCTCAACCTCATCGCCCCCACCACAGGACCTCCCCCAACCGCCCGACTGGGGAACTGTCCAAACCCACCTCGACAGCCCCAGAAGCCAGAGAGTAGTTTGGAACATCCCCCACCCCTCACCCCCCATGCAGAACCGTCCCCCACTCCTCGTCCCCCTCAACATCAACCATCCCCACTGTCTCGATGGACTCGACCATTGGCGGCAACTCGACCTACTCGACGATGACCAAATCAAACGCTTATGTCGTCAGGGTTTGACCTGTCCCCTACCCGCCTGGGAACCCCAATCAGCACCCGCCTCCCAACAGCCCCTAAGGGCCGCCAGCATCCCCTACCGTCCCCCAGTAACCGCCTCACCCTCCACCCCTGACCCCCCACCCCGTCAACGCTCCATCGCCCAAGCTATCAAAGATGAATTCAGTATCCGCTGGCTGCTGGGCTTGGGAGTGTTTGTCGTCCTCATCTCCTCAGCCGTTCTCGCCGCCAGTCAATGGGGACAACTTCCCCCAGCCGGACAATATGGCATTCTCTGGCTCTATACCCTCGCCTTCGCCCTCACCAGCTTCATCCTGGAACGTCGTCAACGACTGACCTTAACCGCCCAAACCCTCCATACCATCGTCTTAGGCTTAATTCCCCTCAACTTTTGGGCCATGGATGAGTTGGGACTCTGGGAATCGCCCCTGGGATGGCTGACCCTAGCACTGTCCAGTCTCTCCTTGACCGTCTGGCTCTGGCAAGAGTCCCACCTCTCGCGATCGCAAACAGTCCTATTCCTCCTCTTTAGTCTCTGTCATTGGCCCTTGAGCCGCCTCCCGGAACTCAGCCAACTGGGTCTCTATCTCGCCACCCTAGTGGGCCTCCTCCGCTATCGACAACGGCCCCAGCTCTCCCTCCTGGCTGTCGTCGCCTACGGACTGGGCAGCATCTGCGTCCGGGGACTCCTGACTGACCCTCTAGTCCTGTCCAATTTAGGACTAACCTGGGGGCTTCTCGGTTGGCAGGTGGCCCAAACCACACCGCCCCGGCGTGGCCGCTTGGGAGCCCTATTCTTCATCTGCGGCTGGCTCCTCTCCCTCTTAAACCTCTCCTGGCAAACCCTCACCGTCACCGGCCTAGCTCTGCATCGACTCGCACAACGGCTGCAACGGCTCGGCCAACCCCCTGAATTACTCCTCACTGCCCTAGTCGGCCTGCAAGGCTACCTCGTCTTACTGCAACTGCTGCCCGACTCCCTCCTAGAAGCACTCTGGCAAAACCTAGAGACCCTATTCGCAGCTCCCTCCTGGCAAACCTTCGTCGCCGTCCTCAGCCTCCCCTATCTCCTCGGCTTACTCTGGCTCACTGGCTGGCTACGACATCAGCCCTCACGGCGATACCTCTCCCAACAAGGAGATGCGGGGATTTTCCTCTTGGGACTCGGCCTAACCCTAATGGTGACAGAAACCCTCTCAGAAATTTGGTTACTCTGGTTGCCCCTGGGAGCGGTGTTAGCCGTGATGATTCAACGCCGCTATCCCCAAGGGCTGATATTAGCCAACATTGCCCAACTGCTCCTACTGGGGGGAGTGGCATCCCTCCTGGACTGGCAACTTGAGGGCAATCTCTCCCTAGAGCAATGGGGCCTGCTTCTGCTCGGTTTTGCCCTCCTGGAAACCCTCTGGACTCAGGGACAAGCCGCCGGAGTTTGGCAAACCAGTGCTTGGCAAATCACCCAGTTCTTAGGACTGTCCAGTTATTTCATCTTAGTGGCGTGGCGTCCCAGCCCTCTGCCCTTTGAGGAATCTTTTCCTCTGGCTTGGTTGTGGTGGCTGTTACCTTTCGCCTGGGGAATCGCCGCTCGCTATGGTGTGGCTCAGTATCGCCGCTCTGCCGCCTGGTTCGCCATTGTCGGGGCGATCGCCCTGCAACTCCTCCCCCTACGAGGCCATCTCACTCTCTTAAACCTCGTATTTGCGACCCTCCCGGAACTGCGACCGGCCCTCATTCTCAGTTTCAGCCTCGGACTGCTCCTACTTCTCCCCCTAGCCTACTCCCTACGAGACCGGCGAGCCGGGGCGATCGCCGTCGGCTTTGGGGTGTTCTGGAGCGGTGCTGTTGCGGTTCAAATCTTCCCCCTGTTCGGACAACAGGCGTTCCTAGCCCTCTCCCTGATTCCCCTAGGCTTATGGACCGTAGAACGCTGGGGACGCTCCCAGGAAACCGACTTCTGGCAGGTTTATCGTTTCGGCCTTCGTCTCTGGGGTTGGCTAACCTGCCTCACCCTCATGGCCAGCCTCACCCTACGTTCAGTGTTGTCCTATCCCAGCCCCATCGTCTCCCCCTCTCCCTTCGTGGTGCTGAGTTTGGGCCTCGTCATGGCCGCAATCGTCATCCATCAAGGTCGTTATCTCAACGCTCGGGGACTCTACAGCCTCGGCTGGTTCCCAGAACTGTTGGCCGTCGAGATTGTCTTTAGCTTCGGCGACTCCTTCTGGGTGTTAGCCCTAGTCAATATCGCCTTGGGCCTGTTGGTGCAACAACTGGGCAACCGGCTAACGACGCTTCCAGCCCTCAGCAACTCGGTCCTCTCCCCCCTGCATACCCTACCCATTCTCTATGGTCTCATCGCCTTAGTTCTGCGTTCCAATATCATCAATTCTTGGGCCGGAGTGATTACTCTAGGAGCCTCCCTAATTCTCATCAACGTCGGCCGAGAGATTCCCCGTTGGGGTCGGCTGTTAATTTATATCGGATTCTTGGGCTTAACCCTGGGGAGTAGTGAACTGCTGCTGAGACAGCTTTCTGGAATCGGTTTGGGCGATCGCCAAGTTGCCCTAACTCTCTTGTGGATTGGCTGGATGTATCTCTATCGGGGTATCGCCTCCCCACTCTCGGCTTATCTCAAGCTACCCCAACGGCACCTGCACCAGCTCGCCCACATTCATTGGGGCTTAGGAACCGTCCTACTTAGCCTCGCCGCCACGCTTCCCATCAATCAGCCTCCTCTGGCCCTCATCAGCGGCGGACTCCTCACCAGCTACGCCATCCTGCAAAGCCGTCAACCCCATCTCACCCGAAACAGTCGTCTCTGGCTCTATTTGGGGGTCGCCCAGGGCTATGGCGTTCTCAGTATCAGCATTGCCATTTCCGGAACCCAGCAGCAGGTGCTTCCGTTCATGGGGGCGATCGCCGTCGCTTTAGCCCTATTCCTCTATCACGCCCCCTGGTCCCGCTGGGGTTGGCATCCCACCCCCTGGCATCAAGTATCACGGCTGTCACCGGCAACGGTGGGAGTCTTGACGATTCATCATGTACATCCCCTGAGTGTTTTGGCGATCGCCCTCTTTTACGGCATCCTCGGCCGATGGGAGCGACAAATCCGTTGGCATTATCTAGCTCTCCTAGCCCTCTGCGGTTTAGCTGTACAAGGATTGCAAGCCTTTGAGATTGACGATCGCACCCTCTGGCTGGCTCCCATCACCCTCTCTGTTCTCTATATCACCCGCGTTGACCCCTATTTCCAACAGGGACAGCAACGGTCTCTACGGCATCAAATCCGTCTCATCACCCTCACTCTCTTTTTTGCACTCTCCTATCTACAAAGTCACTGGTTCCTCATCGCCACCCTTAGCCTACTGGTTTTACTGGCAGGATTAGGTTCAAAAGTTCGTGCCTTTTTATTTGTTGGTACAGCATTTTTTATTATCACAATTTCTGAGCAGTTTATTATTTTAGGAGCCACTTATACCTTATCCAAATGGATTCTTGGCTTAGGATTTGGTATCATCTTAATCAGCATCGGCGCCCTCGTCGAATCCCGCAAGCCACAAGTTGTTTCGACCTTGCAAACCTGGCAATCTCTTCTAGAATCCTGGGAATAAATACTAAAACAGCAAATTCTTATCTTGAAAAAAACCAAGGGTTGTTTTTCTCTTATTATATCCTCCTCCCTCCTCCTTTCTCGTGTCATGGCTCTGCCATGATACGGACTCTGGGAGGCTCTGCCGCCTGTAGTCGGGAGGCAGAGCCTCCCCAAGGGCATGACTTGGCCGGAGCCAAGTCACGAGGAAATGAATGAGGAAATGAATAAGGAAATGAATGAGGAAATAGCGAAAATAGTAAAAGGATTACAACCAATTCCCCACCAACACAAAAGGCGACCAATCCGCCGGATGACGATACTCCTGAGAGCGTAACAACGCCAACTGAGCCTGACGCAAACTCTCCGCCTTCTTCTGCCCAGAATTACGCCAGAGTTCCTCATAAAAGCGAACCATCAACTCCGCCGTCGGCTCATCCTGCACCGACCATAACGTTGCCAACGTACTCCTGGCCCCCGATCGCAAAGCAAACCCCGCAATTCCCAGGGTCGCGCGATCGTCCCCCGTCGCCGTTTGGCAGGCACTCAACACCAATAAATCAATAGGATTGAGACGAGTGGGCGATCGCAACACCTGATCCAAATCAGACACCTGAATCCGTCCATCCCACGTTAACAGAAACGTCTCATCCGCCCGGGAACTAAACTGGCCATGGGTCGCCAAATGAATCACATTAAAATCAGTATTGCGACTTTGAGCCACCAGAGCCTCCCGCGTAAAAGCCCGATTCAGCAGCGATTGAGTTCCCGGAATCAACTCCGCAATCTGACGCACCTCCGACTCCACCGCCGGAATCGCCGTAAACCCTTGATGAGCCTCACTCAGTCCCCCCAGCAACGCCCTAAACTCCCCCTCAGCCAAAGACCCAGTTTCTAGAAGCCGAAGACTTTGGGTGAGGGCGATCGCATACTGTTCAATCAAATACTCCCCCGAAGTGCGATCGTACAACGCCCCCAGAGGCACATTCCGCAAACTCCCATCCGGCACAAACACCAACGTTTTAATCTCATGCTCCTCCAATAGCTCCTGAACCGGTCGAATCAGCCAATCATAAACCTGGGCCGATCGCTCCAAACGGTCTTCCTCCGCCACCGCCGGATTAATCGACTGCAACATTAACTCCAAACTCTCCTCCACGTCAGAGCGAGGTTTTTCAGTTTCATACACCAGCGGCGACTCCCCAGCAATCGAGAGAATCACCGCCAGGCGATCGCTCAAAATCGCCGTATAAAACACCGCCGCCGACTCATCCAACGCCTCTAAATCAATCGCCTCCGCCGCCAAACAGGTTTCTCGGAAAAAATTATCCAACTCCGACAGTCGCAGAGAAATCAGCGTCTGTTGAGCCTCCCGCAAATTAGCCTGTTTCTGCTCCGGTTCCGCCTCCGCCGCAGACTGGAGTAACAGCCGCACCAAACCGTGATATACCGGTTCAATCTGTTGACGATAGGGAAACTGAAGCTCAGGATCTAACCCCAGCAAATCCAAACGCAACTCACTCAACAGTGCCACCGTATCCCGGTATAACGCCAGAGCTGGCAAACGCTCCCCCCGAGCCGCCAGAATCCGGGCCAGTTGCCATTGCCATAACACCGTCAAATCCCGTCCATCCAGACTTTGAGCCAGACTCAAGGCCCGTTGTGTCATGTCCGCCGCCGCTGGCCAGTCCTCTTGCCCTTCATACAACTGTCCCAAATGACCCAACCCATAAGACTCACCCCGTAAATCCCCTAAATCATGGGCCTCCCTCACCCCTTGGCTCAACTGTTCAACTGCCAACTCCTGATAGCCTGGGCCATCCCATTGCAACAGACTCTCAGCCAAATTAATACGCCCATAACTCGTCCTCCGAGAAGGGGAGCGTCGTTGCAAATCCGCCTCAACTTCCGCCAACGCCGCCTCAGCTTCCGTCAACTCCTTCCGTAACACCAGAATCCGTAGCCGATTTAAACGGGCCTCCAACCCCAAATCCGCCTCAGAGTCCAGAGTCTCCATCACCCTCTCATACCTCTCCAGGGCCTGGGAGAGCCGCCGTTGATGACCATCGCCATTCGCCAAACGGAACTGAAGTTGAGCCACCAGCCGCGAATCCCCTAACGCCTCAGCCAGCCTCACCCCCTCCTCTAAAACCTCCTGAGACTGCTCCGGTTCCGCCATAATCTGTAACAATTCCCCCAACAGCCCATAAGCCTGAACCGTTAAGGGAGAGGGAGATAACGCCTGTAACTCGGGCAGAATTGAGGTTAAAGCCTGTCGTGCTAGGGGATAGCGTCCCAAAGCTCTCAATTGCTCAATTTGATTGAGGCGGCTCCCCCAAACACCCCCATCTATCCCCGCCTGTGCATAAGCCTGTTCCGCCGCCCGCCAAACCTCCAACGCCGCCAAAGACTGGCCCCGTTCCACTAACTCCTGGCCCCGACGGTTGAGATCTTCTAACTGAGCCAAGGTTTCCTTCGACAATTCCTCTAACCCCTCCGAGAACTCATCCCGCCAGAGGACTGTCCCCCGCAACAGATATCTTGGGTCTTCAGGAACCCCACCCCGGCCCGAAAGAACTAAATGATTTCCCTCATCCGCCGCACAAGCCGGCATCAGGGATAGGGTCGGATCGACCGTATCACCCAACTCCCAGGACGGGCGATAAATCGGCAATCCCAACCGGGGCATCGTCACCTCAGATTGTGATAAACCTGGAATCCCCTGAGACTGTACCTTGAGCGGGACACAAAACCCCAGCACCAGCAGCATTATCAGCATGACAACGCGCCACACCCGTTTTCGTACCATCATTGTTGCGCTTGATAGTTCATTAAAAACTCACACAAAGCCCGTTCCTGATACTGACGGGCTAAATGCTGAATATGATTGGCAAAGGGACGTAGATGAGGATGTTCCTCTTGAAGTTCCTCAGCGCGGCGTTTCAGGTCTTTCAAATTTCCTTTGCGAGCTAAATGTAATAGTTCTTCTAATAGGGATTCTGGGATGATCTCCGGGGGACAAACTTCCTCAATCGATTGAACATCATTAGAGGCGTCAGCAGTTGACTCGTCTTGCATAACCCAGCGTAACTCAAGATGGCGCTCTAGAGCTAGTAGGACATCATTGCGATGGAAGGGTTTCGTGAGAAATGCCGTCGCTCCAGCCTCTAAGCTGCGTTCCTTCGCATCACTAAACACATGACTCGAAACAGCAATGATAGGCAGTTGACAGTCCCGTTCAGGCTCTCGTAAGGCTTTAATAACGGCGATACCATCTGCATCTTCTAAATTGAGTTCGAGGATAATTGCCTTTGCAGAAGTTTCCCCATCCTCCTCTAAGGTCATTTTGCCTAGGGACTCTAATGCTTCCTTAGCCGTCGCCGCCTCCAGAATCTTAAAGCCTAAGGGACTCAGCAAGGCGGCTAAGATACTGCGACTATCGGCCGAGGAATCAACCAGCAGCAAACAAGGCGCAACTCCTGAAACACCCGTGATTTTGGAATAGTCGCGAGATAGAATTGGCGCATTGGCAGTATCCAGGATGGGTAGGGTCAATTCAAAATGAAAACAACTGCCTTGTCCGGGCTGACTTTCGACGTGAAGGGTGGACCCCATCAAACGAATCAGTTGTCCACAAATGGCTAACCCTAATCCAGTTCCTTCGGCTAACTTTTGGGCTTCCTTAACCTGTTCAAATGGCAAAAAAACTTTCCTCAAATTGGCTTCTGTCATGCCGATACCCGTATCGGTTATTGAGAATTTAAGCCGGACTTCGGGGGTTGAATCTGAGTCAGAATCAAAATAGCTAAGAGTTTCAACTTGAAGACTCACTGAGCCTTTATTGGTAAATTTAACCGCATTACTCATTAAGTTAACGAGGACTTGCCGCAGGCGCTTATCATCAGCAACAACTAATTTAGGAAGTTGAGGATCGAGTTCACAATAAAAAGAAATCCCTTTTTTTTCAGCGGCAGGCTTAAACATTTGGGCTGCCTGGAGAAGAAAGGGTTTAAGAGGAATAGATTTGGGATTGAGTTCCAGTTTACGGGCTTCAATTTTGGAGAGATCGAGAATATCATTGATGAGTTCCAGCAGATAGGTTCCACATTGATAAATCACGCCCACGCCGCGACGTTGACTATTTAAATCCTTAGCCTGTTGCAAAATTTGAGCATAACCGAGAATCCCATTCAGTGGGGTGCGTAACTCATGACTCATATTGGCCAGAAACTCACTTTTGGCGAGATTGGCAGAGTCGGCCGCCTGGCGAGCGGCTTCAAGTTCTTGGGTGCGCTGGCGTACTTGCTCTTCCAAGTCTGTCGAATACGCTTGCAGTCGTTGGGTAAAGGCCCGCAGTTGCTGTTCTTGATAAGCATGACTACTGAGGGCAGTACTTAACACTAGGGCGATGAGAGGGGAGACGGTGGGAATGAGCCACCCTCCCAGAAGACTGACATAGGCGATCGCCCCAATCGCCACCGTCCCTGAGGTCATCAAAACCAAGGGATAGAGCCAGGCGGACTGCTCCTTAAATGCCTGTTGTGCCAATCCGACCCAAGTGCCATAGGTTCCCACCATGGTCCAGAGGAGAATCCAACCCCATTCCCCCTTCTGATGCCAAAATCGAATCAGAGGGCGACCCTCTAAGGCACTACTGAGAATCTGACTAACCCCGTGAGCATGAATTTCTACCCCACTCATCTGATGGTTGGGAATGGCAACGTTGGAGGAGGACTCCGTGGAGTTGAGGCGATACTGATACAGGGCCTGACTATAGGGAGTCAGAAAGAAATCGTTAATACTCTCAGCGTTGGAGCCAATGAGGACGGCGCGATCGCGAATCAACTCTGGGGAAACACGGCCCTCTAACACCTCCGAGATAGACACCTGATCAAAGTGATGCGCGGGGTGGCGATAGTTGAGGAAGACTTGATAGCCGCCCAAATCTCGGGGAGAATAGCCTCCTTCAACACCCGTTAAGGGGACAAACTGGGCCTGTCCCAACTGATAGCGATGTTGTTGCGGGTCACGGGCCTCTAGGGTCACCCCGAGTTGCTCCAGATAAAACAAACTCACCTGGGTGGCGAACCCCAGTTTAATCTCACCCTCGACGGGGGCCGAAATAATCATGCGGCGAATCGTCCCATCTCGGTCTTGGGGGACATCTGCTAACGCCACGCGATCGCGCTCGGCCAAAATTGGAGGTGGGGGAACCCGTCCACTTCCCAACCCTCGTTCCACGCCGATGAGGTTCGGTAACTCAGCCATGACGGCCTGTAGGCGATCATGGCCCGGTTCTTGGGGTAGATCTCGATAGAGATCCAAACCAATCACCCGGGGAGACTCCGCCGCCAGGGTTTCGAGCAGGTCAGCTAAAATGGCATCGGAGAGGGGCCACCCTCCCAAATTGCCAATATCTGTTTCTTCAACGGTGACGAGCAAGATCCGTTGATCAGAGGGTTCCGCCGGACGCAAGACCAACAGAGTATCAAGGGCGACCCATTCCAACAGTTCCAGGGCCCCCCACGCGGAAGCCAGAGCCACGGTTCCAGTCACCACAGCCACAATCACTTCACGCTGAAAGCGTTTAAGCCAATGGGAAATCCCCATCATCGAACTTGAGAACCTGAGACATCAAGAAAGGGTTCCTCGGCGATCGCCCCCAGGCCCACTTGCTCCAGAAGAGAAGTCCAAGATTGATTAAGCTCCGTCACGGCTGGGCGCTCCTGTCGTAAATCTGCCAAAGTCTCTAGGGCATCATACCAAAGGCCCTCACGACCATAGGCCCGGGCCAAGTCCAACGATCGCCGTCCTTTGCTTTGTTCTTCCACCTCTTGAATCTCCCCAGGAATTGCCACCCGAGTCACCCAGCCAGAAACCCGAGGACTGTCCGGACGTAGGCGATCTTCGGTAATCAGGGCAAAATGCCATTGGTAGGTTTGTCCCTCTGCTAATTCTGGCGCTGACTTCGGAAGTCGCACTTGCACCACCCCCTGATTATTAATGGGTAGATAGCCCTGATAATGGTATTGGCCCGTTTCGCTCAGGATACTAAAAAAGGCTAGGCGGGCCGATGTAGATGGAGTATAAACGAAGAAACGGGGATGAGACCGAGTCGTCTGGCCATAATGCTCCGATGGCAGTAAAGCGATGAGAGTCGAGTGATAATCCCGAGAGCCAGCGCCACTGGTATTGATAGGTGGGTCATCATTGGGAGGAATAAAGGTCACCCCCCCCCGGGAGGCTCCCCCTCGGGTTTGCTGTGGTGGCTCCTGGTTGGGAGGAACGAAGGTCACGGCTAATACCGTTGCTCCCCCTTGAGACCCCACCACACCTAATATTAATGTTAAAAAAAGAATGCGTAGAAAATTCATGAGTGTTAGATCCGACAATCTAAGAGAATAACAGAACTCCGGGGGAACTGAACCGACACACCTTGCCTAAGTCTCAATTTTACCCCCATCTCTATCCCCACAATTCTGGATGATTCGTGGTCTCAACTGATTGATTTAGATCACCGTTGAGAAGCTTTTCAGTCTCGGAAGGTCTCCCCCTCCTGAGTTGTCTCAGGTCTGTTCAGCAGAAAATTAGACAGATAAAAAGCGACATCTCTATTTTCTGTAAATCTTCTTTCCAGGGAGTTTATTTAGTCTTGATTGTCCATTTTAAATTGTCTTTTAGTTAATGTACAGGAGTCCGTTATGACCCAGTTAACCCGTTGGCAATTCTGGATTGATCGTGGTGGTACCTTTACCGATATTGTTGCCCAACGTCCCGAGGGAACAATGGTAACCCACAAACTTCTGTCGGAAAACCCAGAACGGTATGCAGATGCCGCCGTGCAAGGAATCCGCGATATCTTGGGCTTAACCCCAGGTGAACCCATCCCCGATACCGAGATTGGTGAAGTACGCATGGGAACCACCGTTGCCACCAATGCCTTGCTAGAACGTAAAGGCGATCGCACGGTTCTCGTGGTAACACAAGGATTTCGGGATGCCCTGCGCATTGGCTACCAAAATCGCCCCGATATTTTCGCCCGCCAGATTCGTCTCCCCAGTCTGCTGTGCGATCGCGTCCTCGAAGCCGAGGAACGGTTCAGTGCTGACGGAACCTGTCTGACGCCCCTCAACCGAGAAGCCCTGATTCCCCAACTGCAAGCGGCCTATGATGCCGGCATTCGCAGTTGTGCGATCGCCCTCATGCACGGCTATCGCTACCCAGACCATGAAGACCAAATCGCCGCGATCGCCCAAGACATCGGCTTTAGCCAAATCAGCCGCTCTCACCAAGTCAGCCCCCTCATTAAACTGGTCAGTCGCGGCGATACCACCGTCGTCGACGCCTATCTCTCCCCCATTCTACGTCGCTACGTCGAACAAGTCAGTCGTCGCCTCTTTGCCCTAGAAAATGACCCCCGCCTCCAGTTCATGCAATCCAACGGGGGACTCACCGCCGCCAGCCAATTCCAAGGTAAAGACAGCATCCTCTCCGGTCCCGCTGGCGGCATTGTCGGAGCTGTGCAAACCAGTCGTCGCGCCGGCTTCTTCAACATCGTCACCTTTGACATGGGGGGAACCTCCACCGATGTGGCCCATTATGCCGGCGATGCCGAGGGAGTCGTCGAATACGAACGAGAATTTGAAACCGAAGTCGCCGGAGTGCGGCTGCGAACCCCCATGATGGCCGTCCATACCGTCGCCGCTGGTGGGGGCAGTATCCTCCACTTCGATGGCTCCCGCTATCGAGTTGGCCCCGACTCCGCCGGAGCCAATCCCGGCCCCGCCGCCTACCGACGAGGCGGTCCCCTCACCGTCACCGACTGCAATGTCATGTTGGGCAAACTGCAACCGCAATTCTTCCCAGCCGTGTTTGGCCCAGACGGGAATTTACCCCTCGATGGGGAGCGAGTTCGTCAGCAGTTCCAGGATTTAGCCCAGGACATTCAGCAGCAAACCGGCGATGAACGCAGTCCCGAAGCCGTCGCCTCAGGCTTTCTCGCCATTGCTGTGGAGATTATGGCCAATGCCATCAAGAAAATCTCCCTACAACGGGGTTATGACGTGTCCAACTATACCCTCTGCTGTTTTGGCGGTGCCGGAGGACAACACGCCTGTCTGATTGCCGAAGCCTTGGGGATTTCGGAAATCTTCTTACATCCCTATGCCGGAGTTCTCTCCGCCTATGGCATGGGGTTAGCCGACCAACGACAGTTACAGGAACAATCCCTAGAACTGCCTCTAACCCCTGGGAACTATCAACAGCTCGGCAGTGAGTTTCAGGCGTTAGAGACTCAGGTTTCCGCCAACAGCCCCGGTAACACCCCTCACAGTGCCAGTCGGCCCCCGCAACAATTGAAGAAAGTCCATCTGAAATACGAGGGAACCGATTCCACCTTAATTGTGGATTTTGCCGATATCCCCGCCATGCGAGAGGAGTTTGAGAGCCTACATCGTCAACGCTATGGCTTCATCATGGACAACAAGCCTCTGGTGGTGGCGACGATTTCCCTAGAAACAATCGTAGGGGCGAAAAATCTTTCGCCCTTTACGAGCGATCGCCCCCAAGAACCCCAACTGAGCCGTCAGGACTCCACCCCCCCAGACCCCGTGGCCCGAGTCTCCACCTACCTCAAAGGGGAATGGCGGGATACTCCAGTCTATGAACGCAACCACTTACAACCCGGCGATGTGATTCAAGGCCCCGCCATTATCATCGAATCCACCGGAACCAATGTCTTAGAACCCGGTTGGGAAGGCAGCTTAACCGAACAGAATTACCTCATCTTACGGCAACGTCAATCCTGGTCGGACGTTGAAGCCGAACTGACCGCACGGGAGATGCAGACCGACAGCCTTGGGGAACGTCCCGATCCGGTGTTGTTAGAGATTTTCAACAACCTCTTCCGGGCGATCGCCGAACAGATGGGCGTCACCCTACAAAACACCAGCACCTCCGTCAACATCAAGGAACGGCTCGATTTCTCCTGTGCCATCTTTGATGAGGCTGGGCAATTAGTGGCCAACGCACCTCATATTCCCGTTCATCTCGGTTCCATGAGTGAAAGTGTGCGGGCCCTAATCGACCAACCCAACCTCTCCCTCGAACCCGGAGATGTCTATGTCCTCAACAATCCCTATAACGGCGGCACTCACCTGCCGGATATTACCGTCATTACCCCCGTCTTTGCCGAATCCGGGTCTGGGGAAACCCCCCTCTTCTACGTCGCCTCCCGAGGCCATCATGCCGACATTGGTGGCATCACCCCCGGTTCGATGCCTCCCAATAGCCGTCATGTTGACGATGAGGGGATTTTGCTGGATAACGTGCAACTGGTGAAACGGGGAGAGTTCCAAGAACAGACCCTCGTCAGTTTATTGCGATCGGGTCCCCATCCCGCCCGCAACATCCCCCAAAACCTAGCGGACTTGCAGGCCCAAATTGCCGCAAATCAGAAAGGCGTAGATGAACTCCTGAAAATGACCGCTCACTACGGCTTGGCCACCGTCAAGTCCTATATGCGTCATGTTCAAGATAACGCCGAGGAATCGGTCCGTCGGGCCATCTCCGTCCTCAAAGATGGGGAATTTACCTATCCCCTCGATAGCGGCGAACAAATCCAAGTCCGCATTCGTATTAATCCCAACGAACGCAGTGCCATTATCGACTTCAGCGGCACCTCCCCTCAACTTCCCAATAACTTCAACGCCCCAGCGGCAGTTTGTAAAGCAGCGGTTCTCTATGTCTTCCGCACCCTAGTCGATGATGATATTCCCCTAAATGCCGGCTGTCTCAAACCCTTAGAGATTCGCATCCCCGAGGGCTGTTTTCTCAATCCTCGCTATCCAGCGGCTGTTGTGGCGGGCAACGTGGAAACCTCCCAGGGCATTACCGATGCGCTCTATGGGGCCTTAGGGGTGTTAGCTGGCTCTCAAGGAACCATGAATAACCTCACCTTTGGTAACGCTACCTATCAGTATTACGAAACCATT
Organism: Phormidium yuhuli AB48; assembly: GCF_023983615.1. GTDB lineage: Bacteria > Cyanobacteriota > Cyanobacteriia > Cyanobacteriales > Geitlerinemataceae > Sodalinema > Sodalinema yuhuli. The sequence goes on along the minus strand of NZ_CP098611.1, from coordinate 1,812,991 downwards.
TGTGGCGGCTCAGGGGCCGGTCCTGGATTCCACGGGACTGATGCCGTGCATACCCACATGACCAATTCACGGATGACCGACCCAGAGGTCCTGGAATGGCGCTTCCCCATCCTTTTGGAGTCATTTGCCATTCGCGAGGGAAGTGGCGGCCAAGGGCAATTTAAGGGCGGTAATGGGGTCATTCGTCGGCTGCGCTTCTTAGAACCCATGACGGCGTCCATTCTCTCGAGTCATCGGGTTGTCCCCCCAGCCGGCTTAGCAGGCGGCGAGGCGGGCCAGGTGGGGCGCAATTGGGTAGAACGGGCTGATGGAGAGGCGATCGCCCTAGGGGGAACAGCAACGGTAGAGATGGATGCCGGAGATGTCTTTGTCATCGAAACTCCCGGCGGTGGGGGCTTTGGCTCAGGCTAATCCGGTCAGGGGAGCCTTAAAACGGGAATGTTAACCTAGAGGGGAAGGGGACTGATGAACACCGACGACTCCCCACGGTTCACCCCCTCCTCCATTGACCCTGCCGTTGCCCCCCTCAAAACATCATGAAAAAGCTATCCCTAATCCTAGCCAGCCTGTTGGCCATTCTCTCGGTTAACAGCATCAGTATTCGACCCTCTGCGGTCAACTTCCAGCTCGAATGGGGGCTGGAAATGGCGGAGGCGCAACGGCGAGGGGGGGGAGGACGGAGTCGGGGAGGCTCGTTTAGTCGCCCCAGTCGCAGTTCTCCGAGCCGTTCTCGGGGGTCCGGTGGCTCGACCGGGGGGCGCAGTCCCTCGCGCACCACTCCCCAAACCCCCTCACGTACCACTCCTCGCAGCACCCCCGCTCCGGCTCCAACTCCGGTTCCCGGGGGAGGCTCGACGGGAGGACGAACTCGGGGTGGCTCTTTTAATACACCTGCTCCGGCTCCCACCCCCGAGAGTCGCCCCAGAAGCACTCCGGCTCCCGCTCCGGCTGCGGTTCCTGAACGCACGACCCCCCGGGCCGAGTCGTCGCCGAGGGACTATGAACCGCGAGTGGGACGCTCTCGCTCCTTCTTCTTTGTGCCAATTCCCTGGGGAGGGGGGGGCGGCCGTTCGACTCCGGTGAATCCCACGGTTCAAGGCCAATCTCCTGGAACTGGCTCTGGGGTGCAAACTGAGGATGAAACCACCCAACAGGCTCAAACGGCATCTCAGCAACGTCAGAATAATGGCTCGGGGCGTATTCTACTGTTCTTACTCCTGTTGTTGGGGGCCGGGATTCTCATGTGGTGGTTCCTCCGTCGTCGCTCCCCTGGGGGGTCGTCGGACTCGTTGACAGTGACAAAATTGCAAGTGGGGTTATTGGCTCAGGCCCATGAACTCCAGGCTCAGTTGACGGACTTGAGTTTAGAGGCGGATCTCAATTCACCGGAGGGATTGAAAGAATTTCTCCAGGAATGTTCCTTGTCCCTGTTGTCTCATCCAGATTATTGGACTCATGTTCAAGGGGAGTCACAGGTGTATCCCAATTCTGAGGAGGCGGAAAAGGCCTTTGACCAGTTCTCAATCCAGGAACGCAGTAAGTTTAGTGAGGAAACTCTCTCTAATGTGGGAGGACGGATTCGACAGCGATCGCTCTCCCAGGATGAGGAGTTAGATCCCGGTGAATATATTGTCGTCACCTTCCTGGTCGCAACCCAGGGGAATCAACCTCTGTTTGAGACTATTGCCGCCGCTGATGAGTTGCAAACGGTTCTGCAAACACTGGCGGCGGTTCCCACCCACTCTCTCTTGGTGTTTGAGTTGCTCTGGACGCCTCAATCCCAGACGGATTCCTTAACGGCTGATGACTTGCTCAGCCATTATCCCGATTTGGTGGTTCTCTAGGGGGGTTGGCCCGGAGGCCACTGATGTTTGCTGACATATCGGGGCGATCGCCATGGTTTTGAGGGCGATCGCCCCGATTGTGCCGAGAACCGTGAGAACTGTGCTATAAAAGGTAAAGTTTTTTAACGCTAGCTGAGAGCCTATCTCCTGCGGCGTACCGGTTCCCCCGGGGAACTGGACGGCCGGAGGTGCGATCGCTTTTTTTTGTCTCAAATTTTCTGGGCCAGGTCGTCACCGACCACGAACCCCAGTTCCAGAAGCACTTGACACAAAAATATTGACAAGTCTCAGATTTTAGTGTAGTCGTCAGCAGAGAACGTTTTATGACAGCATCGTTGAGCCAAACTTCGGCATCAAGCTCCCCCTCACTTGATGCCGACATTCGCATCAGGGATATTCTCAACACCTTACCGAAATCCGTATTCCTCAAAAATCGCTATCGAGCCTGGAGAACCGTGGTCTTCGATGTCGGCCTAGCGGCTGTGGGCTATTGGGCGATCGCCGTGGCTCCTATCTATCTCCTGCCCCTGTTATGGGTGTTTCAGGGAACGGTGTTAACCGGCTGGTTTGTCATTGGCCATGATTGTGGCCACCGCTCCTTTGCCCAGCGTAAATGGGTCAACAACACCATCGGCCATCTGATGTTTTTGCCCCTGCTGTATCCCTTCCATGGCTGGCGCATTCAGCACAATCATCATCATAAACATACCAACAAGCTCGGGGTTGACAATGCTTGGGACCCCTTCACCCTCGAAACCTATCAGGCCCTACCCGGGGTAATTCGCTGGCTCTATGCCCGAGTGCGAGGGCGCTTTTGGTGGGTTGGCTCCATCGGCCATTGGCTCAAAGAACATTTCAACTGGACGGACTTTTCTGGACAAGAACGCAAACAAGTACGATTCTCAGCCCTGTTTGTCATCTTGGTGGGAGGCTTGGGCTTAACCCTACTGGGAGTCACCACCGGTTGGTGGGGATTGGTGAAGTTCTGGCTCATGCCCTGGATGGTCTATCACTTCTGGATGAGCACCTTTACCATTGTCCATCACACGATTCCTGAAATTCACTTTCAGCCCGCAGACACCTGGCATGAGGCAACGGCCCAACTCTGTGGAACGGTCCACTGCACCTATCCCCGTTGGGTAGAGTTCCTCTGTCATGATATCAATGTGCATGTCCCCCATCACCTGTCCACGGCGATTCCTTGGTATAACCTGCGCTCAGCCTATGAAATAATTCAACAGGAATGGGGCCAGTACACCGTTGAACGTACTTTTTCTGTGGCTCTGATGCGCGAGATTACGGAACGTTGTCATCTCTATGATGGGACAGAGGGGTATCAGGGGTTAGGGAAATAGGCAAGAGGCAAGGGGCAAGAGGCAAGAGAGAACCACGGAGTCACGGAGGACACAGAGGACAAACCCGAGATGGATTCCCCCCCTTTGCCTTTTGCCTTCTTTTCCCCTGTTCCCTGTTCCCTGTTGCCTCTTCCCTCTTCCTGTAGGACGTGAAAATTCCTAACTTGGGGAGCTTTTTGGGCAACCGCCACGTCACAATAGATGTGATTCAATCTCAGCCGGTTAAGGATACATCTGATGAAACCACTTACTAAATGGGCGATCGCCGCTTTGGCCGCCGTCCAACTGCCCCTACTTGCCCCCAGTGCTGCCCGGGCCGACGCTTCGATCGACTCGTTCCAATGCCGTCAAACCGATGGCGTTAACTTTACTGTGGCCCTCTCTCGTGGCGGACGGGATTCTGACCCCATGATTGTTTGGACCAGTGATGCCTTTACTCGCAGCGGCTATCCTCCGGCCCGTCGCTGTCAGGATGTAACAGCTCGGTTAAATACCCTATTACGGGCGAATGGTAATAGTCTCCAAGGCCTCCATCTGACGGCGGGACGGGTGAATCGGCAATGGGTTGTCTGTGCCGTCAATAGTACCCGTTTGGGCTGTAATGCTGATAATGTTCTCTTTACCCTCAGCAGCCAACAAACCCCAGATCAGGTCATGGAGAGTTTGCAGGCTCGTAGAACTGGAACTTCCATTCAACAATCGGGAGGCAGACCTTACGTTAACCTAGAACAACTCGTCAATAGCCTATTTTAGCGTTAGACCCTCAGCCTGACTGGGGGCGACTCCCTCGGGAACGTCTGGCTGTTCAGACGTGATGTTTTTGTTCGCACGGTTGCGTGCTCCTCTCCTTATGAGAAAACGATTCACCCGCCCCCTGGTGACCCTAATGGCGATCGCCCTATCCCTCCCTCTGACAGCGGCTCAAGCCCTGACAGAAGAGGAAATTGATGCGGTGGCCTCCATGACAACGGTGGTCATTGGTGAGGGCTTACAACAAGGAGATGTGGAAGCACGGCAGGAGTGGCGGCCGGGTTCCGGAGTCCTGGTGGCTCGTGAGGGAAACTCCTATTATGTTTTAACAGCCTTACATGTGGTACGGACTCAGGGCGTGGAATATGGCATCCGCACTAGCGATGGCAAGGTTCATCGGGTTGACTCGGTTCGCCAGCAGGATGCGATTCTCTACTTCGGTGAGGAAGTCGGAGAGTATGGGGAGTCCATTGAGGGGTATGATTTGGCCATGATTCGCTTTGAGAGCGATCGCGATTATCCCTTGGCGGTGATGGGTCATGGAACTCACTTAAATCCCGGCGATCGCCTCTATGTCTCTGGCTGGCCCGATCCCGGTCCTGAAGAAGCACGACGAACTCGCCGCACCTTAACGGGTGAACTCACGGCCATTCATCCCCCCACTGAGGATGGCGGCTATAGTCTCCTCTACACCCATGATACGGAAGTGGGTATGAGTGGCGGTCCTGTGTTTGATGGCCAGGGAACCTTAGTGGGGATTCATGGCCAAGGGACGGCCAATGGTTCCCAATTTTGCATTGAGCCGGAATTAAATCGTCACAATAGCTGTGGCCTACGTAGTTTCGATTTTGTACAGCAGTTAGAACGTAAAGGCATTGTCCTAAGCTTCGCTCGGCCCCCCGTTGACCCTGATGTCATTGCCCAAGGTCTGGAGAACTTAGAAACCGCTGATACGATTAACGATATTTATGCTGACTTTACGAATTTAAAGTCGTTACTGCGAGATGGCCCCTCTGGAGGCTGCGACAGTATGTTACTCGGAGACCCTTGTGATGGGTTTTGAGGCAGGCTGTAGGATAGGCTTCTAAGGAAATAATATCGTTAACCTGTTGGTGTGTGGAGAACTCGGGCTTATGCAACGTTGGCTGATGGATATCTGGGAGCAAGGGGGCCCCTGGATTACCTCAATTGGAGTCAGTCTGATGGTCTTTCAGGGGGCCTCACCGGCCTGGGGCAAAGGGATTGACCCCGCGATTGACTCAGCGTTGCCTCTCAAGTCCATCACCTCGGTCTCGGAACTGTCGGATGTTGAACCAACGGACTGGGCCTATCAGGCGTTGCAATCCTTGATTGAACGCTATGGCTGTGTGACGGGGTTACCGGGGGGACGATTTGAGGGGAGGCGATCGCTGACCCGCTATGAGTTTGCGGCGGCCTTAAATCGCTGTTTCGAGGCCTTAGTGCAGGGGCCATCCCTGGAGATATCCCAGGAAGACTTAGCCACCTTAGAGCGACTACAACAGGATTTTCAGGCAGAATTAAGCACCGTATCCGGGCGAGTTGAGACTCTCTCTAGCCGTATAGCCGATTTAGAAGCCCAGGAGTTCTCCCCCACCTTGGTGATGGGAGGAGAGTCCATTTTTGCCCTGTCCGCCGGGTTTGGGGGCGATAGAGAGCAGTCTGAGGCAACGAATCCGGTGTTAACCCATTTAACACGGTTGGGCTTTGTCTCCTCCTTTACCGGGCGCGATCGCCTACGCTTTGAGTTTCAGGCCTCCAATTTCGCCAATCGTGGCTTTGCCACTCCCTCCGGCTTTAATACGGACATGGCCCTGTTGTCCTTTCAGGGAAACACCAATAACCGGGTTCAACTGAGCCGCCTCGAATACCGTTTCGCCCTCAGCGATCGCTTTGTGGTCACGGCCCGGCCCGTTGGCTTTAGTCTCAGTAGCGTTCTCACCGCCAACTCCCCCTATTTTGACGCCGGACGAGGGGCCATTTCCCGGTTTGCAGAAGCCAGTCCCGCCTTTAAACTCGGTCGCCTCGACGCCGGTGGGGGCTTTGACTGGTTGGTGAGTAATAATGTACGACTTCAAGCCGCCTATGGCGTTCGCAATGCCAACCGTCCCGAAGAAGGGCGAGGAGTATTTAATAGTGATCACTCGGCCTTCGGGGTACAACTGTTCCTAAGACCGGCCCCAAGCCTCTTAACTGGAATTTCCTACGTGAATGCCTATTCTAGTAATGGACGTTTGGATACCTTTACCGGTAGTTTTTTAGCCGATACCAACTCCTTTATCAACGAACCGGCTCGCATTCAGGGGGTCAATGCGACCCTGCAATGGCGGCCAGCAGGACGATTGACCTTCTCCACTTGGGGAACTTGGCTCTTTAGTAACGCCGTCAACTCCGATCGCTCCGCCACCACCACAAGTTACTTATTTGGGATAAGCTATTCTGAACCCTTTGAGCGACAAGGGGATTTACTGGCATTATTAGTGGGTCAGCCCTTGCGAGTGGTGAGTGGAACTGGCCTACCCTTTGGTGAGGATGAGGATACCTCCTTACATTTTGAGCTATTTTATCGATTACGGGTGAGCGATCGCATTTCCATCACCCCAGGCGTGTTCGTCGTGACCAATCCTGAACATAATGCCGATAATCCGGCGTTAGTGGTAGGAACGATTCGCACAACCTTCCGCTTTTAGGCAGATGTTGATTGTTGGCTGAGGTAGGCTATGAAAACCACTGTATTGGGCGTGATGATGCTGCTGGCTGCATCCGGACTGGGGGGATGTCATCTCATGGAGACCTCCATTGGCGACCTCTCCAGAGGGGGCCAGGTGCTCACAGCGACCGCCGAGGAGGATATTAGAACCCTAGAGGTGGCGGCCCACGAGCAAGTGAATGCCTATCGTCAGCAGCAGGGATTAGCCCCCCTCGAACTCGACGAACGCATCAGTGCGATCGCCCGTCATCACTCCCAGGCCATGGCCTCAGGAGAGGTTCCCTTTAGTCATGACGGAGTCGAAGGCCGCTACGAGGCCATGGGGGACTTGATTTCCTATCGCCAAGTCGCTGAAAATGTTGCCTATAACTTCGGGTATTCCGACCCCGTTGAGCAAGCTGTTTCAGGCTGGATTGATAGTCCAGGCCATGAACAAAACATGAGCGGAGACTATAGCATCACTGGCATGGGAGTTGCCATCAGCGATGAAGGGGAATACTACTTCACTCAATTGTTTGTTCGTCCTCGTTAGTCCTAACTTCCCAACCCCTGTTGAATCACAAACCATCAAGATTCACCCTCTTGTGACCCATCAAAAATGAGGCTTGATTGATATCCGAACACCAGGACTATTTCCCCCAATTCTATGACTTTTGTCTCAATTCTCTATGGTTTATTCCTCCTCAGTACCGTTATCCTCTACTGGGGAATCCCAAACCGTCGCTTTCGCCTAGGACTCATCCTCACCGCAAGCGTCATTTTTTATGGGTCTATTCAACTCCAATCCTTACCCTTTCTCCTGCTCATGGCTTGGGGAACCTTTGCCCTCGGTCAACCCCTCTCAGAAACCACCCCCACCCAGCCGACTGACCAAACTAAAACCCTCAGCAACGAAGCCTGGACAAAGCTAGAACGCCGTTGGCAAGAGCGACGACGCTGGCTCTTAACCGCCGGCATTGCCCTAAATGTTGTGATTTTAGTGGGGTTTAAATATGCCCCCTTTTTATTCCCTGACCTGGGACGAGACGGTCCAGTTCTAGCCCCTTGGCTAGACCCCTATTTCGTCATGCCGTTAGGGATTAGCTTTTTTAGCTTTGAATGTATCGCTTATCTCATCGATGTCTTTCGAGGCGCACCCCCCAGTCAGAACTTCTTTGAATTTGCCGCCTATAAATTCTATTTTCCCAAACTTATCTCCGGTCCAATTACCCGCTTTCATCAGTGGTTTGAACAGTGGCAACTGCAACATCCCTTAAAAATCGAGCAAGTCACCGATGGCTTATGGCTCATTGCCAGTGGTGCCATTAAAAAGGGATTACTTGCCGACAACTTGGCAATTTTCGTTAATCTTTGCTTTGAAAACACCCAACGGGCCGGAAGCGTCGATTTACAGTTAGCTGTGATTGCCTATGGCTTGCAACTGTATCTCGATTTCAGTGGTTATGTGGATATGGCCCGGGGGAGTGCCTTATTACTGGGTTGGACCTTACCCGAAAACTTCAATTTTCCCTATATCTCCACCAGTATCGCCGACTTTTGGCGACGTTGGCATATCACCCTGGGCAGTTGGCTACGGAATTATCTCTATTTTCCCCTAGGAGGCTCTCGTCGCGGCCTGCTGAGAACCTGCATGAACCTCATGGTGGTGATGCTGCTAGCGGGCCTGTGGCATGGAAGTGCCACCGCTGGCATGAACCCCGCTGGATTCGTCGTATGGGGGGCAATTCACGGGGCCGGATTAGTCATTCATCGCCTCAACGACTCCCTCAGCCAACGCTGGCAGGGATTAACGGCCCTCTGGCAGAGTATTCCGGGGGTGGTGTTAGCCTGGCTGCTGACTCAGGGGATGGTCTTTTTCTCCTGGATTTTCTTCCGCCTCCCCGACTTACAGGTGTCGGGTTGGGTGGTGCGTCATCTCTGGGGCCACTCTCGCGACTCCCAATTCCTAGATTTAGTCTATCTCGAAACCGTTGGCTGGATGCCAGAACAGTTAGCCATCGCCTTTCTGGGAATTTTCGCCGCCATGTTCCTGGCCCATTTCTTCCGTCATATCCTCAACGTGCAACTCAACTGGCACGTGAAAATTGCCCTAGTTCCCATCTGTTGGTATGCTGTGCTTCTCTTCGCCCCAGAAGACAGCCTACCCTATATCTACTTTGACTTCTAATCCCCAAAAATGGAAAACTCAGCTAATTTGCCTAAGAAAATCTAATTTCCAGAGACGATGAGGCAGAGAGTGTCCTAAGATGGGGATGTATTGCCGTGATCGAACTACATTTGCACCGCCTTGGGCTGCCACTGCTATAGAAACAAGCCATGAGTACGATTTTAGTCGTTGAGGACAGTACCTCCCAGCGAGAGATGATTGCTAACCTGTTACGAAATCAGGGAATGCAGGTAGTCGCAACGCGCAGTGGTGTGGAGGCCTTGAAGTATCTTAAAGCCAATACCCCTGATTTGGTGGTATTAGATATCGTCATGCCCAATCCCAACGGGTATGATGTCTGTCGCAAGATGAAGGCACATCCCCGTACCAAAGACATTCCAGTCATCATGTGTTCCTGCAAGGGAGAGGAGTTCGATCGCTACTGGGGCATGAAAGTCGGGGCCGATGCCTATATTGCTAAACCCTTCCACCCCGATGAGATGATTAATGCCGTTCGTCAACTCCTGGTTCTTTGATGAAGATAGGCAAGAGGCAAGAGGCAAGAGGCAAAAGGGGAGGAGGGGGTGAACAGCACTCGCCGGATACCGTTTGCCTTCCCCTCTCCTCTCCCTCTCCTCTTCCTCTCCTCTCCTCTTCCTCTGTGTCCTCTGTGACTCCGTGGTGACCCTTATTCCCCCAACAACTCCTCCAAGGTCGACAATAACTCCGGTTGGGAGAGAGGTTTCGTGAGATAGCCAGTACAACCGAGTTCTTTGGCAATTTGGCGATATTTTTGGCTGCTGTGGGAGGTCAACATGACAATGGGGAGTTGGGCTAAAGGACCCCCCTGACGACAGTAGGTGAGAAACTCAAACCCGTTCATATGGGGCATTTCAATGTCACAGAGGGCTAGGGCAACCTCGGGATGCTCTTGTAGTTGGGAAATGGCTTCCTGACCATCTCGGGCCTGGATAACCTCATAGCCCGCATCTCGTAAGGTGGAGGTGAGGGTGTGGCGGAGGTTGATGGAGTCGTCAATCACTAACACCAGGATAGACTCACTCTGGGACTCACTGACCGCCGGGGAGAGAGATAGGGGTGACCCCTCATCCAAGGTGGCCGTTGAGGAGGGACCCTCGGAGGGGTTTAGGGTCATGGCCGATCGCCCTGGGGAACTGCGACTGAACTGAGCCGGGGATAAACTAGCCTGTGGTAGCGTTGGCCCCGTTTGACTTTGGAAAATTTCTCCCCCGTCAATGACTAAGGCCAGACGGCTATCGCTGAGGATACTACACCCATACACATAAGGCGGCGGGGCGATCGCCCGTCCTAAGGGCCGAATCACTAACTCCTGTTCGCCGATAATCCGATCCACCTCTAACCCCATGAGCCGGTTTCCCTGACGCAGTAAGAGAATAGGGGCACTTAAATCTCGGGAAATTGAGAGTTTGTTCGTGGTGGGTTCTTGTTTCTCTTCCACGAGGGAGGATTGATAATGCAATAAATCCGCCAACTGACGGACCGAAACCATGGTCCGATTGTCGTCTTCCGTGTCCAATTGCAAGACACGGTGGTTCTCAAAATGCTTGAGATGGCCCGGTGGCGGCATGACAATCCGATCGATGGAGTCTAACAACAGACCATAGGCCGACCCTCCCGCCTGAACCACCAATAACTTGGCGATGGTAATCGAGAGGGGAATTTGCAAAATAAAGACTGTTCCCTGGCCTGGCTGAGATTCCACTGCAATCCGCCCCTTCAGGGCCTGAAGTTGCGATCGCACCACATCCAACCCCACACCCCGTCCGGAAATCTCATTCACCTGGCCCGCCGTGGAGAATCCCGGTTCAAACAGAACATCTAGATGTTTCGTGGAAATGATTTGTCGGGCCTCCTCTTCCGAGAGAAATTTCCCCTCTACCGCTTTGCGACGAATCCCCTCTAAATTCAACCCCCGTCCATCATCTCGCACCTCAATGGTGGTCTGAACCCCCTGATTGTAGGCGCGAATTGAGATCGTCCCCACCTCGGGTTTCCCCGCCGCGAGACGGTCATCTGGGGACTCTATTCCATGGTCAAAGGCATTACGAACCAGATGCAGCAGGGGTTCATAGAGTTTTTGGGCAATACTCTGTTCAATCAGGAGGTCATTCCCCTCCATCTCCAGAGTGACCTGTTTGCCCTGAATACGGGACAGTTGTTGCAACATCAAGGGGAACCGCCGCAACACTTCCTCAAAGGGCAACATACGAACATCGACTAAATCATCTTGCATCACAGAAAGCAGTTGTTGTTGTTTTTCCATTAACTGGGCCAGTTCCCGACTGCGACCATAAATGTCTTCGGTATTATCTTCGAGTCCCGTGACTTGACCGAAGGCGGTTTTCAGCAGTAGATGCAAATCGGCAATACTATCGAAGTTAAACCCATCGACCGCATTGGGGGTACTGAGAGGATTGCCGGCAAAGGGATCTTGTCCCCTGACCCGGGCCGCATCTCCACTGACCATAAGGGTCTGTTCTGACCAATCTAGGAGTTGACTAATGGTTTCTCGGTGTTCATGGAGTTGCGATCGCAGTCGGACCGCCGACTGTTGCAGGGCTTCTTCTTCCAGGGCCTGACGGTTGCGATCGACCAATAACTCCCCCAAACGGTGATTGAGACGTTCTAGCCCCTTAATATCCACGCTCACCAACTGCCGAGTTGTCCCCTCCCCCGCCCCAGACCGGCTACTATCTTGAGGCTTTGACCTGGCTGATGGGGGAGTCTCATCAAAAAATTCTCCCTCCTGAACCGGGTCCTCCACCACATCCGACGTTGTTGAGTCAGAAGCGGAACTGGTTAACAGACCCTCTGAAGCCTCTTGGAGAGAATCCATTTGGGACGCTTCGGGGGATACGGTCTGGGGTTCCGGGACATCCAACTCCACCATGTCCTCTAGGATCGATTCATCCTCATCCTCAGCGGCGATGAGGTCATCACTCATCGCCGCTGGCACATCCTCCAACTCGCCCCAAACCCCTTCTAGGAGATCCTCATCATCCTCCAACTCTTGCTCTCGGGCCGCCCGGCGTAACTCCTCTATGGCCGGGTGTTGAAGCCAGTCTTTCTCCTGCTTCGAGACCGGGGCTGACTCCTGATAGCGATCGCCCACGGCCCGATTCAGGCGGCGTAAGGCTTCCACCAACATCACATCCTCATAGGTTTTCGGCTGCTGCGTATCACTGGCATATTGAAACTTTGCCAACATTACCAACATCGAGAACGTCGTCCAATGACGATAACGCTTCAGACTCTCACTATCCTCAGGCTGCTCAATCGAGGCCAAAAAAGCCTCAACCCATTTTTTAATCCCCGAAGCCGTTTTAACCACCGTTTTCTTATGATTCGCCCTCTGGCGAGGCAACTTGGGAACCATTAACTCAAAACAGAAGTTCGCCAGAGGAATCTCCTCCTCCCGGGCAAACCAAGCCGCCACCGTCCGAATAGCCGCCTCAAAAAACTCAGCCACCCCAGCCGACACCGGTTTTCCATAGCGTTTATCCCCTAAAAACTGGCGAAACTGAGCCAATTCCACATCTAACGCCGTCTCCCCCTGAGGCTCCTCTTGGGTCAGCAACGGCTCCACCGGTTCCGGAGAACTGGGAACCCCCCCCCGTTTCGTCTCCGCCTCAGGAACCGTTCCCTGAGCCAAGGCCAGTAACCCTGCCGAGGGAGCCCCCCCCGAATCGCGATCGCCCCCCAGAACCTGCCGTTGTCCCTGTTGGTAATCCACCAACGCCAGCTCGCCAATGGTTTGAACCTGTTTCGGACTCTGGCCCAAGGCCTGTAAAACCGTCTCAGCAATCTGACTCCAACCCGGCAAATTCAAGGACTCGCCTAAGCCAATAAAAACCTCAGCCCCCGACCGTAAACTCTCCTCTAGTTTTTGAATATCGTTCTGTTCAACATAGTTTTTTAGCTCCTCTAAACGCTGTTGAACCCCCAATTCAAAAATTGATTTTGCAATATCAAATCCCAACTCAGCCGATGTTGGAATATACTCTTTTTGCCCAAAATCATCCCCTAACTTATCCCGCAAGCGAGCCAACACATCCGCCGCCCGATTTAACAGAACCTCCTCATCCATGGGAGTTTGATTGATTTCTGCGGTTAAGGCATTTCGCAGACATTCATAGCCTTCAAATAGCAGTCCTTCCAACTCCGTATCAATGGGAATCTCTTCATTATAAAGGGCTTTAAAAGCATCCTCCATGGAGTGAGAAATCGATTTCAACCCCTCCAACCCCACATTAGCCGCCGCCCCTTTTAAAGTATGAGTTGCCCGCATCATGCCATGGACATTCTGAACCCGATTGCCCCCATGAAGTTTCAGCAGGCCATCCTCCACGGCTTGCAATAACTCCGGGGCCTCACTCAGGAAATAGACATATCCTTGATCACGACGGCTGTTCATAAAGAATACTCAATTGGTAATCGTTCCTACCCCGACAATAGCAGTAGCTTTCAGCTAACGAGGCAACCCACCCCCAACCCCTCCCAAGAGCTAATCTTGTAGGGGTTTGTGAAACCCAGTGAAAGTCTTGAGTCAAGTCGCCCCGGTCAGGGGCGATGGAGGGGCAGCAGCAGTAGCCGGAGAGAAAGAGAACAAGGGGACCCTCTCAAGTCAGCTCTGCCTATCTTAGGGGCAGAGCTGACGCGAAAGCTTCAGGGGCAGACTGGTCATGGCAGCAGCAAGCCCTCGCCGGGGGGTGCTCGGGAAAAAGAGAAGGGGGTTGCTGACCGTCGCGCCAATTTGACAAGATAAATAGGTGACCGAGCCAAGTTGAGAGAAGCCCCCGATGAGCGAGTTCAGCAGCCAAGGACTATTCCGACCCCAAGTTCAAAGAAGTCTAGAGAAAGCCTATAGCCTGGCCTGTAGCAAACCCAACTTATCATTCTCTCAATGTATGGGTAACAGTTTTCGCCAAACCGTTGCCCGTCTGTTCTCCCATAAGCAAATGACCCAAGATGTGATGCTATCGAGACATATCGAAGCGACAAGGGAACGAGCCTCAGCCACAGAAGGGGACTATGTGATTGCCGCCCAAGACACCACCTATTACAACTACTCAGGACACAAGGAGATGTCGGGGCTAGGGGTAATCCAAGGAAAAGTCAGAGGAGTCATACAACACAATGTCCTCCTGGTGAACGAGTCCGGTCTGCCCTTAGGACTGTTAGGACAACAATATTGGACTCGAAAGGGGGGACTGAATCTAGCCGAAGGAGAAAAAGAAAGCTGTAAATGGCTCAAGGGGCTAGATGCCATCAATGAGCAAGCGAGGCAATCGAGCAAGTGCTTTGTCTCAGTCGAAGACCGAGAAGGAGACGTGTTTGACCTGTTCAAAGCTCCCCGAGAAGACAATGTCGAATTCATCGTCCGGGTGTATCAACAGCGAAACTTGGAAGTCGCCTCGAGCCAAGTGGTGGCTAAACTCGCCGAGATTCCCGAGGAGTTGGAAGACTTTGGCTATGAACGGATACGGATTGAGCGTCAAAACCGAGAAGTGGAGGTGACTCTTCGCTTAAGAGCTGGGGCGGTCAACGTTTATCCGGAGAAAAAGTTAAGTCCCAGAAAGCATAAAACGCAAGGTTTATCCTTGGTCGTCGCCGAGGAAATCCGTTGTGTCGACGTGAAAACCCAGGAAGAGCTGTCCCCTACCCAAGAAGCGGCTACTTGGTATTTATTGACCAGTCTGCCAATTGAGACCCGAGAGCAGGTGATACGGGTAACCCGCTTTTATGCCCTCAGATGGCAAGTCGAACGCTTTCATTACACTCTCAAGTCCGGAGCCTTGAATGTGGAAAAATTACAGTTTGATGATATCCATACCCTAGTCAACGCCTTGAGCTTTTATTCAGTGGTCGCCTGGCAGCTACTGGCCCTGACTCATGGGATTCGGGAAAATCCTGAACAATGTGCCCAGGTGGTGTTTGATTCGGAGGAGGTGACCTTGTTAGAGAAGGTCTCCTCTCAAAAAATCGTTTCTCTTGGTCAGGCCGTCTTAGCCTTAACTAAACTGATTGGCTTTGCCCCGTCGAAAAAACAACCCTTTCCGGGAGTGAAAGTGCTGGCCACGGCTCTGGACCGCTTTTTCTTTATGAAGCTAGCTTCTCTGGGGTCTTCCGGGGTTGAGAGCTAGAGGTCTTCTGGACTTGACACAGGTTTTGTGCCAACGACCGCTCTGGTCTCGGTCGCTTTTAAGAGTCTCAACCCGGTCGAGTTCCCCAATCTTGAACCCGACCTTCTGTATAATGTCTTACCGTGGGCTCCCTCATCCGGGAAAGTCACAGCCGTGGCTCGGATTTGGCGTAAAGTTGGGTTAATCTTGGGTCGGGCTAGTGGTCTGGCTAGTCAATCGCCCCCTCAAGTGACGGTTTGGCTCAAGATTTTCACTCGACCTGATAAACCCCTACAAGATTAGCCCAAGAGGGGAACTCCCCCCTCTTGCCTCTTCCTCTTGCCTCTTCCCCCCTCCTTTTCTCTGTGTCCTCTGTGCCTCTGTGGTGACCCTCTTGCCTCTTGCCTAATTCACCTTAAACTGCCCCGCACTCGATTGTAACTCTTGAGCCGTCGTCAGAGCATCCTTAAAGCGGGAGGAAATGGCGATGGAGTTTTCCGACGTTTGGTTCGCAATAGCAGCAATAGAACGCATCATCTCCGTCACCGATTGCGCTTGTTCCGTTTGCACCTGAGTGGCGTGGGTAATCCCCTGCACCAGTTCCCCAATTTGGGCCGTGGCGGCCACAATCTCATTGAGGGTTTGTCGGGTTTCGCCCACCAGATTAGTTCCCTTCGTCACCTGTTCCGACGCCATCTCCATCGCCAGGGTCACATCCTTGGTTTCCGCCTGGATTTCCTGCACGAGATTTTCAATCTCCGTGGTGGCATCCGCCGACTGACGGGCCAAGGAGCGCACCTCATCGGCAACCACCGCAAACCCCCGGCCATATTCCCCGGCCCGGGTGGCTTCAATGGCCGCATTCAAGGCCAATAAGTTGGTTTGAGTGGCGAAGTTGTTAATCAGGTTCACCACCTTGGCGATGTTTTGGGAGGACTGGGTGAGACGAGCAATCCCTTTGGCGGCGGCGGCCACGGTTTGGCGAATGTCGGCAATCCCCTCCACGGTGCGGTTCATGGCATCATCCCCGGCTTCTAGGGTGCGGTTGGCCCCCTGAAGTGCCACTTCTACCTGTTGGGCGTTGTTGGCGGTGGTTTGAGTGAAACCCACCACATCCTGAATGCGATCGAGGGTTTTACTGATTTCCTCAAATTGCTGTTGTGCTTGGTCCGACAACTCCATCAAGGACGCATCACTACTTTGAGAACTCTGCACCACCTGTCCGGCGGCGGTTTGCACCTGCATCACGATTTTACGCAGGCTTTGCAGGGTGTTATTGAAGGAGTCAGCCAGGGTTCCCATTTCGTCTTCTGTCACGGGAATCCGCACGGTTAAATCCCCATCCAGGGCCGGACGGACTGCCATTAACAGTTCTAGGGCCCGCTTTTGCAGTTGTTCTTTGGCGGCTTTATCCCGTTGCGCGGCGGCTTCGAGTTGTAGGGATTGCTCTTGCAGTTGTTGCAGGTATTCACTCTGCTGAATGGCAACCCCGAGTTGGGTGCCAATTTGCCGCAGTAGGGTTACTTCTTCGTTCTCCCAGGTGCGAGGTCCGTTGTTCTGATAGGCCGCTAGGAGTCCCCAAAGCTGAGGTCCCTTAAAGATGGGGACAATGGCATAGGCGCGACATTGATATTGTTCGAGGACTTCGAGATAGCAGGTGCTGAAGCCGGCGTGGTAGATGTCTTCTACGGCAAAGGACTGTTCCGTCTGGAAACGTCCCCCTTCTGTCTCTTGGAGATAGGTATCTCGACTGGCGGGGCCACTCGCTTGGGGGGCCAGTTGAGCGGACTGTTGTCCCTCAATCAAGCGGTTCATGTTATCGCATTGGCTAACATTTTCTCGTAGGGTGGGAACTTGTTGTTGTCGCTGAACCAGCGGTGCCCAGGTGGCCCCCACAGACTCGGCAATAAATGACCCACTCCAATCCTCGGCGAATTGATAGACACAGACGCGATCGGTTTTGAGCAGTCGTCGGACTTCGCTGGTGGTGGTGTCAAAGATGGTGTCGAGGTCGAGGGATTCCCGGATGCGTTCGATCACTTGAGTCACGGCCCGCTCCCGTTCAGCCGTTCGGGCAATCCGTTCGGACTGGCGGCGCAGTTCTTGGACGGTTTCGGCTTGTTGCAGGGCCACCCCCAACTGGTCGGCGATACGCACTAGCAGTTGCACTTCGTCTTCTTGCCATTCTCGGGGGCTGTCGTTTTGATAGGCAGCGAGAATCCCCCAGAGGGTTTCTCCTTGGAAAATGGGAACTAGGGTATAGGCCCGAGCCTCGAACTGTTCCAGGAGTTCGACGTGACAGGGGTCATGGCCGGCTTCGTAGATGTCGGTGACGGCGTAGGTTTCTCGGTAGGCGTAACGTCCCCCTTGGTTTTCTTCGAGGTAGGTGTCTTTCCAGACTCGTTCTACTTCAGGGCCGACGAGTTTACCCCAGCCGGGGGTGACGGACTCGGCGACGAATTGACCACTGAAGTCGGGGTTGAATTGGTAGACGGCCACGCGATCGCATTGCAGTAACAGCCGCACTTCTTTGGTGGTAACGTTGAAAATACTGCTGATATCAAGGGATTGACGGATGCGGTCGATGACTTGGGCCACGGTGCGATCGCGCTCGGCGGCTTGGCTAATGCGATCGGATTGACGACGCAGTTGGGCCACGGTTTCGGCTTGTTGCAGGGCCACTCCTAACTGGTCGGCAATGCGTTGCAGTAAATCCACTTCGCTCTTTTGCCATTCCCGAGGGCCGTTGTTTTGATAGGCGGCTAGAATTCCCCAGAGATGTTCGCCCTGGAAAATGGGAACTAGGGTATAGGCCCGGGCCTCGAACTGTTCGAGGAGTTCGACGTGACAGGGATCATGACCGATGGTGTAGATATCGGTAACGGCGTAGGTTTCGTGGTTGGCGTAGCGTCCTCCCTGGTTTTCTTCGAGATAGGTATCTTTCCAGACTCGTTCGACATCTTCACCGACCAGTTTCACCCAGCCGGAGGTGACGGACTCGGCCACGAACTGACCGCTAAAGTCGGAGTTGAATTGATAGACGGCCACGCGATCGCATTTCAGCAACAACCGCACTTCTTTGGTGGTGGTGCGGAAGATGATATCGATATTCAGGGATTGACGAATCCGCTCAATCACTCGCGCCACACTGCGATCGCGATCCTGAACTCGGTCAAAGGAGTTCCGCAACCGTTCCAACACATCCTCAATCTGCTGGGGGTTGGGGTCGAGCATGGAGGTTCTCGGGCCGTTGAGACTCTGCTGGAAACTGATTAACTCCCCGGCCACTTGTCGTAGGATGGCAATTTCTCGTTCTGACCAGGAGTAGGGATTCTGACAATGCTGTACGGACAAGACCCCCCAGAGTTTTGGACCAAGTTTTAGGGGAATGGTCAGGGCCGCCTGGACTTGATAGCGGTTGAGGATTTGTTGCTGATGGGGGGTGAGATTGGTCCGGGATTGGTCGGCGATGGAGATGAATCCTAGATTTTGATAGTCGTCTAGGGTTTCAACGCCAAAGGCGGCGATGTGGAGGCGATCGCCCAATGCCGGTGTCCAACCTCGACTGACAGCTTCAGCAATAACGGTTCCTGTTAAATTCCCTCCATTAGCACTGGTGAGGGGAAGACCTGAATCAATACTGCCATTTGAACTAGGACGATTTGCTCCGTTACCTCCCCCATTGAAGCTGAGTCCGGAGACGGGGTTGGGAAATTGGTCAATAAAGGCATCAATACTGCGATCGCAGAGGCGGTAAATGAGGGCGCGATCGCACTCAAACACCTGCTGAAGTTGGGCCACAACGTCCTGACAGGCGGTTTCTAAGCTGTGGGCCTGTTGTAGAGGCTGGGTAATCTTGGCGGCCTGCTGACGAATCGCTTTGAGTTGTTCTTCTAAGCTTTTCGCAATGGGGGCCGAGAGGTTGGTGGTGGCTGGGGATGTGGATTCGCGAGGAGACATAGCTTATAGAGAGGAAGAGGCAAGAGGTAGGATGTGTTCCGGCATCAGGAGAGGTTTTGACCCAAGCCTATCGATTGTAAGGGCGAAAAATTTTTCGCCCCTGCCAGCTGGAACGCATCATTTGGGCAAGAGGCTATTGCCTATTGCCTTGTAGTAACCGAAAGACTTCGGCAATGTCGATGACAATAGCGAGTTCCCCCTGTTCATCAATAAAATACCCTTGTAAATAGGGGACAATGGCGGGGGGAAACAGTTGAACGTCGGCGGCTTGGAGATTAGCTAAGTTATAGAGGGCCAAGTCTAAAACCTGGGGAACCATGAAGCCAATCACCTGTTCATTCCATTCCACCACAATCGCCACCGTTTGGGCGATCGCACCGCTGGTCAGAATGTCGCTGCCACGGCGGGAACTGCTACTACGCAGGCCATACAGCGGAGGGTAGCCGAGGAGTTCCCCGAAATCAACCACCCACAACATCTCACCACGCCAATTGTAAACCCCCAAAATGCACGATCGCATCTCCGGGACGGGCAACACTTCTGATAAACGCACGGTCGCGATTTCAGCCACCGTCTCCACGGGAATTAAGGCAAAGTCTCGCTCCCCGATATAAAACTGCAAAAATTTACGAGTTTGGGAGTCGGCCGCCTCAACAGCACCCGGCGTATCGACCTTTAAGGAGAGATTGGGATAATTCAGGGATGAGTCCACAGGATCAGATGGCAAAAAGGAACAGGGGAGCAGACGGGCATCATTCGAGAGGCTGATAAGCCAGTCTCCCGCCTTTGGCGGGAGAGAATGGGAACATTGACTCCAGTTCAGCCAATTAACCGATGAACGGTTTTCAGGAGCAGGTCTTCATCGACAGGCTTTGTCAGATAGGCATCGGCCCCCAACATATTGCCCCAGGTCTTATCCACATCAGTATCCTTACTCGAACAGATAATGATAGGGATTCCCTTAGTCTCGGGATTAGTCTTAAACTCACGACAGAGTTCAAAACCGCTCTGTCCCGGGAGAATCACATCCAGCACAATCAGGTCTGGACGGCGTTGTTCCACTTTATTCAAGGCTTCCTCACCATTTTCGGCGTTGATCACCACTGAACCGTCTTGTTTAAGATAGCGGTTAATTGTTTCGCGATCGGTCATGCCATCTTCGACGACGAGAATCGTATTGCTCATGAAATCTGTTTCTGACTCCTAAGACTTGGGGTTATCAACAATGGAAAATTAAAGGTGAGTTGGTCAGTAGACGCGATCGCCTAAACATACCACTCCATCCATGTCCTACCGTAGCAAAAAACGGCTCTTTTGACGTTCTCCCCCGCCTAAAGGCAGGGGGATTCATCGTTCTACGAGTCTCCGTTAGCTGACCGGATCTCTCCAGCCAACCAAGAGGGAATCTCTCCCGATGCGTGAATTCGGGTGCGCCCCACCCTCAAGTAGTCAAGCCAACGGCGAAACAACGTCCATCCCGCATCGCTAATCGATTTAGACAGATGGCGATTCTCGACTAACCCGGCAACATTCAAATCTATGCACTTCGTGCAGGCTTCGCCAACATAGGCCACCAAATCGTTAGACTGGATTAGGCGGAGTGCCACTCTCTTGGCGTTCTCTTCTCGCTGCCGACTTACTCTTAAATGTTGACGAGCATATCGCTGTCTAGCTTGTTGATAGTTACGAGACTGGGGTTTTCCTTTACGGAACTTTTTAGAGGTTTGGCGGTTGAGTTGTTTGAGTCGCTTTTCAGCCTTTCGGTCGCCATTCCGCAGGACGCAGGTTCCTGTGGCTGCGGCGACTTCATAGTATTGAGGAATCGGCTCGACATTTCCTTGGCTGTCTGCCAGGAAATACTTTAAACCCACATCAATCCCTACCGCTTTTTGAGAAGGGGTTAGCGGCTTAGACACCGTCAGTCTCGGATCGAGCTTGATACAAAACTGAACGTAATAGCCATCAGCCCTCCTGAGTATCCTGACGCGCTTAGCCGGTTCAGGATGGTAATAACTTAAATCTCTCGAACCAATTAAACGCAAGCGTCCGATACCCTTGTTGTCGGTGAAGACAATGCAACTGGCCGCCATGTCAGGAAACCTGAACTTGCACAAACTTACGTACTGTTGCGAGTAGTTTCTCCCGGTCAATGGGTTTCCCCAAAAAGTCCGACGCTTTGACCATTTTGGCGCGCACGCGATCGACGACCCCATCGTTCCCCGTGAGAATGACAATGGGAGTCTCAGCAAATTGAGACATCCGCCGCAGTTGCGTACAGACCTCATAGCCATTGGCCACCGGCATCACCAAATCGAGGAAAATCAGTTGTGGGCGTTTCTCCAGCAAAATGGGTAGGGCCTGCACGGAATCAGTGATACTGATGAACTCGTAGCCGGCAGACTCAATAATCTTACCCAGTTGTTCACACAGCTGCGGGCTATCATCCACACAGGCAATCAGGGGTTTATTCCTCGGCCTCGCCGCCGGACCTGGGGGGGTCCTCGCAGGCGTCAGTCCTGGTTTCTCAATTTCCTCACCTGGAATCAAATCAATCCAGCGTTTGCGGATATAGGGCGCCAAGGACTTGGTTAACCGGGTCATGTCAATCTTAGTTAAAATCGACAACTCCCGTAGCGTGCGCTGGCCATTGACCTTGTTCCGTAACTGCTCAAACGCCTTAACCGGAACATTCTCCTGTAACGCTTCCAGGTTGCGAATGATGGGGATGAGATTGGGAGATACCTGGGCTAACCCCGCCTCCTTCCACTCATCAAACGCCAACTTCGCCCGTTTGATGGCCTGTTTGAGGTTCACCGCCACAATTTGCATCCGTAAAATGCTCAGGGCTTCATGGTGAATCGTCTCAAACTGAAGGGGCTCCCGGCGTTCTTGCTGAAACAGGTCAAACAGAACATCCGTAATCGTCTGCTCAATAATGGCGATCGCCTTCTCCTTATCCAAGATATTACGCTTGAGTAAAACCCAAACCACTTGATAATCCCAACAGACAAATCGATCCGATTCTCGAACCGCGAGGGTCCCGAAATCGAACTCAGGACAATAGGCACTCAATTGCCGCCGTAGGGAACGAACGGGGTGAGAGTAGTTAGTCGCCCAAATTAGACGACCCACGCAAAAATATAGACTCCACCGTTCACCACTGGCCGCACTGACGTTCAATTGTCCAGTCAGCTGGTCTTGATTTTGGATGGCGAGTTGCTGGATTAAGCGTATCGCTGTGCTATGTTGTACCACCGTTGCTGTCATACCCTAAACAGTCCAATTTCTGGTTTCCACATTCAAGAACCAGCTTTTTTTATATGTTTCTAAGCGTTTTTATTAAAAAAATCAAGCCAACTTGACCCAAGTCTTAATCAGGGGGGTTTTGCTTGATGGCTGGCTTTCTCTACTGTTCTCAGTATATCAAGCCCTGTCGAGAATGGCTCATTGTGCTCCCCAGACTATTTGTAAAGAAATTGTCAAGCCGGTTATAAAAATTTATATGCTCAATTGTCCCAGATATCCCCTTTCTAGTTCCTAAATGGGGAGCGATTTTCACCCTGACTTGACTAGACTGTCTCAGACCCGGATAAACCCCAGTATTTTAGGTAAAAATACCGAAAAAATCCCCCAAAAGAGAGATTTGTCATAGCACAAAACTAGCGGTTTTTCTTTAAAGCTATGGTAAAGAACTTAACGCTGATTGTGAAAATTATTTAAGTTTTATTGCGAAATTCAGCAGATGGACATAAAACTTAACCAAAACTCAGGGCCTGACCACGAATCCCGGTCTGAAGTTGACCCTGATCGAGCACGACTTGCCCCCCAACAATGGTAAACCGGGGAAATCCTGTCAACGACCAGCCCTCAAAAGGACTCCAGCCGCATTTCGTCGCCAAATCCTTCGCCTCAACCGTGCGATAGGTCTGTAAATCCACCAGTACCAAATCCGCATCATAGCCTGGAGCAATCCGCCCCTTATTGGCAATCCCATAGCCTTTTGCCGGATTAGTGGACATCCAGCGAGCCACCTGAGCCACCGTACAGCGACCCGCCATAGCCTGGGTCAACATCAGCGGTAACGAGGTTTCCACCCCAGGCATCCCCGAGGGAGTATCTGGGTAGGTTCGTGCCTTCTCCTCTAGGGTATGGGGGGCATGGTCTGTGGCGATAAAATCAATCACCCCATCCTGCAACGCCTGCCAAAGAATCTCATTGTCCCGCTCTGACTTCAGAGGAGGATTCATCTGAGCCTTAGAGCCAATCTCAGCATAGGCGCTCGTATTCAATACCAAATGCTGCGGGGTGACTTCCGCCGTCACCCAGTCCGGCTTCTCCTGACGCAGTAACTCCGCCTCCTCCCCCGTAGACATATGGAGGATATGTAAACGGCGACGATAGGTTTTTGACAACCGTAGGGCCCGTTTAGTGGCAATAAGTGCCGCCTCATTGTCCTGAATTTGAGAATGGACAGCGGGATCGGTAATCCCCGCAAACTGTTTTCGCCGCTGTTCAATGCGAGTGCGATCCTCCGCATGAACCGCAATTAGGCGATCGCCCTCCCGGAAAATCGCATCCAACGCCGCCTCATCATCCACCAACAGCGGCCCCTTCATCGACCCCATAAAAATCTTAATGCCACAGGTCGGGTTCGCCTCCCGCAAATCCGGCAGATTTTCCTCCGTGGCCCCAATAAAGAAACCATAGTTGACCAAAGATTTCTCCGCCGCCAAAGCCAACTTCTGATCCAATGCCGCCTGGGTGGTCGTCAGGGGTTTAGTGTTGGGCATCTCCAAATAGGAGGTCACCCCCCCCTTGGCACAGGCGCAACTGGCCGTAAACAAATCTTCCTTATACTCCAACCCCGGTTCCCGGAAATGCACCTGGGGGTCAATCACCCCCGGCAACAGGGTTAACCCCTGAGCATCAATCTCACGATACTCCCCCTCCCGCTGGCTCAAATTCGCCTCCACCGCCACAATACGGCCCTCGTCAATCCAGACATCCGCCGGCGCGAGGCGGTCATCCGACATCAAAACCTGGGCATTACGAATTAGGAGAGGGACAGTTTGTGACATGGAACCAAGGGACGACAGGACGAGTTTAACCCAGACTATACTGGAGGACGGACTCCCGTCTAGTCTAGTTTTAAAGAATGTATATCGGGAGTTGTTGGTTCTACACGTTCTGCCTCACAAAATACTATGACCTCAAATCGTCATGGAGAAAACCCCTGGGTTGAAGCCCTAAAAACATTTGGTATCAGTGCTGTCCTCGCCCTAGGAATCCGGACCTTTGTCGCAGAAGCCCGTTATATCCCCTCCGGCTCCATGCAGCCGACCCTTGACATCAACGATCGCCTCATCATTGATAAAGTCAGTCACCATTTCCGGGACATTAGCCGGGGTGACATTATCGTCTTTAATCCCACCGAACATTTGCAAGAACAATTTAGCGACGCCTTCATCAAACGGGTCATTGGACTCCCCGGTGACCTAGTCGAAGTTCGAGATCAGGTCGTCTGGGTCAATGATGTCCCCCTCATCGAAAACTACCTTTACGCCCCCCCAGACTACGTCTATGGCCCCGTCTCCGTCCCCGAGGACCATTTTTTCGTTCTCGGTGACAATCGCAATAACAGCTACGATAGCCATTATTGGGGCTTCGTCCCCCGAGACCTGGTGGTTGGGCGAGCCGTCGCTCGCTTTTGGCCCCTCGATCGCCTCGGCCCCATTACCTCTCGTCCTGAGTACGAGCAAGACACACAGGACTAACCCTCCTCTCCGGTTCTGGGTCAGAGGTGTTCCCCAACTCCCCCCCGCTACTGTGCCGATTTAATTGTCCCGATGAAGTCTTTACCCTTCCGTCTGGGGAATTTGCTTCCCGGATTCTCAATCATGGACCGCTACATCATTGGCGAAACGCTTCCCCCCTTCCTCTTTGGGGTCGGGGCGTTTTCGTCCATTGGTATCGCCGTGGGGATTGTCTTTGAGTTGGTGCGGCAGATGACCAACGCCAATATCTCCTTCGAGATTGCCTTTCAGGTCTTTCTGCTGCAACTGCCCTACTATATATCTCTCTCCTTCCCCATGGCCATGCTCCTGGGAACCCTGATTGCCTATTCCCGACTCTCCAGCGACAGTGAACTGGTGGCCCTACGCAGTTGCGGGGTCAGCTTAACCCGAATCGTCCGCCCCGCTCTGATGTTCGGTCTCATCATTACCCTGATCACCTTTACCTTCGACCAAGTGGTCGTCCCCGAGAGTCTTTACCAGGCCGAACAGCTTTTTAACCGGGCCGTCCGCTCTCAAGATGCAATTCTCTTTCAGCGTAATACCCTCTATCCCGAAATTGGTCGTTTACAGCAAGGGGATGAGGTTCGCGAGGATACTCTCGTACGTTTGTTTTATGCCGAAAGCTTTAATCGAGAAGAGGAACGAATGTATGGGGTGATTGTTCTCGATCGCTCAGAACCCACCTTAGATCGTTTAATTTTCGCCGAATCAGCCACCTGGAACCCCAGCAGCAATGTCTGGGATTTCTTTGGCGTTAAAAGCTATGCGATCGCCCCCGACGGCTCCTACGTGAACATCGCCAAATTTGACCAGCATCGCTATCCCTTACCCCGCGCCCCATTAGACCTAGCCCAAGACCGAGATTATCCCCAAATGAATCTCGCCCAAGCCCTCGCCCGTCTCGAAATTCTCAAACAAAGTGGACGAGAGGATCAAGTCCGTCGCCTCCAGATTCGCATTCAACAACGCTTCGCCATTCCCTTTGCCTGTATTGCCTTCGCCATCGTCGGCTCCGCTCTCGGCACAACCCCCCAACGCACCAGCGCTTCCCGAGGCTTTGGCATTAGCGTCCTCGTTATTTTTGGCTATTACCTATTAATGTCCGTCGGAGATGCCCTCGGTTTAAGTCATATCATCCCCCCCTGGTTTGCCGCCTGGCTCCCAACAATCGTCGCCATCACGGCCGGGCTACTCCTCCTAGCTCGTTCCTCCCGTCTTCGCTGACCTCAAAAACCGTTGCACTTCTTTACAAATACCCCAGCAAAATAACTTGACAACGTCCCCAATTCGGATGTAGAATTGAGTTAATTGAGTCAGATGTTTAAGTTAACTCTTAAAACGATTAACTTAGATAGACTAGGCTCCGCCGCTCCAGTGCGGGCGGCGCGGAGCCAAACATCTAGGCTGCGCATTTTTCTGGAGTTGATGTCTCCTGCCCCAAAAGTGCTAACCTCCTCTTCCTCCTCTGTGTCCTCCGTGACTCTGTGGTTCACCTGCTCCCCATGTTCACCCCCATCTACGGTCCCGTCACCTCCTGGCGTTACGGAACCTCCCTAGGAATTGACCTCATCGGCGACGTCTCAACCTGTAGCTTTGACTGCGCCTACTGCCAACTCGGAGAAATCGAGCGCAAAACCCAACAGCGCCAGATTTTCGTCCCCACCCAGGAGGTGATAGAGGCCTTAAACGCCTATGCCCCCTGGTCTGTAGATATTGTGACCTTCAGTGGCAGCGGCGAACCCACCCTAGCCGAGAACCTAGGAGAAGCGATCGCCGCCGTCAAAGCCTTAACCCAGAAACCCGTATTAGTCCTGAGCAACGCCACCCTCCTCAACCAGCCTGACGTTCGCGCCGCCCTCAATCAAGCCGATCGCGTCTCCCTCAAACTCGATGCCCCTAACCGGGATCTCTTGCGTCGCATCAATCGCCCAGTCCCTGCTCTCTCCTGGGAAGGCATCCTAGAGGGCCTACATCAGTTCCGCCGTGACTACTCAGGACTCCTCGATATTCAAACCATGCTCCTCAGTCCTTGGAGTCCGCAGCAACAACAGGCCTATCAAGACTTAATCGCTCAACTGCATCCCCACGAAATCCAACTGAACACCCCCACCCGTCCCAAACCCGTCGGCCATCAACTCGACGGACGGGGAAATCACCATCAGGGCGATCGCCCCTATGCCGTGCATCAACTCAAAGCCGTCTCCCGAGAGGTGCTGCAAGAGTTTGCCGAACATCTACAACGGGCGATCGCCATCCCCGTCCGCTACGCTCCCAGTCCTCATTAGTCTTCCGAGGGAGTTCCCAACCAATCCGAGCCAGTACTAATCACCAGAGAATTAATCGCCACATCAACCTGATGACTCCCTTCCGTCAGGGTAAAGGCTTCACTAACAATATCAAATGAGGGGTAGGCATCATCCAGAGAACGAAGCCGGACATAAGTTTGCCCCTCCTCCCCAAACGGAGCTGTCTCATCCTCACGTACCTCCTCAGGAAGCATAAACTGCAAGAGACCTTCCTCATCGGGAGATTTCCAATCCGTAAAGCGTCCACTGGTTTCTTCTCCCGGCTCTGCTCCCATATACAGAGAAGCCTCCCAATCCGAGGTCGCCCCAAACTCCTCATCAGGGAACATCAGGGAGATAGAAACACGAGCCTCCCCTTCTTCCAGCTCAGCCATCGGGGCCTCCTGTACCTCTTCCTCAGCATTCCCCTGAGCGAGATCCTCGTTCACCTCAACGCTATTGCAAGCAATCAGAGGTAGAGTTAAGAGTAATAAGAGCGCTTTGTTTCGCATCGTCGTAACGTTATAGATAGATTCGAGGTTTCAGCCATGTTATCGCATCTGACGGTTATCGCATCTGTCTAATGTTAGAGATATAACTAGGAACGACTTCCTGGGCCAGTTGACAAGCTTCCGCATCCACCGCCAACAGATCCTCCCCAGACACCACCGACCCCAGCCGACTCGGGCTGTTACTCATCATGGCCGAGAATTGACCAGGACTTCCGTCACCACATCCCCACCGGTGACCACAAAGGTTTGCTCCTCTAACTGGCCATCGGCTCGGGGTCCCGTTAGTTGTAAGGGGGGATCGACTTGGCGATAGGCGACATTTCCCTGAGCTTCAAAGGTTTCAGAAGGAATGAACCAGGTAAGTTCATTGGCGGTTAACTGAGCTTGATTGTTTTGGCCCAAGACCTCAACCCCATCTTGCAGATAGAAGACTTCATCGGGTAAGCTCATCCAGCCTCGATTGCCGCTGAGAACAACCTCTTTCTCACGATGGGTGACCCGTAACGGCACATCCGAGGTCAGCCGTTGTTCCCCCAAATCCCAGTCTAGGAGATGGCTGGCCACATCCACCGCTGGCTCAAGTAGGGCCAGGCGAACATTCTCTTGTAGACGAGCCACCTGAGTCTCTAGGTTCACTTCGATGCTCTCCGCCGCCGCGCGATCCGTGACCGTCACTGCCTGTAAATCCCGAGGTTCTGGGGGAGGCTCCTCACGGTCCGCCTCCCCATCAGCCTCCTCCTCATCAGCCTCCTCCTCATCGGGGGTGGGGGCGATCGCCTCGGCGGGGACGTCGAGCCATTCATAGCGGGCCACTTGAACCGGAACCTCACTGAGCACCAACTCCTCGGGGATTTGCCAGAGCAGTTCCTCGGTCATCACTTGTAGAGACGGCTCATCGATATTCGCGATGACATCCCCAATCGCTTGTAGATGTTGGACATCACTGAGAAAGACCATCTGTTGAGCTTGTAGATGAGCCGTCTCATGGGTGGCGGTGACATTGTCCTGAATCTCCAGGCGATCGCCCCGAGGGTCCCAGGTGAGGCGATCGCCCCGCACCACCACCTCATCTCGCAAATCAATCACCACCACCTCATCCCCGAGCAACATCCTCTGGTCCTCCTGTTCCAGAATGCCCGAGCGGCCCTCAACTTGATAAATCGGCTCACCATCTCGGTAGAGTTGACCCGAAACATTTTCCAATTGAGCCACCTGGCGATCGCCACTGTAGGTCACCCGTTCCGCTTCGATGACCCAAACTACCGTTCCATCATCGCCAACCTGTCGCAAACTGACATTCTCAAACACCAAACTGGGATCAACCTGTTGCGAGGGAATCGACTCAGCGGAATCAGGAGATTGAGGGGTTGGGGTGCAAGCCGTCAGGACAAACACGGACAACAGAAGGACACCCAGGGAACGCGATCGCCGGATGGCTCGCCTCCCCTGAGACCCAAAACAGATAGAGGTCATAAAACTGCCCTGAAATGAACCTTATTTAGTGGGTTTATCCTCAATCACTGGAGACCCCCCCACACCGGATAGAGGACGATAGGTGTAGGGATGATGCCTAGGGTTTTTTTGGATTTCCTCCTTGATATTCTCCAAATCAATATAGCGGTCAGCCACATTGATGAGACTATCACTGGTCATCGAGCGTAAACTGACCACCTCAACCCGCACCCCGCGATAACTCACCGCATCCACCGCATAGGCGAGATCCCCATCCCCACTCACCAGGATGGCCGTATCATAGGCACCCACCAGGGCCATCATATCCACCGCAATTTCCACATCTAAGTTGGCCTTTTTGGAGCCATCGGGAAGCTGCACCAAATCCTTGGCAATCACACGATAGCCATTACGACGCATCCAGAGTAGAAACCCCTGTTGCTTCTCATTGGTGCGATCGACCCCCGTATAGAAAAAGGAGCGCAACAGCCGCGATCCCGCCGTCAAGCGACAAAGCAGCTTCGTATAGTCAATTTCCATGCCCAATTGCATGGCGGCATAGAACAGGTTAGAACCATCAATAAAAATCGCCACGCGACCTCGGTTCTCCAGCACCTGTTCCGGCGTAAATATCGAGTCCTGCTCGAAATCGTTTAACATGGCTTGTTATCCTCAGCTTTGTTATCTATCAGAAAATTTAAATGAAATTCCCCGGATGACGTCTATGATGACGACGAGGCTCTAGTCCCATTATAATTTCTGGTTTTTGAAAAAAAAGACAAAGGGTTCGATTAACCGTCTGTCTTGGATCTTATGAAGATCTCTAATAACAGAGGCGATCGCACCCCCCACTAATCTACACCCATTGAGATTACTCGCTTAGAACCTCAATACGCCGAAAAACAGGTTCAGGTTTATTTAAGGATTGCCCAGGGGGTAAAACGCCCCAAGCCCCATGATGCTCAAAGCCTGCGGTTTCTCGAACGGACTGATGTTGATCAAAATCAGTGCCGTAGCCTAATTGCCCATAAATGGCAGTACTCAAGTGAGGCACCACCGGGGATAATAAATAGGCCACCAGACGCACCGACTCCAATACACTATAGAGAACCTCCTCAACAGCTGCCTGTTCCCCCTGTTTATACAGAGACCAGGGAGCGCGATCGTCAATATACTTATTGCCCGCACGCACCAGGCTCAAACTGGCGACACAAGCCTCATGGAAAGCGAGGCCCTCATAAGCAGAGCGCACCCGTGGCGTCAAGGTTTCCCCCAATGCCTTAAGTGGGTTCTCCCCAGAGATGCTGGCAATATCCAGGTGGGGAACGGAGCCACCGCAGTATTTGCGGGCCATTCCCAGGGTGCGATTAAGAAGATTCCCCAAATCATTGGCGAGGTCAGCATTGATGGTATTGATAAAACGAGTTTCATTGTAATCACCATCTCGGCCAAACTCGATTTCCTTCATAAAATAATAACGAAAGGCATCAGACCCGAAGCGTTCTACCAGATCCACCGGGTCCACTGTATTGCCTAAGGTTTTACTAATTTTATGACCATCCTTAGTCAGAAAGCCGTGACCAAAGACCCGTCCCGGTAAGGGCATCCCCGCCGAAAGCAGCATCGCGGGCCAATAGACGGCATGGAAGCGCAAGATATCCTTACCAATCAGATGCAGTTGGAAGGGGTAGCTTCGGGCTAAGACTTGCTCTAACGTTGGCTCATCCTCAGGTTTCAAAAGCCCCGTGAGATAGCCCAACAGGGCATCAAACCAGACATAGAGGGTATGGTCAGGATTCTCAGGAACCGGAAACCCCCAGTCCATGTTGACCCGAGAGATGGAGAAGTCTTGTAGGCCCCCCTGGACAAAACTCAGCACCTCATTACGGCGCATCGGCGGTTGAATAAAGTCCGGTTGCTTCTCGTAGAGGTCTTCTAAGGGCTGTTGATACTTCGAGAGGCGAAAAAAGTAATTTTCCTCATCCCGCCATTCCACCTGGCGATTGGGGTGTAGGGGACAGTAATGGTCTTCTAGGAGTTCCCCTTCATCCTTAAACTCCTCACAGGCCACACAATACCAACCTTTCTGCTGACCTAAGTAAATATCGCCATTGTCCCAAACCCGCTGAAAGAACTCCCGCACGATCGCCTCATGACGAGGGGCCGTCGTGCGGCTAAAACTGTCATACTGGATATTGAGCTTTTGCCATAGGTCTTCAAAGCAGGCCACCACCTCATCACAGTAGGCTTGCGGGTCCCGTTGCTTCTCTTGGGCCGTGCGTTGGATTTTCTGTCCATGCTCATCAGTCCCTGTGACCAATGACACCGAATATCCCAGAAGCCGGTAGAAGCGGGCCAGGACATCGGCGGCCACCGTCGTATAGGCACTGCCAATATGGGGGAGAGCGTTGACGTAGTAGAGAGGGGTTGTTAACGCAAAGGTCTGATCGTGACTTGGATTAGAACTCATAAAAGGGGATTCCGCCGAAAGCTCCAGGAAAGTATATTTATCATATACTGTGGGTTCTGTGCCAAAGTCGGGCTTGAAGGCTGAGATGCCCCACCCGCCTCGCCTGCATTATATATTTTTGTTAAGCTAGAGTTGACACCGGGTCACCCCCCTGCTTAAGCCTCAAGGAACCCTTGAGGCAGCATGGCCTCTCGATGATTGCTCAAATTTCCCCTCCACTGTCTGCCAACCCTTAAACTATGCCCGTAGAAAACGCTTTACAACTGTCCCGTGGTGTATTGGGGAGCCTCGGTATCAAATTGTTTCTCTATCATGAAGACCGCATTCCTGAATCTGGCTCCTTAGTCATTGCCAGTAACCATCGCAGCATCTTAGATGCCCCAGTCTTGATGGCGGCCCTCAATCGTCCCATTCGCTTTGCCTGTCATCACTATATGGGCCAAGTTCCTCTGATGCGAGATGTCGTCACCGGGATGGGGGCCTTTCCCCTAGAGGATGCCCGACGTCGGCAGCAAAGTTTTCTACGCCAGGGGAGTGACTTATTAGCCCAACGAGAACCGGTGGGGGTGTTCCCCGAAGGAACCCAGCCAATGGTCAGCCAAACGGAAGCGCGATCGCTACGACCGTTTCATCGAGGCTTTGCCCATTTGGCCCTACAGTTTGCCAGTCGTCATCCCCGTCAGGATGTGGCCATTCTACCGATGGCGATTGTTGCCCTTGAAGAACAAATCTATCAACCGATTCCCATCCGCCTCTTGCGGATGTTCGACCCCAGCGAACCCCTGTTTGACCAGCCCGGCTGGCATCCCATGGTGGTTTATAAACGGCTGGCGGTATCCGTGGGTCATCCCTATTGGATTCGTCAGGGCGATCGCCAGGCCTATCAAGGAAGCCAAGGCAAAGCTGCCGTCAAACGGGTGACCCAAACCTGCCATGATGAAATCTTAGACTTACTCCAATCGACTCGCTGATGACCCCACTCACCCTTCTGACCCCCAGCCAACCCAAGCCCCATCAGCCGCTGTTTGTCTATCTCCCCGGGATGGATGGGTCTGGCTACCTCCTGCGATCGCAACTGCCCCATCTCGCCCCCCATTTTGACATTCGCTGTCTGCAACTGCCCCCAGACGACCTACGGGATTGGCACAGCCTAGCCCAAGAGACCTTAGACTTACTAGCCCCCCTGCGTCAAGGTCGCCCCCTCTACCTATTTGGCGAATCCTTTGGCGGCTGTTTAGCCCTAATGATGGCCAGTCAGCAGCCCGACTGCTGCGATCGCCTCATCCTCAGTAACCCCGCCTCCGCCCTACAACGCCGTCCTCTGCTGCTATGGGGGTCTCACCTCGTCCAATGGATGCCCGACGTCCTCAACGCCATCTCAGCCCTGGGATTACTGCCCTTCCTAGCCGCCCTTGATCGCATCCCCCCCGAAAACCGCCACGCCCTCCTCGATGCCATGCGTCACGTCTCCAGTAAAGCCATCACCTGGCGAATTGGCCTCCTCCGGGACTTTCGCATTCCCCCCGAAGACCTAGCCCGCATCCACCCCCCCACCCTTATCCTCGCCAGTACCTTAGACCATCTCCTCCCCTCCCTCAACGAAGCCCAAGATCTCATCCGAATCCTCCCCAACGCCAAAATTCACCACCTGCCCCACAGCGGTCATGCCTGCCTCTTAGAACGAGATACCAATTTATTAAACATTTTAAAACAAGAAGATTTTCTATCAAAACAGTTAACAACCAATCATTTAATCTAAATCTCAAACAATCCTTAAAAACCTTTAATTCCCCCCATGACACCCGAGACAATCGACCTCGATATTGCCCCTTTTATCGACCATTCCCTCCTCAACCCCGGCGCTGGAGACGAGCTAGTGCGCAAATGGTGTACCGAAGCCGAGCGTTTTGGCTTTGCCTCCGTCTGTGTCTATCCCAGTCGAGTTTTCCTAGCCCGAGAATGCTTACAGGGAAAAGCCCCCACCGTCTCAACCGTCATCGGCTTTCCCAGTGGAGCCACCACCTCAGCCAGCAAACTCTACGAAGCCTTAGACGCCGTCGAACAAGGAGCCTCGGAACTCGATGTCGTCCTCAACCTAGGCTGGATTAAAGAACAAAAAACCAACCTCATCTACAACGAAATTGCCAAAATATGCGACGAAAGTAACGTCACCGTCAAAGCCATCTTAGAAACCAACCTTTTAACCCCAGATGAACTAGAATTAGTCAGTGCCATTGCCATCGACGCCGGCGTCCAATGTCTCCAAACCTGCACCGGTTGGAACGGCGGCGTACAAGTCGAGCATATCAGACAACTCAAAGAGATTGCCAAAGGTCAAATCGCCATCAAAGCCGCCGCCGGCATCCGCAGCCGCAGCGACGCGATCGCCCTCATCGAAGCCGGAGCCACCCGTCTCGGAACCTCCTACAGCCTCCAACTCCTCCAACCCGACAACGAACCCGAAGACCCCACCTAACCCCCTATTGCCTATTGCCTATTGCCTATTGCCTTCTTCCCCCTCTTGCCTTCTTCCCCCATGTACCGCATCACCGGAATCAACCTAAAAAGTATGCCCCTCGGAGAGAGCGATCGCCTCCTAACCATTCTGACCCCAGAACGAGGATTACTGCGAGTCGTCGCCGGCGGATCTCGCAAAGCCAAATCCAAATTCGGCGGACGAACCGGACTATTCGTCCTCAACGAACTGATGATAAAACCCGGCAAATCCCTCGATCGCATCCACCACGCCGAAACCCTCGCCTCCTATCCCGGTCTCAGTCGTCACTTCGGCCTGCTCACCGCCAGCCAGTACCTCGCCGAAATCGCCCTTAACCAAGCCTTAGAAGACAGCCCCCAAAGCGACCTCTTCAACCTCCTCACCGAACATCTACAACGGCTCGAACAGCTCCCCGCCGCCGCTCCCATCGGAGAAGTTTTAGCCCACTTATGCCAAGGAATCTTTCACCTATTAGCCCTTGGCGGGATTGCCCCCCAAGTTCACCACTGCTGCCTCTCTCAAACCCCCCTCATCGCCAACCCCAACCACCTCAACCCCGCCATCGGATTTAGCATTCGTTCTGGGGGAGTCGTCGCCCCCGCTCAACTACAAGTCCAACGGCAACAAGTCCAACAGCAGCGACAGTCCTCAAGCCAGTATGAAGACCGAGACGATGAAGCCGTTGCCAACCAAGCCGCCTTCACCCCGACCCCAAACCGCTATCTCAACGGTCATCAACTGGCCCTATTACAACAACTCTCCCAACCTCACCTCGCCCCCATTAGCCCCGCCTCAGAGGCTGCCTGGATTACCATCGAGCAGATTTTGCGAGAGTACACACAACATCATTTGGGACGTGTAATTCGCTCTGCTACCTTAATAAATAGTTACGTTGCGGCCGCAAAGACTCCACTACCGTAAACGTAACCCAGATTCACCGTCCCCCTTTTGACCCTATCTTCCATTGATTCTGTTACGCCAAACCTATGACACCCCTGCCTGAAACCAATCCGGTTGAGAATGCCAACCTGGAACCCGACTACGACCCCCCCCAGGACGAAGAACAGGGCTTTATCCCCGTCCTTAAAAATCAGAACTTCCTGATCCTATGGGGTGGACAAGTCTTCTCCCAGATTGCCGACAAAGTCTATCTTGTCATGGCGATCGCCCTTGTGGCCAACCAGTTCCAAGCCGAAGGTCAAAGCATCAGTGGCTGGGTGTCTGCCATTACCATCGCCTTCACCATCCCGGCCGTTCTGTTTGGCTTTATCGCCGGAGTTATGGTCGATCGCTGGCACAAAAAAGACGTATTGGTCAACAGTAACGTGCTGCGGGGGCTGTTTGTCCTCATGCTACCCATCCTCGTCTGGCTATCAGAAGGACAAACCCTATTCGGTGGCATCCCCCTGGGCTTCATCATGTTATTGGCCATTACCCTATTGGTGTCCACCCTCACCCAATTTTTTGCCCCCGCCGAACAAGCCGCCATTCCCCTCCTCGTCCAACGGCGACATCTCCTATCAGCCAACTCCCTCTACACCACCACCATGATGGCCTCAGTCATCATCGGCTTTGCCGTTGGCGAACCCGTCCTTGCCTTTGCCAACCAACTTCTGGGAAACCTCAACTACAGTGAAGAACTCGTCGTTGGTGGCAGTTACGTCATCTCCGGGATTCTCTTGATGCTGATGCGGCTTCGAGAACGTATTAACATTCAAGAACGGGCCCAAACCAAAGTCTGGCAGGATCTCAAAACGGGCTTAGCCGTCTTGCGCGATCGCCCTCGGGTTCGCAGTGCCCTGATTCAACTGATTATCCTCTTCTGTGCCTTTGCGGCCTTGGCTGTTCTCGCCGTCCGCGTCGCGGAAATCATGCCCGAATTGCGAGCCGAACAATTTGGCTTCCTCTTAGCAGCCAACGGTGTCGGGATGGCCGTTGGGGCGGCAATTGTCGGTCAAATCGGTTCCAAGTTTGTCCCTCGTCGTCTCAACCTCTATGGTTCAATTGGAGTCGCGTTATGTCTCGGGGCTCTAAGTTTCTACAGCAGCCAACTCATTCCCTGTCTAATTATCATTACCCTCCTAGGCTTTGCCGCCGCTTGGGTTGCCATTCCCATGCAAACCATCATTCAGGCAGAAACCCCCGAAGAACAGCGAGGTAAGGTGTTTGGGCTACAAAACAATGCCGTCAACATTGCCTTGACCCTGCCTTTAGCCCTAGCCAGCATCGCCGAGGCCCAATTTGGCCTAGCCCCAGTTTTACAAAGTCTGGGGGCGATCGTGGCCCTAGGCGGCCTAATAACCTGGTATATTGCCGATAAAAGTTCTCCGTCCCGTCAATCCAAGAGTTCTCGCTAGTCATGGTTGTCATTCTCCCCGAGTTAGAGTGAAATCAGCCCTTAGATGAGTAAGCGTCCCTCAGTCTCCTCCCCTGGGGAGCCGTCGAGAACGTTGACGGCTTGCGGCGGTTCTGAGATCCCGTTCACCCTTTCGATTTGAATGCACATCGCTTGGCTTGGAAAAAAATCGCCGTTTTGTGGCAATGTCACCTATAGCCGCGAAGTTACGAACGCGCTACTGGACCGAAATAATCGGGTCAGCTTTTTGCACTTTTGCCAAAATACGACCGACTCAGAACCCGGAGTCTCAGTGAAATCAGTGGCGGAGACGGAGTGGGATGGTTTGGAATCCCCCTCTGTGGCCCATGAAGTCTCACTTCCCTGTCTCTATAAATCCACCCTTTACACCATTCCCACCCTCAAATCGAGTAAAATTCTCGCCGATGCCCTACGGGAACTGCAACCGGATTTAGTTCATGCTTCCCTGACCCTATCCCCCCTTGACTTCGTCTTACCCGAGATTTGTCAAGAGTTGGGACTGCCCCTGGTGGCCACCTTTCACCCTCCCTTCGATCGCCGCCGTCGCAATCTCACATCGAGTACCCAACACTTGATGTATCAACTCTATGCTCCCTTTCTGGCTAACTACGATCGCACCATCGTCTTTTCCCATATTCAACGGGAGTTACTCGCTCAACTCGGGGTTCCCCCAGAACGGATTGTGGTTATCCCCAATGGGGTCGATTCCCTAAAATACTCCCCAGGAGCTTCGGCCCTAAAATCACAACTACATGCAGAACGGTTGTTTGTCTATCAGGGACGAATTGCCATGGAAAAAAATGTCGAGTCTCTGCTCAAAGCTTGGAAATCAGCATCCATGGGGCCTGAGAGCAAACTCTTAATTGTCGGGGATGGTCCTTTGGCAACATCCCTACGGGCGAGTTATTCTGAGGCCCATCAAATTCATTGGCTTGGCTATGTAGCTGACGAAAGCCGTCGCATCGAAATTCTCCGGGGTGCAGATGTGTTTATTCTTCCCTCCCTGGTGGAAGGATTATCCCTATCTTTGTTGGAAGCCATGGCCTGTGGCCTGGCTTGTTTAGCCACTGACGCGGGAGCGGATGGGGAAGTTCTCGAAGATGGGGCCGGGGTGGTTCTGGATTCTCAACGAGTCATCAGTCAGCTGCAAACCCTCTTACCCCTATTTCAAGACCATCCCGAAATGGCCAATTTGCTAGGTTACAAGGCCCGTCAGCGGGTTTTAGAACGCTATACCTTAGATAAGAATATCAGTCGTTTAGAAGATCTCTATGGTGAACTGGTCTCTCAAACTAAAATGTCGGTGGGGTTTTTGTAAGGCAGATGAGACAATCCCTCAGAAGGATGCCGATGGGTAAAGTTCTTGGGGGAGGACTCTTGATACTCCTGCTGTGGCTGGGATGGGCTATGGGCGTTGGGGCCACTGAGGAATCCCCCTTGTCTGGCGCGATTGAGTTTCATGTGCATACGGCCCCAGATGTGGTTCCTCGGTTGTGGGATGACCAGCAATTGGTTGAGGCGGCGGAGGCGGCGGGATTGCGGGCCGTGGTCTTAAAAAATCATGTGCTTCCTACGGGCGATCGCGCTCAACTGGCTCAAAAGAGGGTGCAGCGGCTTCAGGTATTTGGGGGCGTGGTTCTCAATGAAGCCGTGGGGGGTCTTAACCCGGAAGCGGTGCGGGTGATGAGTCGTATTTCTGAGGGCCGGGGTAAGGTGGTTTGGCTACCGACCATTGATGCAGCCTATCATCGGCAACGCTTCGGTACCGGGGAAGGGGGAATTTCTCTGTTGCAGGGCGATCGCCTATCTCCAGACCTAGAACAAATCTTATACTCGGTGCGCGATCGCCACTTAGTTTTAGGAACCGGCCATGTCTCCCCCGAGGAAATCTTAGCAGTGGTTCGCCGGGCCCGCCGGTTGGGAATTGACAAACTCCTGATTACCCATGCCATGGCAGAAGTGCCAGGCTTAACTCTCACTCAAATGCAAACCCTGGCCGAGTTGGGAGCCTATTTAGAACTGGACTACGTGAATGCTCTCATGGGAGAGACGGCCATTGACCCGGCTCATCGGGCCTGGCGACGGGTGACCGTGGAGGAGATGGCCGCAGTGATTCGGACGATTGGGAGTGAGCATATTGTCCTGAGTACGGACTTGGGCCGTCCTGACGATCCCAATCCCATCGCGGGTTACGAGACCTTTATCAAGGAATTACGGAACCAAGGGATTTCTAAAGCAGATCTCCAACGCATGACTCAAGAGAACCCAGCTCGTCTTTTAGATTTGCCGCCGTTGCCCCTCTAACCAGCTGGGGTTTGCCCTTGCAGATAGTCTAAAAAGGATTCTAGTTCCGCGCGGGTGAGTTGTTGGCGCGATCGCTTGCCATAGGTTTCTTCAAGATATACTCGCCCTTGTTCAGCATCCCATCCCAAACGCCTCAGTTCCAACGTCGTTTGCACCAACAAATCTGAGTCATCTGTAGGGGGGTGAGGATTAAGGACCGTTGTAGGCCGGGGCTGAGGTTGAGATGGGTACAGGTCTTCAGACCCTAAAGAATTTCCAGGGGGTGCTGGAGAAACCGGCGTCAAGGACACTGTCGCGGGGGGTGACTCCCCCGCTGTAGAGGGTGAGGGGATGGGGGCCGAGACCGTTGTTGCCTGTGCTAACAGAGACAGCGATCGCTCCCGGGCCAAGTCTTCTGCCGTTTCCACCGACAGTCCCATCGCCAAGGATGACACCAACGGCCGTTCTTGATCAAATATCACCACCCGAACCAGATATTGGCCATCATGAATCGCAATTAAATCCCCCCAGATGCGCCCTAGAGGATAGCGTTCATAAAATTCTTGAATCATCACCACTCCTATTCCTGATTCACCACCAATGACCTTGCCAGTGACTCTACCCTAGACGATTTATGACCGCAATGACGATGCCCTTTGAGGCTGATGAGCGAACCTTTAACGGCCAAGTATCAACAATTGGCTGCTATAATTGCTTGGATGTGGCAAAATTTGACGTGGCCCTCCAAACCACCCTCCTCAGGCGGTTGGTAGTCCCGTCATGCTCAAATCTGACTGAAATCTCGGCGGGCCGCTGCACAGGAGTACACCGCCGTACTGAGCCTCTAAGCCAAGGCCGAGACTGTCTAGGCCCAAATGCCGACGGCACATTTCCCCTTTCGAGATGATGTCACGGTCATTTCATCGACCTCACCCTCTGGCTGTGGCACAGGGCTGTTAATACGCTGCTAAGACTCAAAAAAATTTTTAAGGATTGACGACTGCATGAACTTTTCGATCGCAACACTGCTGTCCAACTTCCCCGATGATAAATCGGTCGCACCAAAAGTTCTGGAAAAGAAACTGGCTTGTGATGACGAGGATAGTCTAGGCAAACTCCTAATTGCCCTAGAGGCACTAGAGCGAACAGGAATCCTAGTCAAGGAACGGGGCCGTTACCGCCGAGAGGATAATGAGGGCCTCGTTGAAGCCAAATTGCGTTGTTCGAGTAAAGGCTTCTGTTTTGCGATCCAAGATGCCGAAGGAGCCGAAGATATTTATGTGCGAGAATCCTATCTCAGCACAGCTTGGAACGGCGATCGCGTTTTGGTGAAAGTCATTAAAGATGGGAGTCGTCGCCGTTCTCCCGAAGGAGAAGTGCGCCTGATTCTCGAACGGGCCAATCCCTCAGTTTTAGCCCGAGTTAAACAGGTCGATGATGAATTTCGTGCTGTTCCCCTCGACGATCGCCTATTATTTGAAATTCACCTAGAACCCGATGAGCGCCTCAAAGATGCCGTTGATTATCTGGTTCATGTAGAAGTCCAACGCTATCCCCTCGGCGACAACCCACCCCGGGGCCAAGTGGTACAAGTTCTCGGCAGTGACGCGGAAGCGGCCAATGACATCGATATTGTCTGCTGTAAACATGACCTACCCCGCCGCTTCTCTAGGAAAGTCCTAGAGAGTTTAGCCGAGATTTCAGCGGACATTACTACCAAAGACGCCAAGCAACGGCTAGATTTGCGCCATCTGAAAACCTTAGCCTTTGTCGATGATCCCCTCAGTCCCGGTTGTGTGGAACGGGCCTATAGCCTGACTCGATTTGCTCGTGATCAATGGCAATTGGGGATTCATCTGGCTGACGTGGGGCGACTGGTGGAGTTAAACAGCCCCGTGGAACGAGAAGCACGGCGACGGGGAATCAGTGTCTACTTAGGCGAGACCCTATTACCCCTGTTTCCCGACTCAATTATCGAGGCGGCCTCCTTTACTCCCGAGGGC
Organism: Phormidium yuhuli AB48; assembly: GCF_023983615.1. Taxonomy (GTDB): domain Bacteria; phylum Cyanobacteriota; class Cyanobacteriia; order Cyanobacteriales; family Geitlerinemataceae; genus Sodalinema; species Sodalinema yuhuli. The sequence continues at coordinate 1,772,370 of NZ_CP098611.1, read as the reverse complement.
GATCGCTGTGCCATCTCCCTGTTGATTACCCTAGATGAGACAGGACAAATCCTAGAGTATGAAGTGCAACCCAGTATCCTCCTACTCGATCGCCTTGTCAGTTATGAGGAAACCCAAACCTTCCTCGGGGAAGACGCCAGCCAACCCCAAAGCAAGAGTGAAAAAGACCTAGCCGCCACCCTCAAAGAATTTCAACAGGTCAGTCACCTCTTACGGGAACAACGCTATCTGCGAGGATCTTTTGATTTACACCTTCCCGAGGCCAGCACCCATTTTGGGGACGAAGTGCCCCTCGGGGCTCCCGTGTTTAACACACAGCCGATTATTAACACCCTCACCTATGAGTTTGTGGTCACCGCTAATCAGTTAGTTGCCGATCATCTAACGGCCTTGGGAGTCCCAGCACTCTACTGCATTCAACTGCAACCGGACATTGACGATGTTCATGATGCCATCAAATTAGCAAGCAACATGGATCTCGAACTGTGGCTCGAAGATGAAGAGCAGGCTTTCCCCAGTGACTTTAAACAGTTTGCCGATCAGGTGGCGGGAACCGAAGAGGAGAAAATTCTCAACTATCTCCTCGAAGCGGTGATTCGTCCCCACTACTACAGCAACCAACCCGGCGTTCACTTTGGCCTAGCCCTCGATGACGGCTATACCCATATCAATGCCCCCTTGCAACGCTATGTGGACTATCTGCTCCAACAGGTTCTCCATGCCGTTTTTACCAAGGGCCGCGATCGCCGCACCAGCCGTTCGAAGGAGTCGGTGAATCTCAATCACTCCTCCTGTCATGGTCAAATTAACTGGAATGTTCTACCCCCAGGGGTTCAGAGCGAGCTGGAAGAGCATCTGTCAGGGTTAGCCATTCCCCTAACAGAACGGGAACGTCTCGCCTTAGAGGCAGAAAATGACTTAAATGGTCTCCAGAAGGCGGGAGCAATGAAGGAGCGCACAGGAGAGGTCTTCCGGGGCTTAATTACCGGAGTCCAGTCCTATGGCTTCTTCGTCGAAATCGAAGCGGGAGAAAACGGCATGGCCCCCCCGCGCCTAGAGGGGTTAGTCCATGTATCCTCCCTCAAAGATGACTGGTATGAATACCGCTCGCGACAACAAACCCTAGTGGGCCGCAAAAACCGTAAACAATACCGTTTGGGCGATCGCGTCGATGTCCAAGTCAAAAGCGTGGACTACTACCGTCAACAAATCGATTTAGCCCCTGTTGGCGGCGGCAGTGAAGCCCCACCCAATGATGACGATGACAATTTCTTCGGCGAAGAAGAATAAGAAGGCAATAGGTAATAGGCAATAGGCAATAGGGGGAAAAAGGCAGTAGGCAATAGATATTTCCCTTGCTTATCTGGCCCATCCGCCGCGACTTGGGGATTCTCCTCCCCCCTCTTGCCTCTTGCCTCTTGCCTTTTGCCTTCTGTTCCCTGTTCCCTGTTCCCTGTTCCCCATGACCTCATCTCGGCCTCTCATTATCGGTGTTTCCGGGGCCTCCGGCCTAATCTACGCCGTGCGGACTCTAAACTATTTGCTCCATGCCAACTATTCCGTCGAACTGGTGGCCTCCAAAGCCAGTTACCGAGTCTGGCAGGCGGAGAACGACATTAAAATGCCTGGAGACCCCATCCAGCAAGAACAATTCTGGCGTCAGCAAGCCGGGGTGGAGACGGGGGGATGTTTACGGTGTCACCCAGCCAGTGATGTGGGGGCGAACATTGCCAGTGGGTCTTTTCGCACCTTGGGAATGCTGGTGATTCCCTGTAGCATGAGTACCGTAGCCAAACTCGCTCAGGGATTAAGTTCTGATTTACTCGAACGAGCGGCTGACGTGCAAATTAAGGAAGGCCGTAAACTGGTAGTTGTACCGCGCGAGACCCCCTTGAGCTTAATCCATCTGCGGAACTTGACGGCCTTAGCCGAAGCTGGGGTGCGAGTGGTTCCTGCCATTCCCGCCTGGTATCATCAGCCGCAGACCATTGAGGATTTAGTGGACTTTGTGGTGGCTCGCAGCCTTGATGCTTTTGAGATTGACTGTGTTCCCCTGCGACGTTGGAAAGAAACTTAGTCATTGTCATTTAATTAGGAATCTATGGGACGGTCTAAACTGCCAATTGCCGGATTAGTTATCTTGGGGGTTTTAGCACTATTTTTGCTTCAGAATAACTCCCCCACCCTGTCAGTGACGTTTTTGGGGATTGTCTCCATTCCTCTACCCTTAGGGGTTTTGCTGTTGGCTCCCTTCCTTGCTGGACTCATCAGTGCGGGGATGATTGCCCTAATCTTGCCACGTCGTCATCGTCCCCAACGTCAAACCGCCTATTCAGCATCGAGGGCCCCTCAGCCAAGGGGGTATGATACTCCCAGCAATTCGCAGAGTTCAACGGGTGCAGGTGAGGGCAATTGGGTCGATGAGGGGTTAGAAGAAACGCCGGGAAAGACTAAAGCCTCTTGGGAGGGGGGTAAGCCGGCAACAGCTAACCCGGCCTCAGATGACCCGCTGAGGACAGTTGAGGCAGAGGATGCTCCCGAGGAAGTTTGGGATGAGGAGGATTGGCCTGAGGAGGATTGGCCTGAGGAGGATTGGCCTGAGGAGGAAAATTCAGCAGAGGTTCCGGTCGGGAACTATGAAGTTTCAAAAAAACCGGTTTCTGAGTACCGTGAGGGGACATTATATTCTTATAGCTATAGTCAATCTGAATTAACAGAAACTTCATCAGGTGACCGTGAAAATCCTGGGGATTTAGGGGAACTTGAGTCAGAAGAAGAGCCGCAAATTCATGAGATTCCCGAGAAGAAACCAGGGGTAGAAGAGAGACTTGACGAGGAGGAAATTGTCCTCGAAACCTCAGTCATTCTACCTGTTTCTGAGGCAGAACCCGAACCTGAGGAAACGATTGAGGCAGAATTTTTAGAAGATTCAGATGAGTCTGAGAACTCTCAAAAATCTCAACGTTTTTTGGGATCTAAGCTCTTTAACTTAAAAACAAAATCCCCTAATCGGGATGATTGGACAGAGCCTCCTCGCGCTCCCAAGGATTGGTAGGTATCAAACTATCAATCCAAGCTCACTCAACAGACAATGAGTTAGGTTCAGCTTGGGGGGATTGAGAAGCCTTGACCTGAGATGACAGGGAAGCTCAACAGAATAGCGGCAGACTGGAAAATATGACAATATATAAAGGGTTAGCCCCTTGAGTTCGCTAACCGGGTGTGAATCTGCCACACTATAAATCAGGACTCGATCAAACGACCACTAGCGTGTTTGTCAAGACCGAGAGACGCCCCCAACCCCCATGTCCAATACCGTTCCCGATCCCGGAGATATCCTCCATCAAATCGCGTGGAGTATTCGTAACTCCCAAGAACTGCCGGAAATCCTAAGTCGTAGTGTTGAAGGAATTCAAGAGTTTTTAAAAATTGATCGTGTCAAACTCTATCAGTTTGAGAGAGATGGTAGTGGGGTCGTGGTGGCGGAAGCTCGCCAGGGCGATCGCCTACCCCCGTTAGCGGGCTTACATTTTCCGGCGGAGGATATTCCCCCTACGGCACGCCAAACCTTTGCCCGGATTCGCCAATGGATGATCCCGGATATTAGCAAAGCTCGTAAAACTCTGTTTCCCCTAGACCCAAAGCTTCCCCCTTACCAAGAAACTGTTAGTGATTGTCACCGAGATTATCTCAAGGCGATGGGGGTTCAGGCGACTTTAACACTACCGGTTTTTGAACGGAATGGCCTCTGGGGGTTGGTGAGCATTCATCACAGCCAGCCGCGCCATTTTTCAGACTATGAGCGGCAAATCTTACAATTGGCCATTGACCAGATTGCCATTGCCATCACCCAGTCCCAGCTTTTAGCGAAAGCCCGGGAAAGCCAACAGCATGAGCAGGCCCTAGAACGGGTGACGCAACTCCTCGACGATCGCCAGTCCTGGAGTTCCATCCAACAGCAGGTGCTGGAGGAAGCGGTATCAGCCCTAAATGCTAGTGGGGGGCGTTTGTATGTCTGCTCCCAGCCAGAGATTGAAGGCGTTGATGTGGCAGCGGTGGGTGATGGAGTCGGGTTGACCGAGTTGGAAGAGCATCCTCAATGGCAGGCGGGGTTTCTGGGTTATAACCCCTTGAGTTTGGATAGTTCGCCCCACCCAGAACCCATTAGCCTGAATGCCCAGGCTTGGACGGAGAATCCAGCCTTAGAGTTTTTGGCCCAGCGGCTCACGCCCACTCCAGTGCGATCGCTGTTGGTGATCCCCCTACAATATCATCGCCAATGCGTGGGTTATTTGACCTTATTCCGTCGCGGCTACAATAAATCAGTCTGGTGGGCAGGCAAATTGAATCCCGATCAACGACAGCGAAGACCTCGGGCCTCATTTGAAGCTTGGCGAGAGTCCCATCGCGGTCAAACTCATCCCTGGACTGAATCCCAACGGAAACTGGCTCATCAACTGGGAATTCATCTCTATATTGCTGTGGTGCAACATCGCGTCAGTGCAATGTTGCACTATCAGGTATCCCATGATCCCTTAACTCAGTTACCTAACCGTTTACTCTTTGACGAGCAGTTATCCTTAGCCTTGGTGGAAGCCCAGCAACAACAAGCCTTTATGGCAGTGGGGTTCCTAGATATTGACCGCTTTAAGGCCGTCAACGACTCCTTTGGCCATCATGTGGGCGATCGCCTGCTCAAAACAATAACCCAGCGGGTTTTAAGCTGTTTACAAGAAGGAGATTGCCTGGCTCGTTGGGGAGGAGATGAATTAGTCTTCCTATTGGGGCCGCAAAGCTGTCGTCGTGGGGTCATGGCCCTGGCCAAGGATATGCTCGCTCAGTTACGACAACCCTTTGAATGTGAAGGACGAGAGTTTTCCATTAGTGCCAGCCTGGGCCTGGCCCTAGCCCCACAACATGGACGAGATAATACCAGTCTACTGAGATATGCAGAAACAGCCCTCGATTGGGCTAAACAACAGGGACGCAACACCATCAGCCTCTACAATCCCGAGATGCTTAACAGTCGGGCGGATATCCTGGCCCTGGAGTTAGATCTCGAACAAGCCATTCTCAATCAAGAGTTCTGTTTACACTATCAACCGCAAATTGATTTAGGCAGCGGCAAAATCGTGGCCGTTGAAGCCTTGATTCGTTGGCAGCATCCTGAACGAGGCCAGGTTGCCCCAGATCGCTTTATCCCCATTGCTGAAGAAACGGGGGCGATTAATGCCATTGGCCAGTGGGTTCTACGAACAGCCTGTCAACAACATCGCGATTGGGTCAAGATGGGATTCAAGCCCCTGAAAATGGCGGTCAATCTCTCGGCCCGTCAGTTTCAACAGCCCAATTTGTTAGATACGATTGTCGAAATTCTAGAAGAAACCCAGATGAAGGCCAGCTATCTGGAGCTGGAAATCACTGAAACCACAGCGGTTAAGGATGTGGAGTTGAGCATTTCTGTGTTGCAGCAGTTGCGGGAGATGGGGGTGCAAATTGCGATGGATGACTTTGGCACGGGATATTCCTGTTTGAGTTTTATTAAACAGTTTCCCCTCGACACCCTGAAAATTGATCGCTCCTTTGTGCGGGATTTAACCCAAGACTCTAGTGATGCGGCGATCGCCAAAACCATTGTGGCTCTCGGACAAGGTCTGAATCTGATTGTCTTAGCTGAAGGGGTGGAAACTAGCGAACAGGCAGAATTTCTCAAATCAATTCACTGTGATTTAGCCCAGGGCTATTTGTTTAGCCGTCCAGTTCCGGGCACAGAGATTCCTGACTTGTTACGGCAATGGGCTGTGTTTCAGGGCATTGAAAAGGTGGCCGTTCTCAGTCCCCGTCGCCCCCGTCATACCAGTCAAGCGAGCTTGCCAGAAACCGCTGAACGCCGCGCCTTTCTCCAGCGGCGTATTCGTGATTTAGAACAGGCAAATGTGGGATTGCGTCGCGATCGCGATGAACTTCAGCAACGTTTAGACCGCCTCAATCATCATCTGCGTTGGGAAGAGCATCTGACGAGCCTCAGCCGGGCCCTATTGGGGAAACAGCCTCTGGTGGCCGTGTTTCAGCAAGCCGTGGTGGGAATTCGTCGTCAGTTGGGCCTGTTGAGTGTGGTGGCCTATCGTTATGACATCTATGGCAATACAATTCCCATTGCCGAAGATGGGGGAAATCCTCATCATCGGCCGGCAGCCGCCCCGGATTTGTACTCACTGGTGTCGAAGCCCTCGCCGGATGTCTTAGCCTTATGTAATCTGGATTATGTGCATTTAAGTGTGGATGATGCGGTGGTTTTGGCGGAACAGCGGGTCAAGGCCTGTGTGCTGGTGCCGATTTATCAGCAAGGCAGAATTTGGGGGGCGATCGTTCTGCATCAGGCAGCGGCGGCTCGTAATTGGCAGCCGAGGGAACTTGCCTGGTTGGAGAAAATTGCTAATCTATTGTTGTTGATGGAGTTACCCTATGATGCCCCGAGGGAGCAGCCCTGTGGTCACGATTCCCTTACTGGGTTAGCAGATTGGGCCAACTTCAAATGCCGCCTTACCTATGAATGGGGACGCTTGCTGAATACCCAATTGCCTCTGACGGTGATTTTGGCGGATGTGGATGGGTTTAAGGACTATTGCCGACGTCATGGCCAGGAAACAGGCGATCGCGCTCTAAAAACCTTGGCACAGGCTTGGCGAGAGAGTCTCACTCGTCGGGGAGCCTCTCTGGTGCGTTGGCAAACGGATCAATTTTGGGTGCTGTTGCCCCATTTGGATACCAGCCAAGGGCGGGCGATCGCAGAACGACTCCGTCAACACGCTCAGCGGTTTATTACAACGCAATTGACACCCACCTCCTTAACCGTCAGTTTTGGGGTGGCCAGTGACCGACCCAATCCCAATGTAGATGCCACCTCTCTACTGGAAACCGCTCAACTTGCAGTCCGGGCGGCTAAGGCCTCTGGGGGAAACCAGGTGGTGATTGCCCCGGATGTTCATCTGGATTCAGCCAATCAAGATTGGTCCCTCCTCCCGGATTTTCCCAGCGGCGATGCTCATGACTAAAAAGTGCTCCATCATGACAATGGCTGGTCTCTACGGGTATTTACGGGAACCGGAGTGACCGGGGTCATTCTCAACCCCCTGGATTTTCCCTAAAATGAAGGTTAACGTGCTAGATAGGGGTTGGGCGATCGCACCGAACGTCCTAAGCTTAACCTCAACCCCGATCCCTACCCCCATTGTTGCCCCAACTTGTAATGAGTAGCCCTGATCGTCCCTCCAAAGGCAATATTCTAATTGTCGACGATACCCCCGCAAATCTTGAATTACTCAACACGATTCTAACTCGTGCTGGGTATGAAGTCTGTGTAGCGGTTGATGGTACCACGGGATTGGAGGGGGCCCGGTATGGGAAGCCAGATTTAGTCTTACTCGATATCATGATGCCGGGGATGAACGGCTATGATGTCTGTCGCTTCCTGAAGCAAGATCAAAATACCTGTGATATTCCGGTTATTTTCATCAGTGCCTTGGATGATGCCCTCGATAAGGTCAAAGCCTTTACTGTGGGGGGAACGGACTATATTTCTAAGCCATTTCAGTTTAAGGAAGTCCTGGCCCGAGTTCAAAATCAGTTAATGATTCGGGATCTACAGCAGCGACTGCGGGAGCAAAATCAACGGCTTCAGAAGGAGATTGGCGATCGCGTCCTCATTGAGGCGCAGGTGCGTCAGTTGAATGAGAAGCTCGAAGAACGAGTCCAACAACGGACGGCGGAATTAGAAGCCACGAACTCCCAACTGCAAACGGAAATCCGCCAGCGTAAGCAGGTGCAGGAACAGTTGATGTATATGGCCCTTCACGATTCTTTGACTGGCCTGCCCAATCGGGTTTTGTTGATGGAAAAGTTAGAAGCGGCGTTGGAAGAGACCCGAGAGAATGAGGCTTATCGCTTTGCCGTGTTGTTTATCGACTGCGATCGCTTTAAGGTAGTTAATGACTCTCTGGGACATTTGACGGGCGATCGCCTCCTCAGCCTCATTTCCGAGCGTCTAGAACTATGTTTACGCCCAGTAGATACTCTATTTCGTCTCGGGGGTGATGAGTTTACCATTCTCCTCAATCCCATTGAGGGAATCGAGAATGCCATTGAAACGGCGGAAACCATTCAACGACAACTGACGGCCCCATTTCATGTGGATGGCCATGAAGTATTTATCGGGGCCAGTATTGGCATTGTGTTAGGAACCTCTCAATATACCCAACCCGAACACCTATTGCGTGATGCCGATGCCGCGATGTATTGTGCCAAGGATTTAGGTAAGGGCCGCTATCGGGTCTTTGACTCAGGGATGCACGATCGCGCCGTTAATTTTCTCCAATTGGAAACGAATCTGCGACGGGCCTTAGAACGGGGCGAATTTAAGGTCAATTACCAGCCCATTGTGGATTTACAAGAGGGAGGAATTGTTGGCTTTGAGGCTCTCTTACGTTGGCATCACCCAGAACGAGGACACATTTCTCCAGCAGAGTTTATTCCCGCTGCGGAAGAAACTGGCTTAATTGTTCCGATTGGTGAATGGGTATTACGCCAGTCTTGTAGTCATTTGAGAAACTGGCAATGTCAATATGATCATGCAAAAAACCTAACCGTTTCTGTTAATATTTCAGTCAAGCAGTTTGCACAAATAGACTTATTAAATCGAATTGATGATATTTTAAAAGATTCAGGATTAAACGGAAAATTCTTAAAACTAGAAATTACAGAAAGCACTATTGTCGGTAATTACGAAGTTGCCAAGTCTATTTTAGAGCAATTAAAAAACAGAAATATTCAACTTAGTATCGATGACTTTGGTACAGGCTACTCATCTCTCAGTCATTTACACCGATTGCCCGTGGATATCCTAAAAATTGACCGGTCTTTTGTCGATCCAATTGATGAAGATAATGACGAGCGCGAAATCGTCCAAGCCATCGTCACCCTAGCTCATAGCCTAAATATGAACGTCATTGCAGAAGGGGTAGAAACGGCGGTTCATGTCGAACAACTACGGAACTTAGGCTGTGAGTACGGTCAGGGCTATTATTTCTCCAAACCTCTGACCGCTGAAGCGGCCACGGACTTACTCGCACGAAAACATCATTGGTAAGATGTGGGAAGAGTGGAGAAACCTTCCTGAAAATTAGACTTCAATTTGAGATAAACTATAACCCATAGCCACCCATGGCAGTCACTAAGGATGTATAACAGGACGATGACGAAACAGATTACAATTCTAGGAACCGGTGCTTGGGGTACGGCATTGGGTAAACTGGCCGAGTATGGCGATAATCAGGTGCAGTTTTGGTCTCGCCGGGGTGAGGTCAGTCTGGAGGAGGCGATCGCCCATGCAGATGTTCTCCTATCAGCAATTTCCATGAAAGGGGTAGGAGAAACAGCCCGCAAAGTCCAGGAAATTGGTTTACCCCCTCAAACCATCATTGTCACCGCTACCAAGGGCTTAGAACCGTCAACAACCCGCACCCCGTCACAAATTTGGCAGGAAGCCTTCCCCAATCATCCAGTCGTTGTGCTGTCGGGGCCAAACCTCTCCAAGGAGATTGACAAAGAACTTCCCGCCGCCACCATCGCTGCCAGTCGAGATATGAAGGCAGCAGAGACGATTCAGGAAGCCTATTCCTCAGATATTTTTCGAGTTTATACCAATACTGATCCCATTGGAACAGAACTTGGAGGAACCCTAAAAAATGTGATGGCGATCGCCTCTGGGGTATGTGATGGTTTAGACCTAGGAATTAATGCAAAATCCGCCCTATTGACCCGAGCCTTGATTGAAATTGTGCGCGTGGGAACCAGTCTAGGGGCGGAGGTGGAAACGTTCTGGGGATTAGCAGGATTAGGGGACTTGTTAGCCACCTGTAACAGTAGTCTCAGCCGCAATTATCGGGTAGGGTTTGGCTTGTCGCAACATAAAACCTTAGAACAGGTTTTAGAGGAAATCCAGAGTACTGCTGAGGGGGTGAATACGACAAATGTTTTGATTGATTTGGCACAGCGACAGGGAATTGAAGTGCCAATTTCCTATCAAGTCTATCGCTTACTCAATAACCAAATCACCCCAGAAGAAGCCGTAGCGGCGTTGATGGAACGAGACCTTAAACCCGAGGTCATTACACCAGAGGAAAATTAAGGGTTAAGAGGCTCTGTTGGTCTCGGCGATCGCCAGAATAGATAACATCGTTGCTGAGTGATTTGACCGGTGACGATGTTGTCTGAGTTGGGGCCGTCTAAATCAGGCCCAGATGCTAAGTGCTAGCTCGTCAATTGGCAAATTTTGCGCTATCATCAGGTTCTTTAGGGTTAATTCCTTGACCCATATTTTGGGGAGTTGAAGTCAATATGAACCTGTTTGTACCCCGTTTAGCCTTGGGAGTCAGTCTGTTAGTTGGGGCTTGTACCCCCGCCTTAGTTCACACGGAGAGTCCGGCCCAATCCATGCAGTTGAGCCAGAACTCTCCCGAGGCCATGAACCCAGAAACCTTCTTGGATTGGGGTCGCCAACGTACTCAGATTGGAGATTGGCAGGGGGCGATCGCCAATTTCCAGGCGGCCGCAGACGGATTTGCGGGACAGGGGGATGAGACCCGCCAGGCCATGGCTGAGGCGATCGTACGGTATTTAGATTGGTGGCTCGGTTGGTCCGACCGACAACGGGAGTCCGCAGAAGTGGAAATGATGCCTGATTGGCTCTCGTTTGGCCGCTGTGTGGAGGATCAAACCGGTCACGTCTGTGGCTATTCCTTGCAGTTTGTGCAAAGTGACAAGGATGAGATTGAAGGAGTCCTCCTGTTACAAAATCACATATATGATGTCCCCATGGCGACGGGGGGGTCCTATGGCGTGTTTGGTATTCTGGCGGCGGAAGCGGTGAGTCCTCCCCTACAAGGGGGAGAATCCTGGATTCCCTTCTGTGAACGGTTAGATGGAGAGGATTCAGCCATGATGGCGATTGTGCAGACTCATGGTTATGAGGATGCAGACGAGTATCCTGAGATTCGCGAAGTTTGGTGGGTCAATTTAGAAGAGGAATCCTTGGAGTTTCAGAAGTCTCCTAGTCATATCCGTTGCTGGAATCCGTGTCCGGGAGGGTGTTAACGCCACGGCTCACTCAGTTAAGACTCCTGGCTTGCCCCCATTTTGACCCTATTGAGAGACTCAATGGCCTCCAATAGGGTCTCCACTCGTTGTTCAAAACTATGATGTTGGCGAATCCAATCCGCTAACTGGACTCGCTGCGAGGCGGTCTCGTCCCGGCGACGCAGACAGTCTTGGACTAGAGGGCCTAACCCAGAAGAGTCATCATAACAGGCGATCGCCTCCCCAAAGACGGCCTCTAATCCCTTAACTCGATCCGAAACAATCATGGCCCCACAAGCCGCCGCATCAAATAAACGATTCGAGAGGAATCCCCCCTCAGCCATCGTTAGCCAATGGTCATTTAAGACCACCCCCGCCGCCGTATAATACCGTCGTAACTCATCATTGGGGATGTAAGTGCCCCAATGATACCCCGGCGGTAAAAAAGACTCCCAACGGCGTCCATAAACCGCAACCTCTAAGCCAGCGGCGATCGCATCCCGGACAATGGGACGGTACACCTGGCGAGAATTTCCCACAAACAACACCTGCGGGGCCGCCTCCCCCAGACTCGGGTCAGGATAAAATCGGGATGTATCCGTACATTGCAACAAGGGTTTGACCGGAACGTTAACCTGATGTTGAATCTGTTCTGCATAGATATGTGAGGCCACAAAAACCTGGTCATACCCCTCATAATCCTCCAGGGTCATCGTCTCAGGATGGCTAATCAGCCAGAGAAAATTTAGATGATGAGGTTGGGGGCGATAGTGGCTTAAGCCTTGTAAGACAATCACCACATCATCCCCAAAACTCGGGGAATCATACCACTCCGTTAAAATATCAATGCGAACCGAATGCCCCAACCGCTCAAAGGCTCGTTTTAAGCCCATCGCAAAATGATAATCTCCCCATTCTTGGCATTCATCCCGATTAGGAACTCCAATCTTCAAACTAATTCGATACCGCTGCGTCATCGTTTCCCGCAGCAGAGAAAAAACGGTTTTGGCTCGCTGAGCATAGGTTTCTTGTTGTAAAACCTGCTGCTGTAATTGCTTGACCCGTTCTTGCCGTAAGTCCTCATGATTCAAATACTCTTGCAAGACCCTTTCCAAGGACTCAGGAGAGTCAAATGTAGGCAGTAATCCCCCAAACACTTCATGATTACCGAGCTTGCCATTTGTGATGACCAATGCACCCGCTGCTAGGGCATCAAACACCCTAGAATTGACTGAGCCCCATTGTTTTGTTGCCGTATTAGCATCATCAATGACAATTTTAGTGGAGCGATAAACGTAGGGAAGCTGGTCATAATGAACTGCTCCTCGATAATAGGGAGATAACTCTGGCATATCCTGCCAATGATGACCATATAAAGCAAATGTAAATGGCAAATGCTCCGGTCGTAAACAGCTCATAATGTCCCGAGGAACTGTCCAAAAATTGCCTGTAAAACAATAATCTGATTGGAATGCCTCCTGAGCAGGTAAATCCTTGGAAAATCGTTGTGGGTTGGTAGCAATTGGCAGCCGCATCACGAGTTTCGAGAGATTATCTTCAAGATAATCAACTCCTATCTGAGAGGAAGACCAAACACAGTCATAATCTGCGATTGATGCTGTGTCAGTCCAGGCATCAAACCAATTGCGAATCCAGGCTACTTTAATGAGGCGAGGCTTAGCATTTTTAAGCTTTCTTAAATCATAATCCTGCCGCATTACAATTAGGACATCAAGCTGATGCAGATCATACCAGGACTCTCCCTGGGTCTTTGCCAAATAAAATACCTGCCAACCGTACTGCTTTGCCAGTTCTTCTCCTAACTCTAAGGCTGTAAAGTAATCTCCAGCGGCTGTTGCCAAATCAACATCAGTCACGGCAAACCCAATTCGCAGGGGTTGCCCTGTCCAATAGGACTCTTGACTAAAAAAATCTGCTAAATGACGGCGGCGTAAGTAATAGCCAAATTTCTGGTCTAAATGCTGCCAATTTTGACTGATTTTGGCTAGAAAAGAGCTGGAACATTTTGAGTCAAAGCGAGAAACTCCTCGATTATGTTGAGCGGCTAAATGATTAGCACAAACAATAGATTTATGGAGGTTTTTTTGATATCGCAAACAGAGGTCAATATCTTCATAGCCATAGAAGTAGCCTTCATCAAAGCCCCCTACGTCTAAAAATTCCTGACGACGACAGAGTAGCATGGCTCCAGTGACCGCAGGAACTCGCCAAGGTTGATGTGTGACCTCAGTCCAAGCGGGATTTTCTCGAACTTCAAAGGGAGAAAAACTGGTAAAGGGATTATAGAAATCAAACTGAACCCCAAGATGTTGAATCGGAGGAGGTAGAGAACTGGAGTGATCGGTTAGATCAAGAAGTTTGAGACCCACAACCCCTAGGCTGTCATCCTCCATCATTTGGGCTAAGGGGCTGAGAATGTCTTGACAGAAGCTAATATCATTGTTAACAAACAAGACTAAATCGGCGTCAGTCTGTTTAGCGGCAAAGTTATTGGAGGCAGAGAAACTGTAGTTTTGCCCTCGGGGAATCAGGGTGATGGGTAAGCGGTCTTGCCATTGATAACAGAGAACTAGACTGTCATCGCTTGAGCCATGATCGACGACGATGAGTTCCAGGTTGTTATAGCTATTGTGGGCTTGTAGAGATAAAAATAAGTTCTGTAGAAGACCGGCCCCGTTGCGATTGAGGATAATTAGGGCAATTCGGGGCTGGCGGTGGGGAGATTGAGGAATGGGGTAGAGGGGGGGCGTCTGGGGTCGATCGCCGGTGGCGGGACGAGGCGGTTGTTGTCCTTGGGGGCCGAGTTTGAGCCAAATGGGGGACTGGTTGAGATCCTGCTGACTACCATGGGGGGTCACCCGGATGGGAACCGGCTCCGAGGTATTGATAGAGGGGGGAATTTTCAGTTCTAGACCGTGGAAGCCTCGACTGTTGAAAAAGCGAGCGATGTCAGGCCGCTGAGTTCGAGCCGGGTAGGTTCCCAGATGGGTTTGGCCAATATAAACATCGACCCACAGGGGTCGATCTGGGGTCTGGGTATGGACAATCCAACCATAGATGAAATCTGGGGTGACCAGTTGCAGTTCCCCGGTAATCTCCCCTGGATTGAGAACTTGAGGTTGGGGGGGAGGGGTTGGGGTTACCTTATTTTTTTTTTGAGCAGGCCTTCGAGTTTCGCTTTGATATCGGGGCGATCGCCGTCGATTTGTAAAGCCATCTGATAGAACGTCATGGCCCCACTGAGTTGATCCTCATGGGCCAGTTGGTCGGCCAGTTGCACGTAAAGGTCAATATCATTGGATTTTAGGTCTAAGGCTCGGTGATAATTATCCAAGTCTTGGGGATGCTCCGCGATCGCCCGCCGATACCAGGTGACGGCTTGCTCCATATCCGCTAACACCCGTCCCCGTAAGGCATCGGCCAGTTTTTTGGCCAACCAGGGGGTCTCCGGGGCCAACTCATACACCCGTTGGAAAGCCGCCACAGCCTGATCATAGGCCTGACATTGCATCCAAGCTTGTCCCAGTTCCAGATAGCCCCAGTGAAAGCTCGGATTGAGGGGCATCGCAGCCTCCAACACCTCAGCGGCGGTTTGCCATTGTTCCAAGGCCAGACGTGATTTCCCTAAAAAATAGTGAGACCAGAAAAATTGCGGATCTAAGGATACCGCCTGTTGTAGATGGTCAGCAGCGGCTTGCCATTGTTCTAAGGCGACGTGGCAGCGTCCTGCATAATAGTGAGCTTTGGCAACTTGGGGATGTAGGGCGATCGCCCGCTCGGCCGCCTCTAAACCCGGTTCCCAGTCCTCAACCTGACAGAGGAGTTCCGCCAGGCCTAATTGGAGTTCAACGTTATCTGGGACAAATTCCAAGGCCCGGCGATAGACGCTGATGGCCTCGGCGGTTAACCCCTGTTCTTTGAGCCGTTGAGCAAAGCGATATTGAGCTAACACTTGGGCTGGGGCAACTTCGGCCAGATGATGATATTGGGCGATCGCCTCGGGCCAGGCTTCTAAATTAGCCAAAATACGGGCATACCCCAGTTGAGAAATCACCCGTTGGGGGTCTTTTTGCAAAATAATTTCATAGGTCTCCCGGGCCGTTTGCCACTCTTGACGATAGGCCAACACTTCCGCTAGGTTATGCCAGGCATCGAGTAACTTAGCATCCCGGGCGATCGCTCGACGATAACAGGTTTCAGCCATTGGCCACTGACCCAGCTTCACCCAGCGGTTGCCCAGAATTAGGTGTTCTTTCGCCTCAAGCCAGTCTGGCTCAATCTCTAGGGCCTGATGCCAACAGTCTAAGGCTTCCCGTTCGTTCCCCAGCTTTTCCCAGACTTTGGCTAAGTTCCGATGAGCCGCCGCCAGTCGCGGTTGCAGCTGTAGACTCCTGCGAAAACATTCAATAGCCCTGGCCCAATCCTGTTGTTGGGCGTAGAGACTGCCGAGATTGGCATAGACTTCGGCAAAATTAGAATCGAGCCGTAACGCTTCTCGATAACTCCCTTGAGCTTCCCTAAACTGGCCCAAAGCTTGAAAGGCATTACCGAGGAGTTTATAGAGATGGGCATCTTTTTGTTGGTCTAGGGCCTGTTGACAGGTTTCAATGCAAGCGGGCCATTGACGATGATCACTCTGTTCTTGGGCCTGTTGTTTTAACTGCTCAAAGCTAAGGGACTCTGGGGTGGCCTGAGGCTCTGAGGCAGATTCTGGAGAGGCGGAGGATTCGGCCGTAGAGAGGGGGCTACTATCGGTGGACTCGGACGTGGGATAGGTTAACGCTTGTTCGTAGGCGGCGATCGCATCCACCCAACACCCTTGTTGTTCTAAGTCCCGAGCCAGGACTAACCAACCCTCGCGAGTTTCAGGACAGGAGGGTGAGCTCTCTGGGTCGTCTGGGCAATTCTCCCGAGACTCAAACGTCCCATCCAACTCATCCAACTCATCCAACTCATCCAACTCAACCCTCAAAGGAGTCTCTTCAGAGGTCTCCTCGGAGGAAGCGTCCGGCGGGGAGTTTACCTCCTCTGACTCCTCTAAGGTCATTGACAACGGGGAGGGGACGGCTAAGTCATCGACTAAAATCTCCGCTTCAGGACAATCTCGGACTTCCCCAGGGGAATCTTCATCAACGTTAGACTCTTCGGCCAGGGGCAACAGGTCGGGAAGATCTGGGAATTCCCCCATTTGGGGATCATCTTCATCGATCCCAGCTCCCGTCAACTGAGCTAACAGTGTTTCTGGGGCAAGCTGAGCTAGTTGACTCCGGTTCGACTCCTGATTGCAATAGACTGTCCAGAGTAGCTCTTGTAACTCTTGCCATCTCCGTTCCCGAAACCCATCAATTTCTTGAATCTCCGCCAGTTGCACTTCAACAGATTGGCTCAGAGCATTAATCTCATCATTAGGAGTCGATGTTTGCTCCCGTAGTCGTTGTTCGAGATCCCCAAGGAGTCGATCCGCCTGTTCCGTCCGCGATTCCAAATCAGTTTCCAACTCTTCCAGACTCTGGAGTTCCTGACGCACTTCATCGGTTAGATAACGAACCACCCGCCGACGCAACACAGCAAAAACCGTCATCGCCGCCGCCGGAGACAGGGCCAAACTTAGTAATAAGACCTGATAGAAGCGAACATACTGCGTAAATAGGGAACTAGAGTCTGAAACCAAAGCAAGGGTAAGTTGGTGTTCGGGTTGTGCGATCGCCACTTCGGACTCAATCTCGGACTGCAATTCCGGTTGAGCCTCACTAGGGGGTGGGGGAATGGTATCGGGGGGCATTAAGGCTAACTCAGCGGTGTCCGCTTCGGGAATCAAGAGAGCTGTCAGGGCTAACAGGGCGGGAGAAGTGCTCATGAGCCGTAATCCGTCGTCTACAGAAGTGCTAGTTGCATCTTACGGATGGGGTCAACTCAATCCGGATTGTTCCCAATCCCCCTGAAAGGAAGAAGACAGGATCCGGATGGTGAACTGAATGGTTTGAATTGATGAGTGGGCCAATCAGGGATAGGTCTGACGACTCCTAAAGGGCGGTGATACCGGTAATGTACGACTCACCGTTCTACGGCTCCTTCGCACTTAATTCTATGTTTTACCGATATTTATGCTTAAAGACGGAAACTTTTTTCAAGCAAAATCATCTTGTATTTTATAAGATTTCCTCCCAATAACATGATTGGAATCTTATGCTGTTCTTTGTTGAGACTCGATTTCCGATTCTTTATTCAGCAATCGTCCAATAGTTTATGTAGCCAGAGGAGTGAAGCCTTAGTATGTCTCTAGTCGAAAATCCTACAATTCCAAGTAGCTCTGAACCCAACGAAAACGGAGGATTGAATATTATCGGTCAATCCGATGAAAGTAATCGCCTCAATGGAAGTGATGGCGATGATCTTCTCTTAGGCTCCGACCCTGCTCTTGGTGCTGATGCGGGTATGGCTGATACCCTCTATGGCGGTGAAGGGAATGATACCATTGCTGGTTTTGGAGGTGATGATAGCCTGGTGGGGGGGGCGGGAAATAACCTAATCTTTGGTGGACAAGGGAATGATACTGTTGTCGGCGGATCAGGAGATGATACCCTCTATGGCGGTCAAGGGAACGACTATATCATCGGTGGAAATGGGAATAATGTTCTCTCGGGTGACAGTGGTGATGATACGATTATTGGCGGAGAGGGGGATGACTTAATCTTCGGGGGACAGGGAAATGATTATCTCATCGGAGGTGGCGGCAACAATACCCTGTATGGTGGGCAAGGGAATGATACGGTTATTGGCGGTGAAGGGAATGATTTGTTATTCGGAAATATGGGGGATGATTACCTCTTTGCCGGGGGCGGGGATAATACTTTAGTGGGGGGTGAGGGTAATAATACTGTCATTGGCGGAGAGGGCGATGACTTAATGTTTGGTAATCAGGGGAATGACTATCTCATGGCAGGTGGAGGCAGTAATAGCCTCTATGGCGGACGGGGTGATGATACCCTCATCGGTGGCGATGGTGATGATATTCTCTCTGGGGATATGGGTGATGACTATCTCTTTGCCGGTGGAGGGAATAATACCCTCCTCGGTGGAGAGGGCAACAATACCCTTATTGGTGGCGATGGTAATGATATCCTTGCCGGCCATTCCGGGAATGACTATCTCATGGCGGGTGGGGGCAGTAATAGCCTCTATGGCGGTCAAGGGGATGATACCCTCATCGGCGGTGATGGGGATGATATGCTCTCGGGCGATCGCGGGAACAACCTCCTCACCGGGGGAATTGGCAATGACACCTTCCTCTTCAGTAGTCATGGCAATCTATCTATTACCCCAGATCAGATTGGCAATGACACCATTACTGACTTTATGTCTGGCCGCGACAAAATTGCCCTCGATCGCAATGTTTACACCGCCTTGGGTGACAGTTTAGGGGCCACAGACTTCCTCGTGACTGATTTCGTGGATGGCTCTAGTGATGCCCGACTCATTTATGAACAGTCAACGGGGCAATTGTTCTACAACCCCACGAATGCGGTTGGGGATGAGGTGACTATTGCTCGCCTGGAAAACTTACCTGATTTGACCATCAATGACTTCGAGTTATTGTAACCCCTCCCCCTCGCAACCGTTGTCAGACTCGGAGTTTGCAGAGGCGAAGCGGGCCTACCAGCGGGCCATTGATGCTAATCGCCAGCAGCCAGAACCCTATGCCTATCTGGGGCAACTCTACGACCAACACCAAGACTATGGCCAGGCGGTTCGCTATTATGAAGCGGCTCTCCAGCTACGTCCCCAATGGCAAGCGGTTCGCTATAACCTTGCCCGGGCCTATCTGCATCAGGGAGCAGATGCCAACGCCTATCATCACTATCGTCTGGCCCTGGAGCAAAATCCCCAGGATGTTAAGGCCTACAATGACCTGGGAACCCTCTATGAACGGTGGGGACAACTCCAGACGGCTGCGTCTTATTATCGAGAGGCGATCGCCCGACAACCCCATCGCCCCCAAGCCAAACGCAATTTGGCTACGGTACTCCTGAAACAGAATCGTCCGCAAGAGGCCCGAGTTCTGCTTCAGGAACTTCTGACGAACCACCCCGACAGGGCTGATCTCTATCATCTTCTCGGCGGCTGCGATCGCCTCAGCGGTCATCTAGAAGCGGCTCTAGCTCACTATTTACAAAGCCTTAACCTCAATCCCCATCAGGCCCAAGTCCATGAAGACTTGGGTAAACTCTTCGATCGCCTCAAACAACCCGCCGCCGCTCTCATCTGCTTTAAACAGGCCCAGACTCTCAATCCCCAGCAGTTAGATCTTTATGGCTCTTGTGCCAATATGGCTCTACAACTGCAACGGCCCGCTGAGGCGATTGGGTACTGGCTAGAGTTCATCCCACAACTCCCTGAGGATGCTCAAACCTGGCTAGACTACCTGAGTCAAGGCTGGATGGCCCATCCGCATAAGAAACCCCCCTCTGATTTATACGCTCAAGCTGTCCAGGCCCGGCAAGGATTTATCAAACAGCTCCTGATGGGGGCCGATGTGCCATCCTGTCAGCAGGCCCTGGCCAATCTCTACCGAAGTTGGGGGGCTGTCCGTTTAGAGTATGGGGCCGTTTTGGAAGCCCAAACCTACTATGAACTGTGTCTACAACTGCGGCCCGAGGATTCCCAGGCCAAACAGGGGTTAGGGGCCAGTCTTGTGGCTGAGCAAGAACAGGCGACACGACGAGAGAGCCGCCAGAAAGGGGGGCCGTCAGGGTATCCTCAGGGCTGGTTCCCTCAAACTCGCTCAGCATTAGCTCGGGGAGTTCGCTGTTATGAGGTGGTTCAATTCAAAGATGGGAATGGCCCTCAAGGGGATGTTCTAAGGGACCGTCCCCAACCCCCAGGCCAACAGCTTAAACCCTGTCAAGGAGTCAACTGCCAAACCTGTCTTAGCCGCCTACACGAACAATTTGCCCCGGTGGCCCTGGGAGAGAATCAGTATCACTGTCCGCCGGGGACGAAGCCTCTCTCCTTGCCGAGGGATGACTTCACCGCTGAGATTGCTCAGGGACGGACTTGGACGATGCCTCAAACCCATTGGTGGCAAGTCTGTGAGGCGATCGCCGTCATGACGGAGGATCAGCAGCTCTTGGGGGATCTCTCCCGAGAGTATCCTGGCGAACTCCCCGGATGTCACAATGCTGCCCTTAATCCGGGCCAACATCGGATTTTTAACCGAGTTCAACTTCCCCCAGTGGAAACCATTGAGGGAACTGTGGCGGTTCTGACAGGGTTGTCAGCCAATGTCTATTTTCACTGGATGCTGGATGTATTGCCCCGTCTGGAGATCTTGCGTCGCAGCGGTTTCCCCGAGGGCGAGATTGACTGGTTTTATGTCAACAGCGTCGCCAAACCCTTTCAGCGGCAAACCTTGGAACGGCTGGGGATTCCTGGCGATCGCATCCTGGAGAGCGATCGTCATCCCTATCTACACGCGACTCGCCTCGTGGTTCCCAGTTTCCCTGGCCCCATCGGTTGGCCCACGAGCGAGTCTATCGAATTTCTGCGATCGCACTTTCTCCCCAGTCAGTCCTCATCCTCCCCCACCTCGCCCAAACGACTCTATATTAGTCGCCAAACGGCTCAGTATCGTCGAGTCGTCAATGAACCCCAGCTCATACAACGGCTGCAACAACAGGGTTTTCAGGTCATTGCCTTAGAGAATTACAGTGTTACTGAACAAGCTCAATTATTTGCCAATGCTGAGGTGATTCTTGCTCCTCATGGTGCCGGATTGACCAACTTAGTCTTTTGTCAACGCAACACCCGGGTTATTGAGTTGTTTTCTCCGAATTATATTCGTTACTACTATTGGTCAATTTGTCAACATCTCCATCTGAATCATTATTATCTGGTTGGCTCTGCTCTTCCCGGTTCTGTTTTTCGCCATCTTCTGTATCCTGATGTGCTGACGGAAGATGTTTGGGTGGATGTTGATGCGGTGGAAGCGTTAATTCGGCAATAGGCGAGGAGGGGGAGGAGAGGGGAGGAGGGGAACCACGGAGTCACAGAGGACACGGGGCTGTAAGTTTGCGATCGCCCTAAAAAAATACCTCACCTAACACCTCATTTAAGTCTTGATTATAGGGTTTGTAAAACTCCGTCAACATATCCCGGATTTTGTCATCACTGGGAGGATAGGCACCGGTGTTATATTTGGGATAGTGAGCTAAGGACTGGCGTGGTAATCCCAGAAAATCCTGGACTTGTCCTAATGTGGCTTCTGGGTCTTCATAAAAGCGTTCACTCTTTAAAATCAAAAATCTCTCTCTCGGGATATGGGAAAACCAACGTTTGAGATGGTCTGCATAGAGTCCTCGCTCTAAGTAATTCTTGGGAACACCGGCATAGGGTGAATTGGGGCTGAGATTTTTTAGGTTTATCGTCAAGGCGTCTTCTAAGGGTAAGGATTCTTGATGGATTTTTCGCCAATGGTGATAATGAGAAATTGCTCGATCAACTGGATTTCGTAGTAAAATGATAAATTTGGTTGTGGGACAATAACGGGCTAAACGTTCGGGAGTCTCTGGAAAGTCAAAATAATTTGGGCAGGCTTCGCCAGTTTGGTAATCACCACCTGACTCAAGTTGAGGAAATTGGGCAAAATACCAATCAAGTCCCTGGTAAAATTTCCAAGACCAAAACTCAAGCTCCTTCCGCAATGGGGGTAGAATTTTAGGATGTTGAGTTAAATAGGCGTATAAAGAGCTGGTTCCTGCTTTTTGAACTCCGAGGATTATAAAATTGATGGTTCGTTTAGAGGCAGACTCAGGGGATTGTCCCATCGTGGCGATGGGGGATAGGGTACTGGTATCCGTTTGAGAATACATCAGCCTAACCCCGTTTTGATACGAGTTAATGGCAGCTTGGGTTTGATTCTGTAATGAGAGAGCATCCCCTAAGTTGATATAAACATTTAAAGAGTTTGGAAATTGGCTCAGGGTTACTTTGAATTTATGAATCGCTTCCTGGACTCTATTTTCTTGCTTTAAGGACTGCCAAAATAGAGGATAATAATACCAAGGAAAATCAGGATGTAAGGAAATACTTCTGAGGTAACGTTCAACCATCGCTGCGGAATCGCCCACCTGAAAAAAACAGGATGCTTGCTGATATAAGGTGTTAAAATTATCAGGTTCAAGGCTCAAAGAACGCTCATAAGCCTCAATCGCCTGATGCCATTCTTGGAGGCTCATAAACCACTCCCCCCACTGCTGATGTCGGCTGGCGGAATCCGTCTCGTGATTAGAGTGATACTGTAAACTGCGATGATAGTAAGCGATCGCCTGTTGAGGATGGCCCTGGTGCCGATAACAGTCCGAAAGATGTTGAAAAATCTCGGGGTTGTCCATGATAGTCGGAAAACAAAGAAGCAAGGTTCTCCTCATCGTACAGTGACCCCTACTGTTAATCCGTAAACTCGCTATTGCACCTTGCCATCGCGGAACCAAATAATGCGTTGGGTTCGTTCAGCTACTTCCGGTTCATGGGTGACCATAACAATGGTAATTCCTGACTCATTCAGTTGAGCAAAAATCCCCATGACTTCATCGGTTGTCTGGGTATCTAAGGCTCCCGTCGGTTCATCGGCCAATAACAAAACCGGACGATTGACAATGGCCCGGGCGATCGCCACCCGTTGCTGTTGTCCACCGGAGAGTTGAGTGGGTTTATTATGGAGGCGATCGCCTAACCCCACCCGCAGCAGAGCCTCAGTCGCTCGTTCCACCCGTTCTCCATGAGACACCCCGGCATAAATCATGGGTAACATGACATTCTCCAGGGCGCTAATCTGGGGTAAGAGATGAAATTGTTGAAAGACAAATCCTAACTTGCGATTGCGAACTTGGGCCAGATGGCGTTCATCAAATCCCGCCACATTGACCCCATCGAGATAATACTGACCGCGACTGGGGCGATCTAAACAGCCAATCACATTCATCGCCGTCGATTTCCCCGACCCCGACGGCCCCATAATGGCACAGTATTCCCCAGGATAAATACAAAAGCTCACCCCATCGAGAGCGCGAACTTCCGTATTGCCCGAACCATAGATTTTATAGATATCCTCAAAGCGAACTAAAGGGCGATCGCTCGACGGAGATAGGGGCAAAAGAGGACTCTCAACATCTGTAGTCATGACGCAATTCCGAACCGGTGACGATTCAGGGGTCTCAGGGGGCAACTAATCCACAAACAACATCCGCAACACCGAGGGAGTAAAGGGGTTCTCATCCGCTTGTAACATCTCAATCCAGTTTTGCCGTTGGAAGCGACGACCGTCATGATCCGTCTCACGGACGAAGGCCCGGAAATCATCGATCGCCCCCTCATAATCCCCCAGTAATGCCCGCGCTAAGCCGCGACTATCACGAATCTCCACATTATCCGGTTCCATCTCTACAGCCCGATTACAGGCTTTGAGAACCGCCTCAGCTTGGTTCCATAAACTGCCGTACCAACAAAGGAGATTCCAAGACTGAGCCCCCACTTCAAAATAGACACTTGACGCCTCAGCTTCATTATAAAGACTGACGGCTTCAATGACCTCTCCCCGCATCACCTTGCGCTCCGCTTCCGAGATTAACTCCGAGGCTCGACGTCGGCGACTGAGTTTAATCTCCGAGGATATCTCAACAGACGTCGCCGCGACGGAGGGGGGCAAATCCAGAATCAGACCCCCGGCGGCCAACATTAACGAACTGATAAAACCCGTCCAAGGTTTAACTGTCATCGTCACTACTCAACTCGCTCAACCTGTTGCAACCACTGTTTAATTTGCTGCTGCCAGCGGGCCGACGGCCCGCTATTATCTAAGACTAGGGTAGCCTGCTGACATTTTTCTGCCAGGGGCATCTGAGCCTCAAGGCGCGATCGCACCTGAGCTTCATCATAACCGTCACGCTGCCGCAATCGTGCCCTTTGTTGTTCTGGGGTACAGTAGACCACCCAAATTTCCGTCACTAAATCGGTCATCTGGGCTTCAAACAGCAGTGGAACCACTAACAGTAGCGGCGGCCAGGACGGGGCCTGGGCGATCGCCTCCCTAAACTGCTCACGAATCCAAGGATGAATCTGCTGTTCTAACCACTGTCGTTCCTGTTGCGCCTCAGAGGTGCCCGCAAAAATCCGCTCCCCCAAAGCGGCCCGATTCAGAGAGCCATCGCGATGCAACATCCCCTCACCGTAACGCTCCACAATGCGCGTTAAAACCCCTATCCCGGGACGAACCGCCTCTCGGGCTAAACTATCCGCATCGAGGAGGGGCCAATGGTATTCTCGCTCAAGATAGGTGGCGATCGTACTTTTGCCGCTGGCGATTCCCCCCGTTAAACCAATAACTGGGGTCACGGGTGCCATCACGAGAGAACCACCGTCAGGGAATCACCCACCGTTAACCCCAACAGCTCCTGAGCACTGCGTTGATAGGCCCCTAACTCCAACCAGCCATGACGAGAAGCAATGGCCACCACATCATTCTCCTTGGCACTCATATAACTGTCCCCCTGGGGAATCTGACGGGAGGCGGCCGCTACGTGCCAGGACTTGCCCGCCAAGTCATCGGAGGGGATATTGGTGATCAAATTACCAAAGCGATCGCAATATTGAATCACCCCCGAAACCTGCTGACCGTGCCATTGCGGGTCAGGTAACGACAAGCGAGTGAGACTCTTGGGATCGATGGCCACCCCCAAACGGTCCACCCGCACCCCCGTCGCCACATGAGCGCCAACCGTCGCAAAAATATCTCGTGCGTGGAACGTCTGACTGGGTTCAGGGGTGCGCCAATACTTCACCTCCGTCAACTCCACCGCCGCCAGAATCTTCTCCTGATGCTGCCGCAGCACCCCATCAAAAATGCCATTATCCGGACCAATCAAAAACCCATCTTCGAGTTGAATCGCCACCCCACGCCGTGACGTTCCCACCCCTGGATCAACGACCGCAATATGAACTGTCTCTTTGGGAAAGAAGGGATAGGCATTCGCTAAGCAAAACCGTGCGGCTAAAATATCCTGAGGGGGAATCTCATGGCTGATATCTGTGACAGCTAAGGAGGGTTCAATTTTGGCGATCGCCCCTTTGAGAATCCCCACATAGCCATCCCGTTCACCAAAATCCGTCAATAGGGTTAAATGTCGGCGGGAAAACATAAACGCTCCTCAATACAATAATTTCTCTACCCTCATCCTAGCGGGATATTGTCCGAGTCCAGCCTGCCTGCCCCGCCGAATCTCCCAGGGCGTTTAGGAGAACAACCCCCGTTTCCCATCCGGGAGGATGGTCCGCCAATTGGTTTTGGCGCTGGTTAACTGTTCCTGAGTCACCTTGGCGTTGGTGAGATTGGCCCCACAGAGATTTGCACCGGTTAAGTTGGCATAGCTTAAGTAAGCATTTGTCAAATCCGCACCTCGCAAATCGGCCCCACCTAAATTTGAATAACTCATAAAGGCATCACTGAGATCCGCATCTCGCAGATTGGCGTGATTCATTCCCGTCTGACTTAAATCCGCTTTATGTAAATTTGCGCCTCGTAGGTTGGTTTTGACAAGCTTACTTTCATTAAAATTTACCCCTTCTAGGGTTAACTCATGTAAATCGGCCCCACTCAAATTACAATTGGCAAAATCTCGCCGTCCTTTGAAATAGTCTCGTTTGAGAATCGCGACAGTAAGACGACCTCGGGCCGGGCTTGTGCCACCAAGCTGAGTAGAATTGAGTTGAGTCCGCTCTCGGGAGTTTTGGGAGAAGGAACTGCGTAGGCGACGTGGCGATCGCCGATGCAAGCGAGTATCCGCTAACCCCGTTGCATCGAGAGGCTCACTATCGGATAAATGGGTTCGCCAGGAGTCATCTGAATGACTCAACTCCGTCTGGGATAAACCTAACTCGGTTTGGGGTTCAGGAGCTTGGGCCCCCCATTGGGTCATCTCCTCCTCCGCTTCGAGGTAGGTTTGCTCTTGGGGCCGTTGAGGTTGTAGGGGAACGGAAGTGTCGAGGAACTCTGACTCTGAGGGTTGGTAATGTAAATCAGCCAAGACCTGTTCCGGTGACTGATATCGTTGTGAGAGCAACGGCTGTAACATCTTATCCAAGACGTAAGTCAGATTGGCGCCCACCTGGATATGATCGTGCCAGGTAATGGCTCCACTTAAAGGGTCATATCCTAAGCGACGGGGAGACTTCCCAGATAGTAAATAGAGACAGGTCGCTCCTAAGGCATAAATATCACTTGAGAACACCGGGTGCATCGCCATTTGTTCTGGGGGGGCAAATCCTGGGGTTCCAATAGCAAAGGAGGTATTCGGGGCTTGGTCATCATCAATTAACATGGCCGTATGGCTAACTTCGTCCTTCACGGCTCCAAAATCGATGAAGACTAAACGGCTATCAATACTGCGGCGGATCAGATTCGCCGGTTTAATATCCCGGTGAATGACCGATTGACTTTGGAAATACTTCAGCAGTTCCAGGGTTTCATCCAATACCGCCCGAACTTTAAACTCATCAAAGACGCCATAGCGTTTGACTTCTTGCTTTAAGGTCAGGCCCTTGACATATTCCTGAACCAGATAAAACTGACCGCCACTTTCAAAATAGTCCAGGAGTGAGGGAACCTGGGGATGGTTGCCAATTTTTCCCAGAGTCGCCGCCTCCCGCTCAAAGAGTTTGCGGGCGCGATCAATGACATTGGAGCTATTGGAGGCGACCCGCAATTGTTTAATGGCACAAACGGGCGCACCCGGTAGGGACACATTACGAGCGGCAAAGGTGGCACCAAACCCTCCTTGTCCTAAGACTTTGATCGCTCTGTAACGTCCGTGGAGTAGTAGTGGAGAGCCACAACTGACACATTGCTCAGCAGAGTCGTGGTTTTCAGGACTCGGACAGGCCGGATTAACGCAATAACTCATGGACAGTTGCTAGGATTCGCAATGAGGAACGGTAGGGGAAACGGAGAAACGAAACTTTCCCTGATGTCTAATCAAACTCCTATTTCCATTGTGACATCTCGCCTGCCGTGCCAGGACATGAATTGGAAAACCGGGTAGTTTTACGGATGGCCGCGAGACCTAGCCAACGGAAGACCCTATCCTAGGGTAACGAAAGCATCCCCTCTTCGGCGATCGCCATCCCGGAGATGTCAGCTAACACTGACTCAGATAGGGACATTTCTAAGGTTTCGCCTTTCTCTAGGGGAGCCGCCTCAAGGGGCTAACCGTTGTCAGTCCAGGTGCTCGACGGCCACCTTAACCTGGGGTTGACTGATCTCAATCCTGAACGCTGCGGGCGCTTCGGGGGCGATCGCTCCCCCGCCCTGATGGAACTGATCTAGAATAATGGTCGCAATCGGGGGGAAACAGCCAGAAACAAGGTCAAGCGATTCATAAAGGTGAAATGATGAGGGGTTTCCTCTGAGACTTAAGACAATTCTACCTGTAACAGCGCCAGAAGACCCCCATTAGGGCCGTTAGGCTTAACACCCGGAAGATTGGCGCTCAAGGAACAAGATGGCGCCAGGACATTTCTCTGCAAACAGCAAGACCATGTCGATGGTATCACGATCGCCTAGAGCAAGCGACGGTTCACGTAGAACAATCTTTGCCGAAACACAGCAACCACAAGGGGTTTCCCCTACCGGGCTTCTATCCTATCCATCCCAGCTATTGTCCATAAGCTAGCCAAAACGCAACAGGTGTCAGGCCCCTACGACCCCGCACCGTCTTAATCACGAAGCAGCCAAGGATGTCAACATTGATCCCAACTGTCAGAGGGGGATTTTGCTTTCCGGCAGCGTTCCAGATAAATTTTTGCTGCCTGATCGGTTGGATTTTGGGTCAAGCAATCTATAAATAAATCTTCAGCTTCCTGAATGTTATGACCCTGTAGATAGGCTAACCCCAGTTCAAATTGAGTGCGCGTTGCCGCTTTTCCAGTCCGCCCCGGTTCATTATCTGCATCAAAGACTTCAAACACAGATATCGGTTGAGTTTTGCCTTTGACTAATACCCGATCAATCAGACGAATCTGGTAATCAGAGCTATTGTTTAAGTTGATAAAGGTATCTTCAGAAATCAATAGGGATACCCCATAAACTTTCGTGAGTCCTTCTATCCGTGAGGCCAGATTAACAGCATCACTAATCGCCGTACTATTCATATGTCGTTCACCGCCGACGGTTCCCAACATTAGTTTTCCTGTATTAATGCCAATCCCAACTCTAATAGGTCTGCGTTCCGGTCGCTGCCGAGTTTGGTTATACTCATCTAAGTTTTTCAGCATAGTAATTGCTGCTTTTACGGCATCATCAGCACTTCCCCCAAATAAAGCCATAATTGCATCACCAATATACTTATCAATAAAGCCGCTATTATCTAAAATTGCCGGTTCCATTCGGGACAAGTAGCCGTTAATAAACCTAAAATTATCTTCAGGCTTCATGCCTTCACTCAATTTCGTGAAATCACGAATATCTGAGAACAAGATTGACATTTCTCGTTCAACCGTATCTCCTAATTCCACATCAATAATGCTAGATTTATCCAGGAATTGTAAAAATTCTTTAGGGACAAACTTCGCGTAAGCTAGGCTTAAATTTGATAAATCTAGATGAGTTCTCATTCGGGCTAAAAGCTCTCGCTTATTGACCGGTTTTGTTAAGTAATCATTAGCACCTTGCTGTAAGCCAGCAACAATATCCTCTGGACGGTCTTTTGCTGTTAACAATAAGATAGGCAACTCATGAGCGGGATAGATTTGCCGAATTTTGCGAGTGACTTCATAGCCGGTCATTTTAGGCATCATCACATCCAGGAGTACCAAATCAGGCCTAAAGCCCTCCTCAATCATTTCTAATGCGTCCACCCCATTTATCGCTTGGGTCACATTGTAATTTTCCAAAGACAGATGATTGACCAAGACCTGTAAGTTAATTTCTTCATCATCTACAATCAGAATATTAAACAGCTTCTGGGCGTCTTCATCACTGAGAACGGGTTGCGTCTCCCCAGACCGGGGCCGTTTGGTCTCAGATGAAAGATTTAAGGCTTCCTGAGGACTATTTTTCGGGGAAACCTGGACAATTGGTGTGACAACGGGATCTTCTTGACGTTGCCCTTCACGCCAATCCTCCTCCCAAGAGATATCCTCTACCACAGGAGAGGTTTTATTGGTCGCTGGGGCAGCATCCTCCGTTTCATGCTGGGCCTGGGTGGCCACGGGTAAACTAAAGGTAAACTGGGAGCCCTTACCAACAATCGACTGTAGGGTCACGGTTCCACCATGTAACTCAACCAACTGTTTCGTGACGGCTAATCCTAACCCAGTTCCACCATATTCACGAGCCGTAGACCCATCCCCCTGTTCAAATGAGGCAAAAATGGACTCATGTTTTTCCAGGGGAATCCCAATTCCGGTATCTGAAACTGTGATCAGTAAATATCCCTGAGATATATCTGCTGCCTCATCCTTGACGTTGAGATCAGACTCTGGGGAAGATGTCAAACTTAAGTCAAGCTCTGAGGATAGTTGGGGTTCTCGCTCGCAGGAATAAACCGCTGATATGCCCACGAAGCCTTCTTCGGTAAACTTGATGCCATTACCCACTAAATTATAAAGAATTTGTTGCAAGCGATTTTCATCGGCATACGCGAGGGGAAGCTGAGGAGAAATAGCATTAATCAGTTGCACATTCTTGCGAGACACCAGACTTTGACAGAGATTCAAGACGGCATCAACGGCTTCCCGGATTCCCACAGGTCTCGGTTTTAAGGTGATTTGCTTATGTCGAAGTTTGGAAAAATCGAGAATGTCATTGACCAGGGTATTGAGGCGGTAACAACTTTGGACAATCAAGTTAAGGTTATAGCGTTGTTGAGAGTTGAGGGGGCCAGCCACTTCATCGAGTAGGGATTCAGCAATGCCAATGGTTCCATTGAGGGGGGTGCGTAGTTCATGAGAGGTGTTGGCTAAAAACTCATCTTTGAGTTGGTCGAGCCGTTGCATCTGCTCATTTTTTCCTTGTAAGTCGCCAAAATACTGCTTAAGCTGACCCGCCATGCGCTGAAATGACCGGGCTAAGTCACCAATCTCGTCCTGACGTTTGAGGGGCAATTCATGCTCCCATTGTCCATCTGCAAGGGCTTGAGCTGACTCTTTCAGTTGTCGTAAGGGTAAGACAACCCAACGGGCCGTCAGCACTCCGATCGCGGTGGAGATGACTAATGCCAAGGCGCATAAGAAGATGGTGTTCCGTGTATTGACATGGATGCGCTCCATAAAGTCCCGTTCAGGAATGACCACCACAATTGACCAATTGAGCCCTAAATCATCCTCAAACGGTTGTATTTGCACCAATTTTCTCTCACCGTCAAGGTCGAAGCGATGACGTTGAGGGGTCTCTAGGCGGGAAAAGCCTCCCAAGCGGCTTAAGAGGTAACTAGCGGTCTCGCGAATCAGTGGACTTTGGCTTTCACTGGCGTAGAGGCGATCGGGATTCTCGTCATTTTGGGAAAATGGAGGTTCTGAGGTGGAGGTTGCAATGAGTTGTCCCTGGTGATCGACGATAAAGGTTTCTCCCGTTTGCCCCACCTCTAAACGGCCTAAGAACGTACTAATATCGAGCAGGGACAAGTCCACAGCGAAGACCCCGAGTAACCTTCCCTGGTCATCGTAAACCGGTTGTGCTGCTGGCAGGGCTAGATTTTTGTAAGGTGCTGCCCAGACGTAGACCTCTCCCCAACCCGGCGATCGCCCCCGGACGGCCCCCACATACCAGGGCCGAGTCAGGGCATCATAACCGGGAATTGCTGACAGTTGCTCCGTGGCCTGTCCGGTGTCATCGGTGGCATAGGTATAAAAGGTATCATCATCGGGAGCCCCACGGCCGGCTCGTCCGATGCGGGGTCGCTCGCCGGGGACTTGCTCCGCGCCACTAAACTCTCCCTGGGGATTGGCAAAATAAATATAGCTGATGGCCTCGAACAGGCGAATCTGTTGGGCAAAATGGCGATCGAGCTGCTCCAGATTGTCCAGGTCAAGGCTATTGAGCTGAACCGCCTGGATATTCATCTGATTGATTAAATGGGCCTGGGAGAGATAGCTATCAAGCCGTTCTTCAATGCGATGGCTAATTTCCCCCTGTAACTGCTGAGCGAGTTCATCCACGGCTCGCTGTCCATTGCGGAAGGCAAGATATCCAGTCAGTCCAACCGCTGCAAAGATTTGCAAGGCAAAGGGCACAATGAGAACGGTGCGTAGGGGTAATCGGTTAGACAAATCCTGTAAGAGGCGTTGGAGGACCATAGATTCAAGAATACCGCGACGGTAGATGTCACCGTCGTCTGACATGAGTAAGTTGCTAAGAATATCCGAGCTTTAAGAGATAGGGGTAAAATTCCCCTAATCCAGTTGCCTGATAACGACACGGCTTTAACAAAAAATCCACAATGAACATTTCCCAGACCCTTTCTCAACGAGTTGCTCAAGTCCCCGCCTCGATGACCCTAGTGATCGCAGCTAAGGGCAAGGCCATGCAAGCTGAGGGCATTGATGTCTGTAGCTTTAGTGCCGGCGAACCGGATTTCCCGACACCTCAGCATATTGTCGAGGCGGCGAAACGGGCCTTGGATGAGGGTAAAACTCGTTATGGTCCCGCAGCTGGTGAACTTCAGCTACGAGAGGCTATTGCCCAGAAGCTACAAACAGACAACCAATTGGATGTTAGCCCACAACAGATTCAAGTGACCAATGGTGGCAAACAGGCGATCTACAATGCCATCACCGCCTTGATCAACCCGGGCGATGAGGTGATTATTCCCGCTCCTTACTGGGTTAGTTATCCCGAGATGGTCAAACTGGCGGAGGGAGTCCCCGTGATTCTTCCTACCAGTGCTGAGAGTAACTACAAAATCACCCCGGAACAGCTTAAAGGGGCGATTACGGAGCGCACGAAACTGTTTGTTCTTAATTCTCCCTCAAACCCGACGGGAATGGTCTATAGTCCCGCAGAAATTCGTGCCCTGGCGCAGGTGGTCTTAGACCATAACCTATGGGTGCTCTCTGATGAGATCTATGAAAAACTCTTGTATGACGATGCGGAACACCTGAGCATTGGGTCAGTTTCACCGGAACTGGGCGATCGCACAATTACCTGTAGTGGGTTTGCCAAGGCTTATTCTATGACGGGTTGGCGCTTGGGCTATCTAGCCGCGCCCCTGCCCCTGATTAAAGCCACCAGTACCCTGCAAAGTCATAGCACCTCTAATGTCTGTACCTTTGCCCAATTTGGGGCAATCTCTGCTCTGAGGGACCCCAAGTCCCGCGATTGCATCGAACAGATGCGCCAAGCCTTCGACAAACGTCGCCAGTATATGTACGATCGCCTTAGCCAACTGCCGGGAACCAGCGTCGTCAAGCCCAAGGGTGCGTTTTATATGTACGTCAACATTAGCAAGTTAGGCCTTCCCTCCTACGAATTTTGTGAGCGTCTTTTGGAAGAGCACCATGTTGCGGCCATACCGGGGATCGCCTTTGGAACCGATGACTGTTTTCGTCTGTCATATGCGACAGACCTGGCCTCGGTGGAGAAGGGACTCGATCGCCTAGAAACCTTTGTGCAGGGGATCAACGGTTAATCAGCAAGGGGGCGAGATAGTGTTGGGGTGAACCGAGTTTGCTCTAAACCTCGTCTCGATGACCCCTTGCGTTAGCCCCAGTCCCGGTGTACTAGCCCTGGGTCAAGGTCCACCGTTATGGATTACGCAGATTTACGATTATGACCTCGTTCTTATTTAACCCCTTTGACCCCTCCCGCCACTCCCTGTTGCGTCTTCAACCCATTGAATCCAATCCCCCCAGGGCTGGGAATTCCCCGGAAACCCCCATGGGTGATGAGCCTATCGGACTCTCAACTCAGACCCCTGCCAACCCCGAAGATCCCCTCACCGGAATCCCCTCTCGGGTTGTAATTGGCAGTGAAGAGGATGATTTTATCTTCGGCTTTGAGGGGGATGATACCCTACTGGGGCTAGGGGGTAACGATGTCATCCTTGGGGGAGCTGGGGACAATATCATTAGTGGGGGTTCCGGTGATGATATTCTGCGAGGAGGCGCGGGCAATGATAGTCTGGTGGGCGGCTCTGGGGAGGATATTCTAGGGGGCGATGGAGGGCGTAACCGCTTGCGGGGAGGTGGGGGGAGTAATATCTTCCTACTCCAGCCCCAGCGGCAATTGCAGCTCAATTTAACCTCACTGGTCCCCCAATTTGCGGATTTTGAGCCTCAACGTTTCCCCCTTAATGACCTTAACCAACTCTTTAATAATCCCGCTGCCTTTGAAGCGGAACAACCGAATCTAATCGATGAGCGCGATCGCCTGATTAAGGCTGCCCTGGAGGAAACTCTAGAGCCAGGGGAAGATGCCCCAGAACGGGAGGTGATTATTGAAGATTTTGACCCTAGCCAAGACCGTCTGGGACTGATGGGGTCATTGCAGTTTGAGGACTTAGAGATTCACCCAGGGGCTGGGAATCGGTCAACGGTAGAGATTCGGGTGCGAGAGACGGGTGAAGTGCTGGCACGGCTACTGTCTGATGATCCCCAGTTGGCAGCGCAAATCAGCGAGGAAACCGTTGTCCGCTTGGATGAGGTGCAATTCACTCAGGAGCGGTTGCAACAGAATGAGGCAGGGGATCTACTCAAGGAGGTGACCCTGGAACGGAATCGCTCTAGTGGCAGTACCATTGCTGTGGCGGTGACCTCTCGCCTTGAAAATGGGGGAAACAGCGAGTCAGAGCGAGTTTGGGTCCTCTTTGGCCCCACGGAACGGGAGAGAACTGTACAAATTGTCCTGGATGAGTCTCTGGGGGGTCGGGCTTCAGAGGTGACCTTACAACTGGAAACCCCCCTGGGAGGGGCTAGTTTAGGACCTCAGGCTCAGGCGGTGTTGGAGCTGTTCCAACCGGAACCCGTTGAGCCAGACCCCATGATTGTGAATTTGCAACGGATTCGACCCCTAAGGGCCAATGATGACGCCCCCATTGAAGCCTTTGAGGTCACCCTGGTTCGCAGTGGCGATGTGACAAATAGGGCGGCGGTCACCCTGCAACTGAGTGATGGCCTGGATGATGGCAGTGAGTCGTTGCAGTCCTTGCGGGCTGAATTTGACGCCAACAGAGCCACAACAACGGTTCGCCTGCCTCTGGCCGCTGAGGCCGCCAACCGAGAACGGCTACGGTTTAGTTTGATAGACCCGAGTGCGGGTTTACGTTTGGGGAGCGATCGCGAAAGCTTTTTTAATTTGCTACCTGCCCCCACGGACCCGGCCTTCCTCTCCTTTGCTGAGTCCATCTTTCAGGGGTCGGAGGATGGCACGCCAATGATAGAGGTGGTGCTAGTCCGGGCTGGCAATCTTGAGCAAGCCTCACGGGCAACCATTGCCGTGAGTGAGGGGACTTTAGCCCTGCCTGACAGCTTTGATGAGCGCTTGATTCCGGTGAGCTTTGAGCCGGGAGAACAGCAGAAGACCATCACCATCAGCGGCGTGCAACAGGCTGACCTGGAGGCTCCAGGAACGGTGAATTTAAGTTTGAGTAATCCCAGCGAGGGAACGGAGTTAATTCGACCCCGAACGGCGATTTTAGAGGTGTTTCCCCTGGAGCCGCTGCCGCCGGATATCCCAGCCCCCCTACCCCCACCTCCTCCAGAACTGGGGTCACCGGGAGAAATTATTTTTGCCTCAGCTAACTATTTTGTAGAGGAGGATGGCAATGAGTTTGCTGAGATTTCCTTACAGCGACTGAATGGCAGTCAGGGAGAGGTGGGTGTGACGGTGATTCCCTTTAGTCAGACCGCTGTGGCCCCGGGAGATTTTGATGATACCCCCATTCCCGTAACCTTTGCCGATGGACAAACGGAGCAGGTGGTGCGTTTGCCGATTGTGGATGATAGTCTCATCGAACCCCCAGAAACCCTGGGGTTAGTCCTGGTCAATCCGACTAATGGAGCTAGTTTAGGGGCGCAGGGCTCAGCCACCCTGACGATTGCCCCAAGTAATGTGCCGGCTCTGTTTTCCTTTGAGGGGGTGGGACATCTCAACCCCGTCGCCGATTTCTATGGGGCTCAGGGGGTGCGATTTTCTGACAATGCCTTGGCCCTGTTCAGTGCGCGCGGGTTGCGTGAGATGGGTGTACGAGATGGGCTTGGGGGCAATTTTGAAACAGCCCCAAGTGGCCAAACGGCGGTATCTTATAACCAGGGCGATCGCCTCTGGTTTAGCGTTCAAGAGGGCTTTGCGGGTCAGGTGTCCTTTGCCTATGCCTCCCCCTTCCAAGAGCATCAGGTGACGGTATTCTCAGGTCCCGACGGCAGTGGTGAGGTGTTAGCGCAGCTGAGTTTGGCGGAAACGCCCCGGGGGGAATTTCCCCGGGTCTATGATGTCTTTGAGACGGTAACCCTGCCCTTTGCTGGGGTGGCCCGCTCTGTGGCTATTGGTAGTGCTGCCAATAAGATTCTCATTGATGATATTGTCGTGGGCTAGATGCCCGGTGCGATCGCCCTGACGGGCCCTCTCGGGTCTATCTTTCCCAAAGGCATCGTAACTCTAGGTCTGAATGCTAAAATTCAAGAGGACGCGGGTTTTGCAGCAATTCGGCTGTCATCCGTCGTCCTCAATGTTTTTCTGGGCGTCTGTTCCGGCTGTGTTAGGGTTGGTCTTCAACCTGATGGCAGTTCCAGCGGCGACGTTCCTTAGACTGGCGATTTTCTCCCCAACTTTCATGCAAAGCGAAGCCTTTAGCGAGCTATTTCCTCTGTTTAATGCAGCCAATCCAGAAACCGTTGATTGGCTCTTATCCGTAGCCGATGAACATGAATATCCTCCCAATCGAGCGGTGTTAATGGAGGATGCTTGGGGAAATGCAGTATATTTTCTGGTCTCGGGTTGGGTGAAAGTGCGCCGCCTCTCGGGAGAGGATGCAGTGACGCTGGCGATTTTAGGACGGGGTGACTTTTTTGGTGAGATGGCAATTTTAGATGAGTCCCCTCGTTCTAGTGATGCGATCGCCATTAGCCAAGTCACTCTCCTGAGCGTCTCAGCCCAACGCTTTATCCAAACCCTGTTTAAAGATGTGCAACTTCATCACCGAATGCTGCAACTGATGGTCCGTCGACTGCGTCAAACCAATGTCCGCTTTCAATTGCGCAACCGCCCCCCCGCCATTAAGTTAGCCAAAACCCTGGTCTCCTTGGGGGAAAACTATGGTGAAGTGACCGATCGCGGAACCCGAATTTATAATCTGGACCCCAAGGATTTAGCCAATGTCTCGGATATTAGCCCAGAAGACTCCCAAAAGCTGCTGGGGAAGTTAGTGAGTAAACATTGGATTGAGATTGATGAAGCGGATGAGAGTCTGTATCTTCTCAATCTCAAGCAACTCGCTCATCTGGCTGGCCATATGGGCTAAGCTGGCTAGAGGAGAGGGTGCTGGTCGCAGTGGAAGGGATCCGCTAAACTAGCGGTTAACTTCGGCGGGGCCCCATGCGATCGCACAAGTTTGGCTCTGTTGTCTGCTGCCATCCCTACTCACATCTTCAACTATGTCAAACGCTCATCCTTCTACGAGTCCTGCGGAAGTCTCCACACCGGCCCAGCGAGACTCCCCTGGCCGGGGCCGTAAACCGATTTTAGAAGTGCTGGAAATTGCGTCCCTAGCGGCCTCTGGGGTCGGTATCGGCATGGCCCTGGTGACGCAACAGCTATTTCATGCTGTGGTTCCCATTACCGTCTCGATGTCATTCGGAGTTGTAAATCGCCAACGCTTTCACCGGCGAATGCAGCAGCAGTACCAAGAGGCGGTCACTCAACTCTATGAGACGTTACAGGTTTTACCTGAGCCTGTGGAATTAGATCCAGTCTTGCAACGGGTCTTACATCTCGAACAGCATCAGCAGAGGATGAGCAATCAGCTAGAACATGTTAACCGAGAGCTTCGTAACCAGAATAACGTTCCCCAAATTAACGCCCTACAGCAGCAAATGACAAGCCTGCAAGAGGACTTACAGCAGATGCAGGCCTATGTTCAGGAACAACGGCAACGGGAACAACAACTGATGGGGCAAATTCAGCAATTACAGGGTTGGTATGAGAACCTAAGCAGCCCCCAACAAGCTACAGAATACAAACGGGCGGAACATGCGATCGCCCTGCTGCATCGAGAACTAGCAGTGATTAAAGGACGCCTAGCCCCCCTAGAAAACCAAGATATTCAACAGGTTCAGGCTAACATCCGTCAGTTGCAAGCCTATCTCCAAGAACTCACGAACGGCGTTACCCCTCTGCGACGACGACAACGGGACATGGTTCGCCGTTTGTTTCCCCGCATGATTCACCTCATCAACGACTTACGCCAGCCCGATAGCTATTCCCTCACCACTCCAGCTCGCTCAACCAAGGACAGCGGCCAAGTTGCTAAGGCGATCGCCCAACGGCCTGCCCCACCCACCCCCAACCACACCCTACGCAAAGGCCCCCTAACCCCCAAGCCAGAACCGCCCCCCCGGCCCACCTGGCAAACTCAAGCGGAAATTCTACGACAACGGGCCCATCAACGACAGCAACAACAACATCAAGGAGATTCTCAACTACCGTGGTAAGACCCCCAAGTTCAGATTGACCTTGGCGTCCCGACTCTAATTTTTGTGAATTTATGGGGATGACCATCAATCTACGGGGGAAATATGGGACAATAACCGGCCGGCTCAATTGACATCTGGGGGGAGCGTATGGCAGCGATCGTACAAAAATATGGCGGCACATCTGTTGGCTCGGTGGAGCGTTTGCAAGCGGTGGCTCAACGGGTTGCCAAGACGGCCAAAACCGGGCAACCTGTGGTCGTGGTGGTTTCGGCCATGGGCAAGACCACTGATAGCCTGGTGCAGTTAGCGACGGACATCTCCTCCAATCCCTGCCGTCGTGAGATGGATATGTTGCTGTCAACAGGGGAACAGGTGTCCATCGCTCTGTTGAGTTTGGCCCTTCAGGAATTGGGACAACCGGCTATCTCCATGACTGGGGCCCAGGTGGGAATTGTCACGGAAGCTGAACATAGTCGGGCCCGGATTCTTCAGATTCAAACCAATCGCCTACAACGACATCTTGAAGATGGCAAGGTGGTCGTGGTTGCCGGATTTCAGGGCATCGCTCAAGGGGATGATTTAGAAATTACCACCCTGGGACGTGGCGGCTCCGATACCTCAGCGGTGGCTCTGGCGGCGGCTCTAAATGCCGATCGCTGTGAAATCTATACGGATGTCCCCGGTATCCTGACCACAGACCCCCGTTTGGTTCCTGAGGCGCAGCTGATGCCGGAAATCACCTGTGATGAGATGCTGGAGTTAGCCAGTTTGGGGGCAAAGGTACTCCATCCCCGAGCGGTGGAAATTGCCCGCAATTATGGCGTTACTCTGGTGGTTCGCTCCAGTTGGACGGACGACCCTGGAACCCGTGTGATTGCCCCGCCTCGACAACCCCGGCAATTGAAGGGGTTGGAATTGGTTCATCCAGTTGATGCGGTGGAATTTGATGCAGACCAGGCTAAGGTAGCTCTATTACGAGTGCCCGATCGCCCAGGAATTGCGGCGACCCTCTTTGGTGAAATTGGCCGCCAACAGGTGGATGTGGATTTGATTGTCCAGTCGATTCATGAAGGCAACACCAATGATATTGCCTTCACGGTGACGAAGGAGATGTTAACCCGGGCTGAGTCGGTCTCCCAGGCGGTGATTCCAGCCCTAACGGGGTCGAATTCAAATCTGGATACGGATGTCTTAATTGACCCACAAATCGCCAAGGTCAGCATTGTGGGTGCTGGGATGATTGGGCGGCCGGGGGTGGCGGCTGAGATGTTCTCGGCGTTAGGAGCGGCCGGGGTGAATATTCAAATGATTTCCACCAGTGAGGTAAAAGTCAGTTGTGTGGTGGCGGCGGAAGATGGCGATCGGGCGATCGCTTCTCTGTGCAAGGCGTTTGATGTCCATCCCTCCACGGTTCGGGACGAGCAATCAATCGGCACCGATGGCAAGTCTCGCGAACTCAACCCCATCGTGCGCGGGGTTGCCCTAGACCAAAACCAGGCCCGTTTAGCTATTCTACAAGTTCCCGATCAAGCGGGACGAGCCGCTAAAATTTTCCAACATCTGGCAGATAAAAATATCAGTGTGGATATGATTATCCAGTCCCAACGCTGTCATATTGTCGGAGACTGTCCCCGACGAGATATTGCCTTTACCATCGCCCAAACCGATGTAGCTGCCGCAGAAGCCCTTTTAAAGCCGCTCTTAGCGACGTTAGACTGTGGCTCTCTAGCCGTCGATCCGGCGATCGCCAAAGTGAGCATTGTGGGGTCTGGTATGATTGGCCAGCCGGGAGTTGCCGCCAAAATGTTCGCCTCCCTGGCCCAAAATGGCATCAACATCGAAACCATTGCCACCTCAGAAATCAAAATCAGTTGCGTCATCCCCGAAGCCGATGGCATCAAAGCCCTCAAAGCGATTCACAAGGCTTTCGAGTTAGGAACCCCCCAAACAGCCTAAGTCCTAGCAAAATGAGGGTGACCCCCCCATCTCCCAGAAGCAATTAGGGGTAACTTCCGCTTTTGCCTCTTGCCTCTTCCCCCTCTTCTTCCTCTATGTCCTCTATGTCCTCTGTGCCTCTGTGGTGACCCTCTTGCCTTCTTCCCCATGCTTGGTTTTTTAAATCTCAACAAACCCCTCGGCTGGACATCTCATGATTGTGTTGCTAAGGTTCGGGGGCTCCTGAAAACAAAAAAAGTGGGTCATGGAGGAACTCTTGATCCCAAAGCCAGCGGCGTGTTACCTCTAGCTGTTGGACGAGCCACGCGCCTGTTGCAATATCTCCCAGATGGTAAGGCCTACGAAGCCACGGTACGTTTTGGCCTGTCGACCACCACGGATGACTTGGACGGAGAGGTCATTACTCAACAGGCAGTTCCCCAATTATCTCTAGCTCAGATTGAAGCGGTGCTCCCCCAATTTTTAGGTCGAATTGAACAAATTCCGCCTCAATATAGTGCCATTCATGTGGGCGGAAAACGACTATATGATTTAGCACGAGCTGGGGTGATGGTTGAGGTTCCGTCGCGAGAGGTGGAGGTGATGGGAATTGAGGTGTTGGGTTGGCAGCCGGGAGAGTTCCCCGAGGTTCGCCTGGGGATTCGCTGTGGTGGGGGAACCTATATTCGGGCGATCGCCCGTGATTTGGGGGCAGTTCTTGGGACTGGGGCGACGTTAGCTCAGCTGGAACGCACCGAGAGTAGTGGGTTCTATTTGGCGGATGGTATTGGTTTAGAAGACTTAATCGCGCGGGTGGAACGTCAGGAGGAGGTGGCGGGGCTATTATATTCCCCTGAGGTGGCGATCGCCCATTTACCTCACGTTAGGCTACCGCAGCATCTGGCACAGCGATGGTGTCTGGGACAACGGTTTGAGTTAGAACCGGAACAGTCGGCTTTGGACGCGGATGCCTTGGCGGTGTTTCGAGAGGATGGCCAATTTTTAGGAATTGGAACCTGGAAAGTTACGAAATCAAAGATGGATACAACGCCAAAGTTTGCCCCAAAGTTGGTCTTTTTCCATCCCTAAGGTTGGCGACTCGGCTAACACTGGCTAGTATGAAAACTCAAGATGTAACGACCTTTGGTAGCTTAACGGTTTTTTGGGTTCTGGTGACCCTAATCAC
Source organism: Phormidium yuhuli AB48 (assembly GCF_023983615.1). Lineage (GTDB taxonomy): Bacteria > Cyanobacteriota > Cyanobacteriia > Cyanobacteriales > Geitlerinemataceae > Sodalinema > Sodalinema yuhuli. The sequence goes on along the minus strand of NZ_CP098611.1, from coordinate 1,731,422 downwards.
GTTTACGGTCTTCCAGTTAATTGGTATCCCCGCTGGCAATTTTATGGACTGGCTCGTGGGGGCTGTCAGTTTTTGGTGGTTGATGGTGATTACAACGATTCCCTGGAATGTCCATTTTAAGGCGAAACAGGTGGTGGCGGAGGCCAGGGAGTCTCAGGAGAAAGGAATTACAGTGGATGGGGAGCAGGTGCGTTATGTGAGCTTGATTGTGCGGCGATCGCGTACCCTGGCGATCGCCCTCCATGGCTTATCGGGGTTAGCTCTCTATGGACTAGCGATCGCAGGAGTGAGCCGTATCGGCTATATTGGTTCAGTGGCCGCGTTGTTGTTGACGGGGTTACGACCGGCTATTTCTTTTTATCAATATCTGGCCAGCCGTCTGCAAACGATTGATGAAGCTGTAAGATACCCTCGTGAGGATGTATTCAGTTTGCGCGATCGCGTTTGCACCCTGGAGCAGACTGTACAAACGCTCTCAGCTCAAGTTGATCCTGAACAACCGAATTCTCTGATGGCGGCTCAACACCGACAACTTGAGGGCTTACGTCAAGATCTGACTCGTTTGATGAGTTCTCACCGCAGTTTAGAAGCTCAAAATACCTCTGAGCATGAACGTCTGGCTCGGGAGGCCCAGGGGGCGATCGCCAAACTCAATGCGGATGCGGAGTTTCTCGATCGCGCCCGCGAGTTAATCCGCTTTTTCAAGGAGGCTTAAGCCCGGCCTACCACAAGGGTGCGCCCCTACGTCTTTTCTGTTGCCTATTGCCTTCTTCCCCCTGTTCCCTGTTCCCTGTTCCCTGTTCCCTGTTCCCTGTTCCCTATTCCCTGTTCCCTGTTCCCTGTTCCCTATTCCCTATTCCCTGTTCCCTGTTCCCTATTCCCCTATGACTGAAAAACTTGACGACACTCGCAGAATTTTACGCGGTTTTACCGGGTCCTTCACCTCGGCTACGATTTCGCTGTTGCTTTATCGCTTAACCGTCTCCATTGTGCAAACATTTGCGGAAAAGCCTCTCGCAACCGATAACCAAACCGCCCTCAATATCGCGGCAGCGGTTCGTACCCTGGTTATGGGGTTAAGTACGTTGGCGACCTTTGTATTTGGCTTTGCGGCACTGGGGCTGTTTTTGTTGTCTCTGCAAATGCTAGGGCGGAAACTTTTAGCAGGAGATAAGGAATCTGTAGAGAGTTGAGGGTTTGGAGCTAGCTCAGGAAGGGCAGCAGAGCCGCCCCGGGGGCGTTCCCTGGCAGAGCCAAGGAACGAGAGGGGGCGTGATGGGGACGTGATGGGGAGATTCACTCAAGGAGTGACTGAAGTCCCCAAACTTTGAGGCGGTTGTCAAACGCACCACTGACGAAGGATTGACCATCAGCGGTGAAGTCAAAACTCACCCAACCTTGATGAGATGGAATCTCACGGACGCTACCGCTATCCCCGTACCAGAGGGACATATCCCCGTGGACATCACCAATCAGCAACAGATACTCTGAGCCAAGGCTGGAGGGGACGCGGTGGGGACTGAAGGCTAGGGAGACGATGGCGTTGCGGTGTAGGGTATTTTGGCGGTGGCGGCGGCCGCTGCGGACATTCACTAACTCGACTGTTCCATCTTTACTCCCCGTGGCTAGGGTTTCACCATCAGGGCTGATGGCAACAGACCAAATTTCTGACGTGCCAGAGACGAGGGTTTGTAAATAGTCACCGGTTTGCCAATCCCATAAATTCACCTTCCCATCGGCCCCCGCTGTTACAAGAAAGCGGTTATTTGGACTAAAGGCGAGACTACGAACTTCGCCGCGATGGGCTTCAAGAATCCGTAAAGGGGTGGAGTTGCGATCGCGCAGAGACTGGTTAGACGTATGAGTCATATCCCAGATTTTGACACGACCATCACGGCCAGCAGTGGCTAGGACATCCCCCCCGGGACTAAATTGCAGATGATGTACGTCGTCGTAATGCCCATCCCAAGTTGCCAAAAGATTACCCTGGGGCATCTCCCAAATTTTAATCGCGTTATCGTCACCCGTGGTAGCTAAAAGCTGACCGTTGGGGCTAACGGCAATACTGAAGACGGCTTGGGGATGAGCTGAAAATTCACTGGGACGATGGCGGTGCGGGTGGCGGATTTCAATCTTGCCATTGCCTCGCCCTGTGATAATTGAGCCATCTTGACTGACGGCGATCGTCCAGATAGATTCTTTGCCTTGGCTCAAGGTTTGCACCATCGGCAAATGGTTATCTTTACGAGGAATGACTTTATCTAGGGAGGGGGTCATCCCATCAGCCTGATATTCCAGTTGCGGGGAACGTTGTCCCCAAACTTGTAGGAGGGTGAGGACAAAGGAGGCGGCGAGTAAGCCGGATAGGGGACGCAACACCAACAGGGCCTCCCAGTTGATGGGTAAGTCAAAACGATTTAGGTCATTGAGGGCGGCTTCGGCATTGGAGTAACGATGGTTGAGGTCAGGGTGCAAAAGCTGGTTGAGAACCCGTGTCAGTTGGGGGGTGATGGGGAAACGGGTGCGATCGCGCCATTGCCAGGTCCCCTGATGGTCATCGTAGAGGTCGAAGGGAGATTGTCCGGTCAGAAGATGGACGCAGGTTGCCCCGAGGCTGTAGAGGTCACTACTGGGGAGGGGATGTCCTTGAATTTGCTCGGGAGCGGCATATTCAGCGGAACCACTGAGGGCTTCGGCTTCCAGTCCCTTGGGGCTGGCGGTACAGTGGAGGGCGCTGAGATCTACAAGAATCCAGCGGCCCTCCTGCTGGATCAGGTTTTGGGGTTTGATGTCTCGGTGTAGGAGTTGGCGATCGTGGAGGTCTCGCAGGGTGGGTAGGATTTGATTGAGCAGTTGGCGAATTTGGGCTTCCGTCCAAGTGCCTTGAAGTTGTAGCTGTTCGGCGGCAGTTTTGCCATGGATGTACTCATCCACGAGATACTGAATGTCGTTATCTTCAAAGACCGCTTCTAGGCTCGGTAGGTGAGGATGATGCCCTAATTGCTCCCAACGCATTAGGACTGGATGGGGGAGAGGGAGTTCTCCGCGCTGGCGATCGCGCGATCGCACCACACAAAACGTCTGAGAGGGAGTGTCTTCGTCCAGAGCCAAAACCGTCCGTCCATCATGGCTTAGAGGTTTTAAGACTCGGTAGCGTCCTTTTATGGGCAAACTTGAGAACCCCCCATCCTGCTGGGGAGTTAGAGCAGACTGGGGGCGTGGGGAAACGTTTTCGCTCATGGTTACAAAGGGGCTAACGGTGTGAGGACCCAAAAATCCTCCCTTCAGGGTAACGCTTTCTCTGAGGATCACAGAGGGACGGTTTCCGGAGTGGCGTGGACCAAGGACTCCTATCCCTTAGAGTTTTCCCGATTTTAGGGGGTTAGACTGGAGGGAATAGATTACGAAATGTTAAAGATTGCTTCAGAACATTGACCAGTGTTTCTCAGTAGAACTACTCATATCCGGAAAATTGACACGTTTTAAAGCCAAATTTTGGTTTTTGTACAGTATTGCTTGAGATAACAAATTATTGACTTCTGTAACATTCGTCACAGTTGAGGTAGACGGTATGGGAGCTGGCTTTTAACCTGATAGGGGTTAGCTCACAGAGGATTAACCCAAGTCAACATCGAAACAACCGGGTCGAGCTAGACCGAAGTGGGTCTGTTGCTCGGACAGGACAGGTGTTAATTGGGTGCGTTTTCTCAAGTTATGTAAAGTTTGCTGAGGTCATCTCCGTTACATTTGGGGAAGAAATCTCAGACGTATCCCGAGGGAGACGGCTCTGGTTTCCCCCCCAATCCAGTCGGGTCACTCGTCGCTAGACCAAGTCTCACAGCGATTATGGCCGGTCTGCTTGGCAGTGGGGTAACCCAGATTCTGAACCTCAGGGCTAAGTCATCTGGAGTTTCAGGGGTCTTTAAAATCTTTACAAAACGTAACTCACAAATGCTCTGTGGCGGTGTATAAATTTATCGGAAGGGCATGAGTGATTCGACAGAAGTTGAGTTTCAGCGATTTTCGCGCTCTCTCATCTAAGACAGCAACTTTCTCAGTTTTGTCGGCTGTCGGGTTCTCGCCCAGGCTACCGTCTAGTAGCCAAACCGTTAAAATATCTCGTTTGAACTAGACCAGCCCATCTCAAGTTAAGTAGGAGATTAATTCATGTTCGACGCATTCACTAAAGTCGTCTCTCAAGCTGACGCTCGTGGCGAGTACCTCTCTGCCTCCCAGCTCGATGCTCTACAACAAATGGTTGCAGACAGCAACAAACGCATGGATGCTGTTAACCGCATCACCGGCAATGCGTCCACCATCGTGGCTAACGCAGCTCGCGCTCTGTTCGCTGAGCAGCCCCAACTGATCGCCCCGGGTGGTAACGCTTACACCAGCCGTCGTATGGCTGCTTGCCTGCGTGACATGGAAATCATCCTGCGTTATGTCACCTACGCCATCTTCTCTGGCGATGCTAGCGTCCTCGACGATCGCTGCTTGAACGGTCTGCGTGAAACCTACGTTGCTCTGGGAACCCCCGGTGCTTCCGTTGCCGTCGGCGTTCAAAAAATGAAAGAAGCGGCTCTGCAAATCGCAGGCGATCCGTCTGGAATCACCCCCGGAGATTGCAGCAGCCTCATGTCTGAAATCGGCACCTACTTTGATCGCGCTGCCGCTGCTGTTGCGTAATTAGCAACCCTTGCAGTCTGCCAGTCAGACGTGATCGATGCCCCATATCGATTCCAACTTTCAAAATTAATTTGAAACTGTAACACAGGAGATTATTCAACAATGAAAACCCCGTTAACCGAAGCCGTCGCCGCAGCTGATTCTCAAGGTCGTTTCCTGAGCAGCACCGAAATCCAAACCGCGTTTGGTCGTTTCCGTCAGGCTAACGCCAGCCTGCAAGCTGCTCGTCAACTGACCGACAAATCTCAGTCTCTCGTGGATGGCGCTGCTCAAGCGGTCTACAACAAGTTCCCCTACACCACCCAAATGCAGGGACCGAACTACGCATCTACCGCTGAAGGTAAAGCCAAATGCGCGCGTGACATCGGTTACTATCTCCGCATGGTCACCTACTGCCTCGTGGCTGGTGGAACTGGTCCTATGGACGAGTACCTCGTTGCAGGTATTGACGAAATCAACCGTACCTTTGAGCTGTCTCCCAGCTGGTATGTTGAAGCTTTGAAATACATCAAAGCCAACCACGGTCTTTCCGGCGACTCCGCTGTTGAAGCCAACTCCTACCTCGACTACGCGATTAACGCTCTGAGCTAGATCGCCCTTCTAGCCCGGAACGGTAAGCAGCTACAGAGCATCGATCTATGCTTGAAGTTGTTTTCTGTTCCGGGCTGTTTTTATATCCGTCGTTAAAAAATTGGAGGTATAGACTTTGGCTATTACTACCGCTGCAACCCGCCTAGGCACCTCGGCCTACGATGACATCAACCGAGTTGAACTGCGCCCCAACTGGACGGAAGACGACGCTCAGATTGCCATCCGTGCCGTCTACCGTCAGCTTTTGGGGAACGATTACGTCATGGCATCAGAACGCCTGACGAGTGCTGAATCGCTGTTGTGCGATGGCAGCATCACCCTGCGCGAGTTCGTTCGCTGCGTGGCTAAGTCTGAATTGTATAAGACAAAGTTCTTTTACAACAACTTTCAGACTCGCTTTACCGAGTTGAACTACAAACATCTGCTCGGACGCGCACCCTATGACGAGAGCGAAGTAATCTTCCACCTGGACTTGTACCAAAACGAAGGCTACGACGCAGATATTGATTCCTACGTCGATTCCGTTGAGTACGTCGAGAACTTCGGCGACAACATTGTCCCCTATTATCGGGGCTTCAGCACCCAACGGGGTCAAAAAACCGTCGGTTTCACCCGGATGTTCCAGTTGTATCGCGGCTACGCCAACAGCGATCGCGCTCAACTGCGGGGTTCGGAATCTCGTCTGGCCCAAGAACTCGGACGCAACAGCTCTTCAGCGGTTGTGGGCCCCTCCAACTGTAACGAAGGTTGGGCCTATCGTCCCTCGAAAGCTGGGGTGGCGCCGTCACGGACTTATGGCTTGTCCGCCACCGGTGACGCCGACACGCGGATGTACCGCATCGAAGTGACGAAACTCTTGGGACGTAACTATCCCAATAACCTACGTCGTGGTGGAACCCCCACTGTACGCCGTAGCAGCCGTTCCTTCTTTGTTCCCTACAATCGCCTTTCCCAAACCTTGCAACGCATCCAGCGTGAAGGTGGAAAAGTCGCGAGTATTGAACCTGCCAACTAGGATAGGTTGAGGTCCGTTCGAGGAGTCGTAACAGCGGCTTCTCGGGGACTCGCGAATCAGTTGGAGGGGTGAGGGTGGTTTCTAGCCGCCACAACCTCTCCAACCCCTACGGATTAGACATCGCAATAGAGAGGAGTTGACATCCAACCATGATGGGTTCTACAGCACTCAACAGTAGCACTCCTTCGGGGAGTCGTATGTTCCGCTACGAGGTTCGTGGCCTGCGCCAATCTCCCGGAACCGATAAGAATGATTATCCCATTCGTAGCAGTGACAGCATTTTCATGACGGTTCCCTACAACCGCATGAATGAAGAGATGCGACGGATTACCCGAATGGGGGGTGAAATTGTCAGCATTGAGCCGGTGACATTTGACCCCAACGGCAGTTCTGCGGAAGAATCAGGATCCGACGAGTAAGTACATTTCCTGTCTCATGCAGCCGTCAGAAACGCCCGTTGCGATCGCCGCCGAGTCTTGGACGACGGAACAGGCGATCGCGAATTTACAACAAACCGACGACCCCAGCACTCGCTATTATGCAGCGTGGTGGCTGGGGCGTTTTCGTGTCCGTGATGATCGGGGTCGAGAGGCTCTGATTGAGGCCCTCAGCGACACCATTGACCGTTCCCCCGGGGGGGGCTATCCCCTGCGTCGTAACGCCGCCAAAGCTTTAGGAAAACTCGGGGATAGACGAGCGGTTCCTGCCCTGATTGAAAGTTTGACCTGTAGCGATTACTATGTTCGCGAGTCCGCCGCTCAAGCCTTAGAGGCCCTAGGAGATGCTCGGGCCATCCCCGGATTACTGGCTCTTCTAGAGGGTGGGGTCGAGGCAGCGGTTCGCGTCCCGGGAAAACCGCACCTGGTACAGCCCTACGATGCGATTCTAGAGGCGTTGGGGGCGTTGAAAGCGACTGACGCCATTGAGCCGGTGCGTCCTTTCTTAGAGCATGATGTGCCTCGGGTTTGCTTTGCGGCGGCCCGGGCCCTGTATCAGTTAACGGGGGAGGAGCAGTATGGCGATCGCCTCATCGCCGCTCTCGGGGCCCCAGAATTACAACTACGGCGGGCGGCCCTCATGGATGTCGGGGCGATCGGCTATCTCAAAGCCGTCACCCCCGTTGCCGAAACCTTAGCCGAAAATAGCCTCAAACTGATTGCCCTCAAAGGGATTCTCGAACATCACCTGGCCCAAATCGATGACCTAGACGAGGCCGCCATCGATATCATGACCCAAATGGATAACCTGTTATAGCGACGAATTCTGTTTCGATGACTCTCGACTCTCTCCTTGCTGACGTTGACCGCGCTGATTCGGCGGTCAGTCTGCTGATGGCCGTGCGATCGCTCGCCCAAACCAGTAATCCCCAAGCGGTCCCCAAACTCATTGAAGTCTTAGGCTTCAACAATCCTGGGGCCGCCGTGGCCGCTGTTCAAGGGTTAGTAACCATCGGGGAACCCGCCGTCGAACCGCTCCTCAAGCATCTCGACGGCTATAACTATGGGGCCCGAGCCTGGGCCATCCGTTCCTTGGCAGAAATTGGCGACCCTCGCGCCCTAGATGTCCTGTTAACTGCCGCTGGAGACTTTGCCCTCAGCGTCCGTCGCGCCGCCGCCCGAGGGTTAGGTCGTATCCAGTGGCAGACTCTGGATGCGAGCCAACAGGCGGCTGGCCAACGTCGCGTATTGACGCGATTACTCGAAACCACTGCCGATCCTGAATGGGTGGTTCGTTATGCTGCCATTGTCGGCTTAGAAGCCTTAGGGAAGAGTTTAGGGGAGACAGCGGTCCGGCAAGAAATTGAGCCCTGTTTGCAACGACTCCATCACGAGGATGAGGAAGCCGCCATCCGAGGGCGATCGCAGTTAGCCCAACAGCGATTAACTGGGGGCTAACCGCCAAGGGGTCAGACAATGCGCTCGATATTACGGAACGCCATGACAATCAAACTATCCTCTTCCTCCAAGTGGTCAAAATGACTGGGTTTAGGATTGAGGAGGATTGTCCCATCTCCCCGTTTAACCCCCAAGAGTAAGATAGGATTATTCGGATGCTTGGCACTGTAATCACTAATCCAGGTCCCCAACTCAGGAAAGCGTTTCCCCAGTAACTCCGACGGATAATTCCCCGGCTGAATAAAATAAAACTCATTGGAGTCATCAGAATAGGTCAAAAGTTGCTGATAGACCACCGACATATTGCGGAAAATGGCACTTTGGGCAATAATTCCCGAACTATAGTCTCGGGCCGAGACCACCTCATCGACTCCGGCCTCTTGCAGATGGCGGCGGCGATCGAGGTTCACCAGTTCCGCAATCACATGAATGTCCTTCTGTTTGCCAGGAGTTTCTTCTAAATGCTTCACCGCCAAAGCAATGAGAGCATTTTTTTCATCGGGCCCTGAACTCTCGTCGTCAGCCAGTAAAATGATGGCCTTGGCTTGGAAAGCTTGTAAATCCTCCAGGGTGACATGATGAGTGGGATCGGCTTGAATGAAGTGAACATTCTCGAAATGATGAAAATCTCGAGCAGCGAAGACTTCCGAGGCAGAGACCACCACAATGTCTAGGGGTTCCCCATGATTCGACTCTAGTAATTGTTGAATAATACTGGATGCCTTGCCATTCCAATTGCAGATAATAATGTGCTTTTTGAATTTTTTCATTTTTTGTTGGTTCCAGAGAGCGTGAGTCACAAATAAAGAGGAAATTTTTCCGATGATTGTGCCAAAAAGTAAGGTTCCAAAAACCAATAAAAAAAGTTGAATAATTCGACCTAACAGAGTTTTGGGTTTATCGGGATATTCCCCCATGAGGGTAATAACGACATTTTCCAGAACATCCCAGAACTCTTCAGCGGACTCAGTGCTTCCCTCACTCCAGGCTAGAAGTAGCACCGCCCCTAGTAATAGGACGATGGTGCCGAGAATGCCCAAGATTAACGTTAGGCGATTATTATTGAGTTTGACCATCAGCACCCCCGAGGTTTGTTTAATTGAGACTTTCAGCGATCGCTTGTTCTAACTCTCCTTTCGAGAGACTGGTGAGAACAAAGACTTCCTGAACCGTTTTTCCCGCACGGGCGATCGCCTTATAACCTCCCCGAATAGGAACTGAAACTCGCAGTTTCAACTTAGGGATGTGGCCACGGGAACGGGAGATGACCCCAGGGGTAATGGTACGAATTCCCTGGAAGGAGACCAACCGTTCCAACACAGGAATCAACCCATCCACATGAGTTGAATGATTCAAAACTAGACGGCCACTATCATTCGAAGCCATGAGAGCATTGTCTCCTTTCATCAAAAAAAATGTGAATAATCAACAGACAAAAACCCCGACTCTAAGACTAGACATCGGGGTTCTGGAGTAGCTACTCCGAGGCCGGAGGCTGAGAATCCTTAACCTTTTTCGGGCGCGGGGTTGGGCGATTTCCCTTAGACTCGGGCCCAAATTTACGGCGGCCAGGGCGACGATTTGGCGACGACTTCGAGTTCGTCTTGCGTTTCGGGGGCATCACCCCCATATTCTCCCCGCTCAAAATCACTAAGTCCTGGCCCTGACGCTCCACATCAAACGACCAAAAGTGTCGTAGAACGCGGCCCGTCGCCGTTCCCGTCAAAGCCAGTTTAAAGAATTTTGGAGGTTGTCCCGCCTTCCGAGGGCCTTGACGAATTTTCACAATCACACGATGCTCTTCTTCTGAATGAAATACCACCTCACCGCGTACGGAAAAATAGCCTTCATGGACCTCGTCCGAGGACAGGGGAGGAAGAGCGGCGTCTGACTCATCTTGACTAAGGTTTTCCGGTTCCCAGACCCCAACAATTTGTAAATGGAGATTGCCATCTCGCTGGCCGGTTCTGGGATAAACCACCCAAAGATGGTCTTGTTCCAGGTCAATGTGGTTTTTCACCAGACTCATCACCCGCCCCAATAACACCGCTTCAACGGCCACATCGTCGGCCGTTTGCAGGACGCCCTGGGTGATTTGTTCTTGCGAGGGCATATAGCGGCCACGAACTACACCGATGGCGCGATATTGCCGGGGTTCACTGGGGGGAGGAATGGGAACAGGACGTTGGGGAGTTTCAGGCTCAGGGTCCACCGAGGCCTCGGCGGTTGGGGGGTCCGGTTTGTCCTCAGGGGGTGGGGGTGGAACAGGGGGTTTTGGACGTAATAAGGCATCAGGACCAACGAGATTGATCGAATCAGCGGTGGACCCTTTCGGATTGGGATTGGGAGGATGGAGTGGGGACTGCATCGTGTCATTAAAATCGGAATTTGAACGAGAAGAGGAACTCATAAACCCTCCTAATAGCGGAGATACATCCGTCAACAATGCCGCCAGTCGAGATTAAGATTAAACCGACCCTTGGCGGGATGGAACAGGGGCCCAGTAGAGGCTAAAACATCTTCGCCCAGGCAAACAGCCGTTCGTCAGGACAAACAACCATTCGCCCCTACGGAACCTTGTGGTGAACTAGGGGCAGCGGTGAGCATCACTGATGTAACTAGTTGCTTCTGGGTCTGAGACCTCTTGTGTCAGAGTCATTTCTGAGAGGAATTGACCCGAAGCACGAGTTAGATCAACTATCTCACATTCCACCTTAAGAATAGGTTTCAGAGCTGTCGGCCACAAATCGGGAATCTCCAGCCCAGGACTAGACCGGCGCGAACTCGGCCCCCAGACCCCTGGACTGAGAATGCTGGGCTTAAACTAAACCGCCTCAATCTTAGCCTTTCCATCCGCCATAAGTCTGTCAAGGTTTTTTGAGAACGCCTTAACCGATTCCGATGCGGCTTTGACTCTGTTCGAGTTGAGCCAAGAGGCTATTGCGATCGCGAGCCGGTTCCAAACAACTTAACCCCTGACAGACTAAGCCAACGGCCCCATCTGGCAATTCCTGTACCTGTTTCAGCACTGTTGCGGGCAAATAGCGTTCCTTCAACTGAGCCATTTCGGCAGCGGTTGTTCGGACCAAGGTAGCATTCTGGAACCAATCCAAAGCTGCAAACAAACTGGGACAAGCCTGGGGCATCTTTTGCAAAATGGCGAGGAAGGCATTTAAGACCGCTTCGGCCCGCTGCAAATAGAGCAATTCCTCCCCATAGAGGGACAAACGCACTAAATTCATCGCCGCCACCCCATTGGCGCCAGGGGTCGCATTGTCGGTGTAGGCTCGTTCTCGCACAATTGCCCCGCCACTGGTATCCTGGGCGGCATTATAGTAGCCTCCCAACTCATCACTCCAGAGATGCTCATCAAACTCCGCTTGCACATTGATGGCTGCATCCAGATAATCCGGCGCTCCTGCCTCGACTAAATCTAAGAGAGCCTTAACAAATAGAGCATAATCCTCCGATTGGGCTAATACCGAGGGAGTTCCCTCATAGTTCAGCCGATAGAAGCGGCCCTCAATCCATTGATGATTGAGGATAAAGTCGGCAGTCTTGGCGGCCATGGTCAAATACTCCGGTTCCCCAAAGGCCACCGAGGCCCGAGCCAACCCCGAGATGACCAAACTATTCCAAGCCACAATCCCCTTGGTATCGGTGACGGGGGGAATGCGACCGGCCCAATCCCTCGATTTAGCCTCCTGATTATCCCGTGCGGGGGGGAAGGGCTGCTCCCGGCTCACTCCCGCACCATAGCGCCCCTCAAACAGGCGTTGTAGAGCCTCTTGCGCCGCTTCACTGAGGACTCCTGGCTGGCGACGCTGTAGGACGATCTTGCCCTCAAAATTCCCGGCTTTGGAGATATAGAATTCTGCCTCTAGGGCCTGATACTGCTCCGGGGTGAGTTGTTCCCGTAACTCAGCGTCAGACCAGACATAAAAGGCGCCCTCTTCGGGTTCTCGCTCTTGGGGACTGGTGAAATTATCGGCATCTTGAGCGGCGTAAAAATAGCCTTCCGGGGCCATCATCTCCCGTTTGAGCCAGGACACCGTGAGTCTCACCGCCCGAGCGATGGCGGGGTCTTGGGTGCCAGAACACCATAAATCGGCAAGATATTCGAGAATTTGCCCATTGTCATAGAGCATTTTCTCAAAATGGGGAACTGTCCAAGTGGCATCGACGGTATAGCGGTGAAATCCGCCCCCTACCTGGTCGAAAATCCCCCCAAGCACCAAATCAAAGCCTCGTTGGTCGCAGCGGGGTTGAGCGACAAAGTCTTTATCCAACTGAAAGCGAGTTCCCCGGAGGGCAGTTTGGGCGTAGGGCATCATGGGGAAACAGGGGGCCCCTTCCGGTTCCAGGACTCGGATACTGGCTTCTAATCCCCGTTGTAGGAGTTGGTCATTGAGGAGGGAGCTGTTCTCAATCTGTTTGAACTCTGGGGGAAGTTCGGCGGCTTGTTGCAAGGCCGTCAGCATATCCTCACTGATGCGGTCTAGCTTTTCCTTTTCGTTGTCGTAGTAGTCCCGTAACTGGGTGAGAACTTGTAGGAAGCTGGGCCGACCATAGCGGGGTTCAGCGGGGAAATAGGTTCCCCCATAGAAGGGGACGAGACTGTGGGGGAGTAAAAAGACGTTGAGGGGCCAGCCGCCTTGTCCTGACATGAGTTGCAGGGACTGCATATAGAGGCTGTCGATATCGGGGCGTTCCTCGCGATCGACTTTAATGGGGACAAACTGCTGGTTGAGATAGTCGGCAATCTGGGGGTCTGAGAAGGCTTCTCCCTCCATGACGGTACACCAGTGACAACTGGAGTAGCCCACGGAGAGAAAGATGGGTTTGTTCTCCTGGCGAGCTAATTCGATGGCTTCATCACACCAATACCACCAATCGATGGGATTCTCGGCATGTTTGCGCAGATAGAGGCTTTGACTGTTGGCGAGACGATTGGTCATGGGACTGTGTGTTGTACGATGGACAAGTCTATGGGGGACATCACAACAATGGGAACAGCCCTTCAACAGTTATGTTAAGGGTCTGATTGTCGTATGGCTCTGGTGCAGGGGTTAGTCTGAGGGAAGTTGGCTAGGGCGCACGTCTAGGGTGAGTTTTTGTTCACCTCGTGCAATTGTCAGTTCCAGAGCTTCACCAATGGGGCTTTCTTCCACAATACGCTGCACCTTTTCAAAATTCACTACTGAGACCTCGCCAATCTGGAGAATGACATCTCCTAGTTGTAGGCCGGCGGCTTCGGCGGGGGAGTTGGGGACAACATCGATAATCAAGACCCCTTGGTTAACGGTCAGTTTGGGGAAGTTTTCGGTTTGGTCTAAGTCAGCTTTAAGGTTCGCATCAAGGGTTTTGAGGCGAACTCCGAGATAGGGATGTTGAGCGACGCCATCGTTGATGAGTTGCTGTCCGACCCGTAAGGCGGTTTTGATGGGGATAGCAAAGCCCAACCCTTGGGCCCCGTCGAGGATGGCGGTGTTCATGCCAATGGCGGCCCCTGAGGCGTTGAGGAGTGGGCCACCGGAGTTCCCGGGGTTAATGGCGGCATCAGTTTGAATGAAGCCGACGCGGCGGTCGGGAACACCAATTTCGCGGCTACTGCGTCCGGTGGCGCTAATGATGCCCATGGTGACGGTACTATCTAGACCGAGGGGATTGCCGATGGCGATCGCCCATTCGCCGGGTTTGAGGTCATCGGAATCGCCGATGGGGACTGGGGCCAGGCTAACGCCTTCAAGTTTGACGACGGCTACATCGGTGACGCTATCTCGTCCGAGGACTTGGCCGCGGACGGTTTGGCCATCATGGAGAACGACTCGCACTCGGTTGGCATTGCCCACAACATGGGCGTTGGTGAGAAGATGGCCCTGGTCGTCAATGACAAAGCCGGTTCCTGCGTTTTGGGAGTAGGAAGAGGGGGGGATGGGGTCTAGCAGGTCAGAGGGTCCTAGGTGATCTTCAGAATAGAGGCGCTGAGGCTCAATGCGTACGACGGAGGGTTCTACCTGACGCACGGCGCGGACAATGAAGTTGGTCTGGTCAAAGTTGCGATCGCCCGTTTGGGGAGTCGGGATTGGGATATCTTCAGCAGAACCCGCCGCTGGAGTTTCCGGGGTATCCGGGTTGAACTCACGTTGATTTCTTTCAGACTCCGAGGAGGAGGATGGGGGGGGAACGTCAACTGGGGCCGGGTTGGGATGTTGCCCTTGCTGGATGGCGATCGCAACCAGTAGGCCCAGAAAGAATATCCCAAAGCCCATCGCCGACTGAGTCCTGGGGCTTTTTGACGTTTGGCGAGACAAGGCCATTGACCTCTGTTGCACTGCGGTTTGGATGTCTTAGTTTTATTATAGGGGGTCTGGGGGACATCGGTATCTGGGAAAACTATCTCGGTTCTGGGGGACCCCCGTGCTGGCTGATGCCCGGACAACTGGCTATCTCGGCTTAAGGGTATCGGCAAATTTGTTGATAAATCCAGCGACTTGTTGGCATTCAAATATCATGATTTCTAAACATCCTGAATCGTTAGATTTAAAGCCTTTGGCTCCCTATGAGGACCGGCTCCTCAATGCTCTAGCCTTTTTTCGGACTCAACGGGATAATTCGACTCAGGCTCGTCACTGTTTGAGTATGTATTTGCGGCAATCGGAGGCGCGGATTATGTCTGAGGTCAGTTTTTATGCTCAAGAGGTGGGGTTAACACCTAGGGAATTGTTGGAGTTAATTTATGAGAATCCTAACCAGGCACAATCTCTGATTCAGGATAAGTTGGGAATTGATATTTTTGAGGTGTTTCCCAGTGAACCGTAGGGGCGAAAATTTTTTCGCCCTATCATGTTGTTCCCACAGCCAACCACCCAGTCGCGAAAAATGAATCCCTGCCAAGGTGCGATCGCGCTTCTGCTTCACGTGACTCTTTCCTCATTCAAAGCTATCGAGACCTGGACTGTACTGAAATGGAAATTAAATCGATTACTTTAAAAAATATTGGACTCTTTGAACATTTGGAGTTGCCTTTAGCCCCAACACCGCAAAATCCCAGTAATATCACGGTATTTGTCGGCAACAATGGAGCTGGGAAAACATCTATTTTGAACGCATTAACCATCTCACTGAGTTGGTTTATTGCCCGTCTCAGTACAGAAAAAGGGCATGGCAGTTATATCGCCGAAGATGACATCCTCAATGGCGCTAATGGGGCGACCATTAAAGTCCAGGTTTGTGATTCCGTTGAGACATCAGTTTACCCTGATAATACGGCGAGAGATAATGACGTTCAGTGGACTATTGCCAAAACCAAAAAAGGACGTAAGACCAATTATAACAGTCAACTAACAGATTGCAGCCGCTTAGCCAGCTATTATCGGAATGCCTTAAGCCAAGATGCTCAGGTCAGCCTCCCCCTTATTGCTTTCTACCCGGTTGAGCGAGTTGTTCTCGATATTCCGCTAAAAATCAGAACTAAACATACTTTTCTGCAACTAGACGCTTATGAAAGTTCTCTCAGTCAGGGGGTTGATTTTCGTCGCTTTTTTGAGTGGTTCCGAGAACGAGAAGATGCAGAAAATGAGTCGGGAATTTCTGATGAAGTCCTGAATCAACTGAAGCCTCTTGCTGAGACCCATCAAGATATATGGCAGGTGTTAAAGGAACTCCAAGCGTCAGCCAAAGACCGCCAATTAACCGCAGTTCGTACAGCTATCCGCCGCTTTATGCCCCATTTGGACAACCTGAGAGTGCGTCGGAAACCTTGTCTCTATATGGCGGTTGATAAAAATGGCGAGACGTTAAATGTTGCTCAACTGTCTCAAGGTGAAAAATCGTTAATGGCTTTAGTGGGAGATATTGCTCGCCGTCTTGCGATGCTGAATCCTGCTTTAGAGAATCCATTGATAGGAGATGGTATTGTTTTGATTGATGAAGTTGATTTACATTTACATCCGTCTTGGCAACGTCGTTTGTGCGATCGCCTACTTGACACCTTTCCCAATTGTCAGTTCATTCTAACTACCCATTCTCCTTTGATGATTAGTGATTGCAAAAACATTTTGGTTTATGCTTTAAATAATGGTAAAATTCAAGAATTACCGTCCCAATATGGGCAAGATGTTAATACAGTCTTATTGGATGTTATGGATACTAGCATTCGTGACCCAGAATTTGAGTCTAAGCTTAACGATTTACTAGATGCTATCCAAGACTCTAATCTAAGCCAAGCTCATCAATTGCTCAGGGAACTCATGGCTGAGCCAACCCATCAAAATAATTTAGAATTGGTTAAAGCCAAACTATTACTTCGTAAACAAGAGTTGCGTCATGCGAGCCATTCATAAAGGGGCTGAACCGACTAGCTTAGTTGCCTGGAAACGTGTCAATCCTCAAAAACAGTATGTCGATTTAACTCCAGATATTCGTCGAGACATTCGAGAAAAAGCATTAAAAGAGTAATTCTATCTGGGTCTTCAGGATATACGGTGTAATTTGTTGCATTTTATACAAAATTGTAGGGTCATAACCCACCCCTGCCCCTCCCAGGAGGGGATTTTTCGCCCCTACGGCGGATTGGACAACCTCAAGACGGGGTGCTGGAACCTTTTGCTCCGGTGGTCATAAACATTTTGCGAGGTTGGCTCAACTCCTAACGATTTAGGGTTTTCAGGAAATGGTGAAACCCTGACCGTCGGGGCAATCCCTTGCGGTTGCCCTCCAGGGGGGAGCGCGTCATACTGGGAAAAGGTCTATGAGGAGAAGCAGCGATGTGGCGGCGACTGTGGCGTTGGCTGAAGCAATTGTGGGCGAAATGGCGCGGGACTTCCTCTCCAGTTGGCGAGTCTCCTCAGACAACCCCAGACTTGGTCTCCCTCAGTGATTCCCAGTACGAGACCCTGTTTTTTGGACTGCTGGACGGCGTAGAGGCGGGATGGACCGCGCAACAGGTGGCGGACCACTTGCAAGGACGGGCGCAAGACCCCTGGTTTCTCAATTGGTTACAGCGGTTCAGAGATACGCTGATGTCGTCTCCGGTTCCGAATCAGGAACTGGCGCGGCGCATGGTGCGGTTGCGAGGCCAAGGTTGTGACCCGGTGGGGGAAACGGCGGCGGAGATTGGTGAGGCGTTGCTGGCGCGGGAGATACCGGAGGAGGTTGAGAGGGAGAGTGAGGAGGAGGTGTCGGAGACGGGAGGGGAGAGGTTGCCGGTTTTGAGTGAGAGTGAGGAGGAGGCGGAGGTTTGGTTGGAACGTGCAAGGGCTTCCTTAGATGCTGGGGCAGATGAAGAGGCTTTGGAAAACTGCGATCGCGCCCTAGCTCTCAATTCCAATGACGACATGGCTTGGCACAACCGAGGGATTGGGCTTGGTAACTTAGGGCGATACGAGGAGGAGGTGGAGAGTTATGATCGTGCCCTAGCTCTCAATCCCAATCTTTACCAGGCTTGGGGCAACCGAGGGAATGCGCTCAATAACTTAGGGCGATATGAGGAGGGGCTGGAGAGTTGCGATCGCGCCCTAGCTCTTAATCCCAATTACGACCTGGCTTGGGTCAACCGAGGGGCTATCCTATGCAACCATTTACATTTATATCGAGAAGCTTTAGAGAGTTTTGATCGCGCCTTAGCTCTCAATGCCAATCTCGACCTAGCTTGGCACAACCGAGGGGTTGCGCTCAATAACTTAGGGCGATATGACGAGGGGCTGGAGAGTTGCGATCGCGCCCTAGCTCTCAATCCCAATCTCGACCTAGCTTGGCACAACCGAGGGAAGACGCTCTATAACTTAGAGCGATATGAGGAGGCGCTGGAGAGTTATGATCGCGCCCTAGCTCTCAATCCCAATGACGACCTGGCTTGGCACAACCGAGGGAATGCGCTCGATGACTTAGGGCGATACGAGGAGGCGCTGGAGAGTTGCGATCGCGCCCTGGCTCTCAATTCCCAGTTTGACTGGGCTTGGCTAAACCGAGGAATTGCAATCGGCAAACTCATGCATTCCGTGATGACTCCCCTCACCATTCAATATCCCCAACTCGCCCAACCCGGCTATCCCGGACAACTTGCCACCTACGACCAAGGACTGCAACACTGCACACGAGACACCCATCCAGAAGGTTGGGGGTTATTGCACTATGTCAAAGGACGATCGCACTACGCCTACGCTCATCCCAAGCTGTATCTGCAAAATCGCCACAATTACTTCAGCAAAGCCCGAAGCGAATACCTCACCGCCCTAGAAACCCTCACCGCCCTAGAATTTCCCGAATGGCATCTCAACGTCTTACGGGATCTCGCCCGCGTCTACTCCAGCCTCGACGAGCCAGACACCGCAGCAGAAGTCATGCGACAGGGGGCAGACGTACTGCACCAATACCTCGACAGCCTACCCAGTCCTGGCAAGAAACGCCAGCTACAATTCGAGTTTGCTGACTTCCAACAAGCCACCGTAGACCGTCTCGCACAGGAGAGCAACGACATCGCCGCCTGGGAACTGGCCGAACGGGGGAAAAACACCTGTTTAAGCTGGTGGTTGCGCGGTTGGACTGATGAATTTGTCTCCGCCACCGCCGCAGCCGCCACCGCCTTCGCCAACCATGACCAGGCCCCTCTCATAGACTGGCATTGTAGCCCCACCGCCCTCAATATCTTCCTCATTCAACCGGGACAACCGCCGCAGCGGCTCGATGCTGCCACCTCCGCTAGAGAGCGTTACTGCGCCTTTCAGGACTGGTGGCAGGCTTGGAACCGGGACTATCTCGACTACCGAGACAGCAAGGACAAATCCCACAGCAACCCCGACCATCCCTGGCGACAACAACTCCCGCAACGCCTCGATGAATTAAAGCAACTGCTCGACATCGATCGCATTGTCGCCCAACTCGCGCCCCCCAACAGCGCCGCACCCCACAGCATCCCCCTCATTCTGCTCCCCCACAAGGAACTGCACCTGCTGCCCCTAGAAGCCCTATTTCCCGACTGTTTCGCCATCTCGCGCCTCCCCTCGGTGCAGACAGGACTCACCCTACAACAGAACCGCCAACCGGCCACCGCCTCCTTCCTCAGCATTGACCCCCAGGCGGAAGATTTGCCGATGGCCGATTTCGAGTCAGCGGCCATCCGCCATCTCTACGCC
This sequence comes from Phormidium yuhuli AB48, assembly GCF_023983615.1. Lineage (GTDB taxonomy): Bacteria > Cyanobacteriota > Cyanobacteriia > Cyanobacteriales > Geitlerinemataceae > Sodalinema > Sodalinema yuhuli. Next base: position 1,712,100 of record NZ_CP098611.1, on the reverse strand, counting down.
ACCACTCCCCTGGAAAGCAACGCCGTCACCCCGGAGGCGGTTCTCAACCACCTGCAAACCCCCCATCGCCTGGCTCACTTCACCGGCCACAGTTGGCACGAGTTCCCCAATCCCGCCGAGTCGCGGCTCAGTCTGGCTCAAAAGAGCGCCCTCACCCTCGGGCAGATGTTGGAGAAGCTGGAGAACCTCAGCAGTTATGATTTGGTGAGTTTGGGGGCCTGCGAAACGGGCATCGGGCGGGATTATGACCTGGTGACGGAATATGTGGGTTGGGCCAGTGGCTTGCTGGCGTTGGGGGCCAAGTCGGCCCTAACCTCTCTGTGGTTGGTGCAGTCTGACGCGAGTGCGCTGCTGATGGTGCGCTTTTACGAGTTGCTCAAGCAGGGACAGTCCCCCGCTGTTGCCCGAAGTGCTGCGGTGGCCTGGTTGCGCCAACTGACTCAGGCTGAGTTGCAAGGCTGGTATGAAGACTGGCTGGCCGGTTTGCAAGACCCTACAGCAAAAACCTGTCTCCGCCGAGCGGTAAAACGACTGGCTAAGATGGAGAAGAGATGCCCCTACGACGATCCCTATTTCTGGGCGGCGTTTGTGGTGTCTGGCCTCGATGAACCTCACCCCCCTTCAACCTGATGAAAGCAACCTCTCGCATTACTCTGAAAGCGTTTCTCCTCAGCCTCTCGGAACGGGACGAACTCCCCCCTGAGTGGCACTCTCAACTGGTTCAGTTTGACTGGAACAGCGACGGGGGACTGGCGGCGGTGGATGAGTGGGCCAGTCAACATCTCAACCCCAGCTATGATTGTTGGTGCGATGAGTTGGAAGAGCCTCTGGCGCAACGTTCTAAGGCAGATGCACCTGACCCCAATTGGGAGGAAGAAAACGGATGGACGCAGGATGAACTCGGTAATTTGCTACAACAACCCCAGGAACACCTGATCGAGACAGCGAAAGCAGTGTCGCAAGATCTCAAGGTTTGGCAGAAACTACGCGATCGCCTGTTCGGACGACGAGCTAAAGGTTAATCTCTAGGAAACTCCCGGAAACTCCCGCGCCAGATTGCAGATGACTTCAACGGACGATCTCACTTCATCCTCTTTTGAGGAAAAACCCTTCATTTATCCCACGTTGGATTGTTTGCTGTACGACGTGCGCGAGATATTGGGAGAGTCAGAGAAAGAAAAAAAGGCTCGCCGCCGCAAGTTCTGGGAGAAAGTTTATCAAGAAATTGAAGACAAACAGCTTGATACACTTCAGCAGCATGAGCGCGATGATGGAGCCAATAATCTTCTACTCGACAAGAGCGAAAAGCTATTTGGATCGAACAGCGAACACGATGAGAAGCTTGACGGCTTCATTTGGCCAGTCAATTTAGAGGACATTTATGGGCTGTATCTAGGAACATCAGGGCGCTATCTAAACGCAGCATCCAATCCACCCCAGAAAAACGACGAGCCGCGTCCTCTCGCCGCCATTAACGACCTCAAACAGCAAATTTTAGGTCAACTCGACCCAAAGGCTATATCTCTGGATAAGCGCCGTCGAGAGCGCCATGGGAGCTTGGGGGAAACCTGGTTGATTTGGGCAAAACAAACAGACGGGCGATTACCACAAGACCTGGCACAAGACATTTATGCCCGTCTCCTTGGCTCAGTTCCCAAGGATATTCACCACCATTTAACCTTGACAGGACATGTAAAACATGGGGATCTAAATGCCCGTTTCTTTGAATTTGAAGCTACACCCACATTTTGGAATGTAGAATGGCACAAATTTTTAGATTTTTATCCCCACGTCTGCGTTCTCCTGTTTCCTGAATCGGAGAATCTCGATGACATTCGGACATGGATGGGTAAGGAAGGCTGTCTAAATTTCTTACGCTGGTTCGGTTTTCGTAACAAGGTGAGGTGGGCCAAGTGGAACAGCCGACAACTCAAGGCGGAACTCAAGGGAAACTATGCAACAGTGAAACGCCGATATCAGCAAGTGCGCGATCGCCTCAAGTCTAAAACGGTCAACTTGGCAGAACTTCAGAAGGATTTAAGTGAATGTTTGAGCGATCGCGCGGAGTACGCGGAGAAACTGGTGCTGCTGGATGCACAGCAACACGCGATCGCCATCAACGCCAGAAACTACGAACAACGCCAACGCCGCTTAGGGTTAGAACTCCAGCGGACGGAACATTGCAACTGGAACCCTGATCGCGATATCGAACAAATCCAGTTCGATCGCGACAACTTGGAAACAGGCCTGACACTCCTGGATCATCTCATCCGCAACATCGAAGGAGTGATTCAGATTGAGCAAACGAGGGGCGATCGGGCTTTGAATCAAACCGTGGGAATGGCGGGTGTGGGGTTGGCGACGGGGGCGATCGCCGTGGCGGTGGCCACCACTCACCCCCAGCAACCGCCTAAACCGCGAGATATCGTCACGGCCCCGGCGTTTTGGTGGAGTGTACTGGTGGGAATCGGGTTTAGTGTCTTGGTGGCGATTTTGCAGGCGATTGCCCGGCGAGGACGGGGTTAAGGTGCAAGATGCGAATCCACTGCGGGGGTTCGATGTTGGCTCGGTTGATCTGAGCTAACATCGAACCCATTAGCTCAAACCTCAATCACTCTGGGTCTTCAGGTAGCGAGACGACATTCGAGGTTTATTCAAGCAGGATTATTTGGGATGGTGAGTATCGAGATATCCCTGTTAATGAATCTGAGACAGATCCTTTAGTCGGGATGAGTCTACTTTTCGGCTATGACTTGAGGATTCAAACCGTGATAGGGGGGATCGTCACAATTGAAGAGTTAAAGTAGATAAAGTTGGTCGGTGTGGTACGGTCTAAAAACCCTGTTGGAGCGGATTTACTCAGTTTTTTGGTGCATTGCAAAGTTTTCTGTCAACCGCTCAACACGACCGTTATGCCACTTTGGTTACGGTCGGTGGCAGATGTTGAAATGCCTGCCGTAGCAGAGATCAAAATGCGCTAGTATCAAAGAGCACTTTTCCGGTTGCTCTGGCGTGGACTTCGAGATTATTAGCGATATCACAAAGGTTGAGGTGATTGCCACAGGAACAGGAATTCGTGATCGAGTACGATTGCGGAAGCAATATGGTCAAGGGAAGTGGAGAACGTTGAAGGGTATTGCCCAAGTTCAGCTTCCAAACGGTATGATACGGTTAGCGGAGATCCACTGGTATGAGGCTCATGGGGTCAGCAAAAAAGAGTTCAAGCTCAAGCTACCGTTTCTAGATTAACTATGAAAACCGAGCAAGTCCGATCAAATCAGTTCGTGGGATGCCTGAATAATGAAGGCTATAAAGCATCATTGGAAGTTGGCAAAATATACCGAGTGATTGTTGATGAGGAAGCGAGCAAAAACGGGCTGGTTCGAGTTATTGATGAGAGCGGTGAGGATTACGCTTTTTCTGCAAATCGGTTTTACCCGATTGAAGTGCCAAAGCCTGTAGAAGAGGTACTGTTAGCAGCGTGTTAGCGACAGCGGCACAACGCAATCGTTAAATCGTATCAAGGTGGGGATGTGATGTTTTTGGAGACAATGCCTACTTTTCAACAACATTGGCAGGCTCAGGGAAGTCTACCCGCTTTCCAAGAGCGCGATCGCGCTATGCTCAATCTGCCTGAGAGCGGCGATCATCGATAGAATGGGGATAAAGTTCTGGGTGAAGTAGCAAGGACTGAGTTGCTTGAGCGGGCGATCGCCGAATTGAAAACTTTGCCGGCTGATGAGTTAAGATGCGATCGCCCCTCGTTTACTTACTGAGATGCTAAGCTTGGGTAGCGACGCTGTGTCATTAGCAATAGAGCCATGTCTAAAACAATAATTGAGCGGCAAGATCTTGTTGAGGTAGTCAATGCTCTGCCTGATGAGGTTTTGGTAGAGTTGGCAAATTTTCTTGACTACTTACGCTATAAAACGTCTCAGGATAAAAAAACCGATCTTGGTCAACAAAACTTTTTGCTCTCTGTTGCCGGCTTAGGTAAATCTGGTCAACAAGATGTTTCAGAGCGGGATGAGGAGATCCTCCTTAATGAGATTGACCCTGTGTATGGGTGGAGTTCCCAGTCAAGTCCTTTGGCATGACAGCAATACTTGACACCAGTTTTTTGTTTGCGCTCACGGATCAGAGCGATCGTCATCATCAGCGAGTGCTGGCGGTTGCTCAAAGCGTAAATGAGCCATTAGTACTACCTGTAGCTGTTCTACCTGAAGTCTGCTATCTAATTGCATCAAGATTGGGTCATCAAGCAATGCGTCGTTTTGTGTCCAGCATGACACCTAATACGGTTCAAGTTGAACCTCTCATTCCAGAGGATTTAGTACGAGTGCATGAAATTTTGGAACAGTATGCTGATAACCAGCTTGATTTTACAGATGCTGCGATTGTTGCTACTGCTGAAAGGTTAAACATCACTCGCGTTTACACGCTTGATCGGCGAGATTTTTCGGTTATTCGTCCAAGCCACTGTGACTACTTTGAGTTGTTGCCCTAAAATACCAGCTAACAACCGGACGAGCAAAAATGGGAAACCCGTTTTGCGACAACGACAAGCGCGATCGCACTATGCTCAATCTACCTGAGAGCCGCGATCATCGATAGAATGGGGATAAAGTTCTGGGTGAAGGGGCAATGATTGAGGTGCTTGAGGGGGCGATCGCCTTTGTTACCAGCCTTACCTGAAAGTGAGCAGAATGCGATCATCGTTGGGAACTAGCGATACTGCCCAAGGAGGGAGTGTAAGGCCTGCATCGGGGGCGTAAGTCATCCGTAGAGGCATCTGCCGTTGAATTGGGAAGCCCCGTCCCCTTGTGGGCGGAGTAGTTCACTTGTAAGATATTATGAAGGGGAACAAAGAGATGCCTAGCGATTAGGAGCCAGTGTATGCAAGCAATTCTGTTAAGCCGCGAGCAGGTTGGGCATCGAGCAAAGCAACTGTACGAGGGTGGAATCCGTCAAAAGGTCGAAATTGACGAGAATATTGGCAAGATGGTCATCATCGACATTGAGACAGGTGACTATGAGGTCGATAAGACTGGCTTGCAAGCCTCTCGCAATCTGAGTAAGAAACATCCAAATGCTAGACTCTTTGGCATTCGGATTGGATACAATGTTGCCGTCTCCTTTGGTGGTGTCATGGAGCGTGTTTACAAGTGATTTCTGGGATTGTAACAGATACACACGCAACGGTCGCTCTAACGTTCTTATTACCAAATGGCTCAACTGTTTCTATCGAATTTGTCATCGATACAGGATTCACAGGAGAATTGTGCCTTCCGCTAGAAGCAGTTTCACTGATGGGTTTAACCTTTAGACACGATACTTTTGCAAATTTAGCGGATAACAGCGAAGTATCACTCCCCCTTTACGAAGCGGTTGTCCTTTGGGATGGTACGGAGCGGGATGTTTTGGTCATTGCGACAGGAAGGCGACCTCTGCTTGGAACCGCTTTGTTAGATGAACAAGAGTTGGTGATTCAGTTTATAGAGGGTGGATTGGTGACGATTGACGAGTTGTAAGAGCTTGTCGGTGCGTGACAGTGCAGGCTAACAATTCAAATGCAGCGGACGGACTAAAGCTGCTGGTGCTAAGTTTGAGGTTGTCTGCCGCCGTTGAGCTTCACCGTTAAATCTTATTAAGGTGGGGATGTGATGTTTTTCGAGACAATGCCTACTTTTTAACAACATTGGCAGGATCAGGGAAGTCTACCCGCTTTCCAAGAGCGCGATCGCGCTATGCTCAATCTGCCTGAGAGCGGCGATAATCGATAGAATGAGTATAAAGTTCTGGGTGAAGTAGCAATGACTGAGTTGCTTGAGCGGGCGATCGCCGAATTGAAAACTTTGCCGGCTGATGAGTAAGATGCGATCGCGGCTCGTTGACTTGCTGAGATGCTAGAATAGAGTGGTAACCCTGTGTCAGTAGCAATATAGCTATGTCTAAAACAACAGTAGAGCAGCAAGATCTTGTTGAGGTAATAAATGCTCTGCCTGATGAGGTTTTGGTAGAGTTGGCAAATTTTCTTGACTACTTACTAAAAAATAGAGGATTAAAATGATTGTTACTCTAGATCTGCCAGCAGAATTAGAAGATGAACTGTCTCTTGAGGCATCCCAGTTAAAGCTACCTATAACAGAGTATATTTTGCGTGTCCTATCGTTTCGTCCGTTTCTTCAAAATCCGCCAAAAACAGGTGCAGAACTTGTTACTTACTGGGAAAATAGCGGAATTATCAACTCTCGTCCTGATATTACCAATAGTCAAGAATATGCTCGCAGATTACGTCGTGAAGCCGAAACCCGTGAGTGATTCTAGGTGGCTCCATGTATTTACTTGATACCGATATTTTTATTGACATTCAAAGAGGCTTTACACCTGCTTTAAGTTAGTTTGCCTCTCTCCAAGAACTGCCAAATATTCCTGGCTTCGTTATTATGGAGTTGATTCAGGACGCACAAAATAAGCAACAAGTTCGTAAAGCCTTGCAACTTGTCGCACCACTACCTGTAGTCTGGCCTACTGAAATTGACTGTGCGCGTGCTCTCTCAGATTTCACGACTTACCATTTGTCACATAAAGTGGGATTAATTGATGCTTTGATAGCTGCCTGTGCTGTAGGTCAGGGCTTTACCCTTTGCACCTTCAATACTAAGCATTATCGAGTCATTCCAGGACTAAAAATGGAGCAACCGTATAACCGCTAGGCACAGGCTAACTTCACCGTTAAATCTTATCGAATTGAAAACATTGCCGGCTGATGAGCAAGATGCGATCGCTGCTCGTTTACGTACCGAGGAGAGCACTATTGCTTAAAGGGGTGAGCAACGTTGCGTTCAAGCCATGCACTAGGCTTATTGCTAAAATATTGGTGTAAAGTTCAACTCAGGTGCAATATGTCCCTAATGAGCACCCCAGCAAAATTCCAAGCAACCTCTCCTCCTCTACGCTGGGATGAAGCGGGGGGTATCCGTATTGGTTCGAGCCGAGTGACTCTAGATAGTCTACTCGCTGCATACCATAATGGCTCCACTCCTGAAGAGATCGCTATTCAGTATTCAGTTCTTCATTTAGAAGATATATACAGTGCGATCGCTTATTATCTAAACCATCGTCAGGAAATCGACAATTATTTAGAGCAGCGCAATCAAAAAGCCCAGCAACTCAGAGAAGAACTTACTCAAAGGCATAACCTAGTCGATCTGAGGCAGCGCTTGCTTACTCGTCAGTCACAAAAAGAATCGAGATAAAATGCGCCTTCTAACTGAGGAAAATTTTAACGGCATATGGCTGCCAGTTTTCGGCGACATCCACAGCACTTAAAGGATTTAGTTGATACTATGATTGCATGGCATCCAGATCGAGTGGTTTTAGCTCATGGTCGTTGGTATCCGCTTGATGGCACTGCCGAACTGCGCCGCGCTTTTCGTTGGCTTGAATGACTGAAGTGGAACGCCAGCTAACACTTCAGTGGAGCCGATGGTCGAGGCGATCGCCCAATATTACCATGACGACCCCGCCCCCCTGCCCTGGCTGAAGCAGGCGTTCCCAGCCGCACAGCGGGAATGGGTACGCAGGATTGTGGCCCGGGTAATCGATAGAATTTACTCCAATGACATCGATGAGCCAATGTAACAATGGTTATAGCCCCGTGAGCAATAGAGAAAAGTCACCCTACAATTACACCTGAAGAGGTCATCCTACTATGAGTGTCATCATTTCAGACGAAATCTTGCAAGCGTCTCGGCTTACCCCCAGTGAGTTTCGGCAGGAAATTGCATTACACCTGTTTCAAACGGGCCGTTTAACCCTGGGGTATGCCAGTCAACTCGCGGAGATGTCACCTAACACCTTTCGTCAACTCCTCAAACAGCGTCATATCCCCCTTTACTCCTACGATGTTGAGGATTTTGAACTGGACTTGAAGAATCTACGGGAGTTGGGGCGACTGTGATTGTCATTAGTGATACATCAGTCATCACGAATCTAGCTGCCATTCAAAATGAGGCGAGGTTAGATCCGGGTGAATCTGAAGCGATCGCCCTTGTCCTGGAACTCAAGGCTGATTTGCTGTTAATTGATGAGCGTCGTGGTCGAGCAGAAGCCGATCGCTTAGGAGTGAGAATTACAGGTTTGCTGGGTATTTTGGTTGAAGCTAAACGCAAAAATTTGATTGCTACCGTCAAGCCATTGATAGACGCTATGATTGCCACATCAGAATTTAGAGTCTCTCCAGCCTTGTACAACCAGATTTTGGATATGGTGGACGAAACTTAATTCGGTTCTTCCGAGTCCCGTAGAGTAGGCGGATGACCAAAGCCTCTGGGTCATCCCCAAACTTAGCCAGGATGGCCACCACTTCCGGGCGCGAGAACACAGTGGGCAACCACTTGGGGCGCTGGGGCCGCTCAAGGACATCAAGGTCTGGCAAGGGAAGGTCAAGAACTTAGCGGTAGAGAACGAGCAAGGCACTGAGGGCAACGTTTTGGGTGGAGGCAGCCATTTTTTTAGTGACCGCGAGGTGAGGAGATAGGTAGGCGCGGACTTCTGGTAGTCCCATCTCTCTGGGGTGGCGTTTTTGGTGAAATAAGATGCAGTCTGGGATATAATCGAGATGGAACTTCTTGGTTTTGCGACTGAGATGCCGGAAGCGGATGGCTTGGCGCACGCGATCCAGAAGTTTAGGCGATTGAGGCACTTCCATGACAGGACTTGCGCTAAAAGACGACCAAAGCGGGTGTTATCCTGCATGTGCAGACGCGTCCGGTGAGCGCGACCGTTAGGCAGACGATTTCTCTCCAGCGATAGGTTGTGAGCATACAACGGAGATAAAAAATGCTTGAGGCACCAAAACTAGAACACGTTTTAGCTCATCGTCAACGAAAGGATGGTGCCGCTTGCTGCATAGTTCTTGCACCACCATTTTCAAAAATTGGAAAGGACGAAGTAATACCGCGCATTGGTTATCTCGACAATCGCTCAGCACATTATATTCATTTCTACTGTGCAGGCTATGGAGGGTACTGGCATCCGAGTTGTATTCCAGACATGCAAGACATAGGAAAGGTTAAATACGAAAATAAGACCATGATTCCATGGGCATTTAGTCAAAAGCTCTTTGGTGAATTCGTCAGCCAGCTTGAGAGTGCTACAACATGGAGATACTCAGGAAATACAGAACTTATACTTCTAGACCCGCAAGTTGATTTCTCCAATGCTTTAGTTCTGGATTTAGACGCGATGATACGTGATGGTGGCATACAACACTCTGCGAAACTCTTTGAAGCGATTATTCGTTATTGTCGGGAGTATGGCAGGAATTTGTCTGCATACCACTTTAGTGATTTACAAGGTACAAGAGAAGCTGGGAAGGCAACTTTAGAAGCACTTTTAACCTTACTACCCAAACCTGTCCAAGGTCTTTGGCAAAGGGGACATCACTATGCAATCAAAGATATTGCAGCTTGATTCCAGATGCCTAACAACGCCCATGCATACCGACCGTCGAGAACTGCTCGGTTATGATACAAAGGTGATCTGCGGCGGGTGATGGGCAACGTTAAATCTTATCAAGCTGGGAATGTGATGTTTTTGGCAACAATGCCTACTTTTCAACAACATTGGCAGGATCAGGGAAGTCTATACGCTTTCCGAGAGCGTGATCGGGCTCTGCTCAATCGGCCTGAGAGCCGCGATAATCGATAGAATGAGGATAAAGTTCTGGGTGAAGTAGCAATGACTGAGTTGCTTGGGCGTGCGATCGCCTAATTGAAAACTTTGCCGGCTGATGAGCAAGATGCGATCGCTGCTCGTTTACTTACTGAGATACCAGAATGGAGTAACAACGCTCTGTCATTAGCAATGCTGAAAGGTTAAACATCACTTGCGTTTCCACGCTCGATGTAACAGTGGCTTGAAAAGAAGGAAAGTGAGAAAATAGGGTAGAACACCAAGACAATATCCATGCCCAGGAAGATTCGAGAGTTGAAAGCTCAGGTTGCCCGTGAAGGATTTGTTTACTTGCCCAAGCGTGGCAAGGGTAGCCATGAACGTTGGCGACATCCTTTGATCGGAAAAACACTGACTATTCCAGGCAAGGATGGAGATGATGTGCCACTCTACCTAGAAAAACAACTAGAAAAGTTACTTACTGCACTCAAAGAGTTAAGAGAGGACGAGGATTCATGAATCGATACAGCATGATTGTTCAGTGGTCTGATGAAGATCAGCTTTTCTTGGTCACAATTCCCGAATTTGCTGACCTTGTCGTGATGCCTTGCACTCACGGAAAAACTCGTGAAGAAGCAATTCATAACGGTGAAGAAGTCATAGAAATGTACTTGGAAGCTTGGCAGGCAGAAGGTGAAATGATTCCCGAACCCAGAACACTCCAAGTGGCTTGACGCTTTTGGTATAGCAAGCGAAGGTTCGGTGAGGACAATCTTTGCTGAAAAAGGGCACACCACCACTTCGACTATCGCTCAGCGACCAGGGATTGCCCCTACATAGTTTTTGTCCTATCTATACCTCCTATTTATTGCCATAATACAGAATCAGGTCAAAGTTCTGCATGAGAAAAAGCCCCCTGAACCCAAACGATGGTCGGGGGGCAATTAGCCTTAAGACAGGGTCCTAGCCCATTATCCTCTCAGCAAGATTCCATCTCGATGAGAGGAGATGTGACTTAGTAGCGACCGATGCCTTGGCCGGGTTTGTAAACGATGAAGCTCACCGTTTGGCACTGTTTGATGTTGTCGAAACCCACCACGCGGATGTAGCAGTTGGAGTACTCAGAACGGCACTCACGCACTTCGCTCAGCACATCCTGAGGAGTAGAAGCCGAGAACAGAGGCAGTTTCCACAGAGTCCAGTGGTGATCACTGGGGAGGGGATCTTCTTCAAATTCAACCGCAGGAATGAAACCTTGGTCGAACATATATTGGATCTGGCTGATGATTTGTTGGTCAGTCAGAGGGGGAAGATAAGACAGAGTTTCGTAACGACGCTCTTTAGGCAGGGTTTTCATCAGAAATGACTCCTTGTTCTGTGACAAATGATGTTAATCAGGGACATCCCGACGCTCAGACTCCGGAGGCGCTGAGTCCTCTCCTGAAGTCGAGCTAGGTGATGGTGAAGTAGGTTCAGCCGTTCGGGTTAGGCGTTCAAGCAGTTGGCGGCGGTGGTCCGTGTTGGACTGTTCAATCTGGGCCATCACCATACTCGGTAACAACTCCAAAATTGACTCCGCCAGATGAGCGCGTACCGTCAAGACTCGCAGCATGAGTTCCTTATTCTCCTGCATCAAGCCTTGCAAATACGCCTCACCATCTTGAACGCGATTCCTCGAAGAATACTCGCTGAGCCAAAGGGCCAGGGAAGGATTCGTTTCTGAAAGCTGCTCGATAATAGTCCGAACCGCTTGATAGGTGAGGTAGCTTTGCAGCACCTTGGCCGTATCGTTGGCGACTTTTTTCGGATACATCTAGGCTTTATCCTTCCCGAAACGCCTTGGCAGAGTTGGGCTAGTGGTCATGAGCGATCCTTACATAGAGGGTCGCCCTTACCACTAGCAACTTAAGCGGGATTAGAGAGTATCAACCGCTTCATACTCGAACTTGATTTCTTTCCAAAGTTCGCAAGCCACAGCCAAGTCAGGAGACCATTTAGCCGCTTCGCGGATGATGTCGCCACCTTCACGCATGAGGTCACGACCTTCGTTACGGGCTTGAACACAAGCTTCGAGAGCCACACGGTTGGCGGTTGCACCCGGTGCGTTACCCCAGGGGTGTCCGAGGGTTCCACCACCAAACTGTAAGCAGGAGTCATCGCCGAAGATTTCCAGCAATGCGGGCATGTGCCAGACGTGAATCCCACCAGAAGCGACGGGCATAACGCCAGGAAGGGACGCCCAGTCTTGGGTGAAGAAGATACCGCGAGAGCGATCTTCTTCGACGAAGTCTTCACGCATCAGGTCAACGAAGCCCATGGTGATGCCTTTTTCCCCTTCCAGTTTACCGACGACGGTACCGGAGTGGAGGTGGTCACCACCGGACAGGCGCAGACATTTGGCCAGAACGCGGAAGTGGATTCCGTGGATTTTCTGACGGTCGATGACGGCGTGCATGGCACGGTGAATGTGCAGCAGGACACCGTTGTCACGGCACCAACGAGCCAGGGTGGTGTTGGCGGTGAAACCACCGGTGAGGAAGTCGTGCATGATGATGGGGGTGCCGATTTCTTTGGCGAATTCGGCCCGTTTCATCATTTCTTCAACGGTGGGGGCGGTCACGTTGAGGTAGTGACCTTTGATTTCGTTGGTTTCAGCCTGGGCTTTCTCGATGGCTTCTTGAACGAACAAGAAGCGATCGCGCCAGCGCATGAAGGGCTGAGAGTTGATGTTTTCGTCGTCTTTGGTGAAGTCCAAACCACCGCGCAGACATTCATAGACGGCGCGACCGTAGTTTTTAGCGGACAGACCTAATTTCGGTTTAATGGTGCAACCGAGCAGAGGACGACCATATTTGTTCAATTTGTCCCGCTCAACGGTGATACCGTGCGGGGGGCCTTGGAAGGTTTTAACCAGGGCAACCGGGAAGCGGATATCTTCTAAGCGCAGAGCTTTGAGGGCTTTGAACCCAAACACGTTCCCAACGATGGAGGTGAGGATGTTGGTGACAGAGCCTTCCTCAAATAGATCCATCGGGTAGGCGACGAAGCAGAAGTATTGGTTGTCTTCGCCGGGGACGGACTCGATATCGTAGCAACGACCTTTGTAGCGATCGAGGTCAGTCAGTCCGTCGGTCCACACCGTGGTCCAGGTTCCGGTGGAGGATTCTGCGGCTACAGCAGCAGCGGCTTCTTCAGCCGGAACACCGGGTTGGGGACTCATGCGGAAACATGCCAACAGGTCGGTGTCTTTGGGGGTGTAGTCAGGGGTGTAGTAGGTCAGGCGGTAGTCCTGCACACCTGCTTTATATCCAGCTTTCGCTTGTACCATATTCCTCGCTTTCTCCTTGGGTATCAGGGTTTCGTATAAGTAACAACGATCTGCACGCTTCCTCCTCAAGACTCCTACGACAAGATGTCGTCTCTGAAGTCCGGATGATCAACACCCATGTAAGACCCAATACAGGAGTGTCATGAGTGTGAGTGGCGGTGAGATTCAGTTGCGGTAACTTCCCGCTTGCGCGAGTCAGTGCTGGGGTTAGGAACCTGTACCCAGGCAACCAACAACGTCGGCGAAAGCCTGAACTCGGCCGACGCTTCGTTTCGGAAACGCAGTCGAATTTTTTTCTCGCGTCAATTTGCACGCTTGACGTGGGAAGTTTATGAAGCCAACAGTTCGGATTGAATGTTTCCTTACCAAGAAGCATCCTATCACGGATCGGATCCTTTTTTTTTTAGAGTTGACTGTTTTTTGCGCCTATCCCCATTGCAATTTTTGGGGAGGCTGATTAGTTTGCCTAATGCCTGTCTCGATGTAAAGAAATCTGACAGATGTTGAAGAAAAAAAAAGACAAACCCCTCCCCCCCCTGCGGAAAAAACCACAGGAGTCAGGGGAAGGGATCGAACGGAATCAGGGCATCTCAAGCGATCGCCGGGAGGGTCCTAGATATTCAGGATATTTGGATGGCTCAGGGGCAAATCGTCGTCAAACTTCTGAATTTTATCCCCTAGGAGGATTCGGAGGGATGAGCGGGGTTGGGATTAGAAGGAGATTTCAAATGGTGAGCGTGAGGAAACAGAGTTGTTAACATTTGATTCAGATGAACTTGCCCATAAATAAGTCGCTTGACGACGGCAGGCTCAGACTCAACTGCTTCCTCTACATTTGGGATAGCTGGGTCAGGATTAGGGGACTCTGCCTCCTGTGAGTCTGGGGGAGACTCAGGTGGCCCCGAGGGGTCTGGTGCAGAGGTCTCGGGTGGAGTTCCTGAGTCAGCTTGGGGAGGGGTTGGCTGCTGGTCTTCTTGATGGACCGAGGTTTCAGAGGATTCGGCATCCCAGGGAGAAGGCATCTCGGACTGGGGGGGAGCTGGGTTAGACACCTCGGGGGGGACTGCTTCCTGAGGACGACTGCGATCGCCCAGGACTGTCCCGGCTGGGACCACATCATCGGGCGCAATATCCTGATTAATAATCGTCGAGGCGGCTCCAATACTGGCGTAAGGGCCAACCGTACAAGCTCCAACAATTAAGACTCCAGCCCCTAAATTGGCTCCAGCCTTAACACAAATATTGCCTTGATGAGCATGAATTACAACACCTAACCCCAAACAAACCCCATCTGCAATGATGATGCGCTCATTGGGCCCCGCTTGTAGAACAACTCCTGGAGCGATCGCCGCGTTGGCATGAATGGTAACGTCTCCACTGACGAAGACATCCTCGCGCTCTAGGGGGGATATCGGTAGCGGTTGCATTGGGTTCTCACGGGTTATCAAACGTAGGGAACCGGTCCAGGGAATGTGAACCAGTGTCCCTAATCAGTTCACGGAATGAGAAGAAATGGCAGTGTTAACGAGTTGGCCCCATGGCAATCGGTAGTTATCCTGCCATTTTGCTCCTCATGTGATCTGCCCTATCCCTTACGGGCGTTGAATCACAGTTTCCAGAACACGGCGTTTGGCGTTGGGGTCAATGCCAATCAAACGCACATATTCACCGCTATGTTCCTTCATGCAAGCCTCAAGAGCTGGAACCACGTCCGTCATTTGAGAACTGTCAATGGGGGAACAGCTTTTCCAGGATTGGGTTTTGAAGCGGCGCGCTGTCGCGTGCTCAGTCCCGATGCGATACCCCTGGGCCAACAGCGATCGCACTTGGTCGAGGGTATCCTGCTCCAGTTGGCTACTGGTGACCGCGCGACTGTTCCCATTTTTCTGAGCCTGATACTGACTCGCACTCGCTCCAAAGCCTTTACGGCCATTGGTCGCCCGCGCGTGACCATTGCTCTGAGACCCCGGACGCTGAATAATTGTCTCACTGACGCGACGTTTAGCCTCAGGGTCAATACCAATTAGTTGCACATACTCACCCGCATGATCAGCGACACAAGCCTCAAGTTGGTTGAGAACCTGATTCAACTGTTTCGACTCAATGGGGGCGCAGGTTTTCCAGGATTGGGTTTTGAAGCGGCGTGGGGTGGCGTGTTCCGTACCAATACGATAGCCCTGAGACAGCAGCGATCGCACCAATTCCACCGTTTCGCCATCCAAAGACCCCTGGCCCGAGGTTGAGCGAGCCGTTGCTCCCTGACTGGTCACAGCAGCAACTTTCTCCACCGTCCCTTTACTCGGGGGGGTCACGCCATCAGGCCGTTGCACAATGGCTTCAACCACCCGGCGTTTCGCAGCGGGGTCAATCCCAATCAGTTGGACATAATCCCCAGCGGCCTCAGCCAAAATCTGATTCAGTTCCGAGATAGCCGCCTGGGGAGAACTCGATAACGTTCCCACCGTCAACCAAGACTTCGTTTTGAAGCGGCGAGCCGAGGCCCGTTCCACCCCAATCTGATAGCCCGATTGCAGGAGCGATCGCACCTGATCCGCCGCACTCGCATCCAAGCTGGCCCCAGTTGCCGCCGACGCTGAACCGGCACCATTGCCGCGACTCGCTCGATACGACGACGTCCCGGAGGAGCTACCCCCGCCAAGACTTGGGGTTTCTCCGGGACGCTGAACAATCATCTCCGTAACACGCCGTTTCGCATCCGGGTCAATGGCGATCAGACGCACATATTCCCCTTCATACTCTCTCAAGACCGTTTCGATTTCCCGGAGAGCCGAATCGGCGCGGGTGTTAGATAAGGTCCCAGCCGTTAGCCAAGACTTCGTTTTAAATCGGCGGGGGTTGGCGTGTTCAATGCCGATTTTGTAGCCCTGTTGGAGCAAGCGTTTCACTTGCCCGGTCACTTCATTAGTTAAACTCATACTCCCTACTGACGTATCCTCAGATACAGCGATGTCCTTGCCGTCACCGTTACCATTTGCCCGAGTGGCTGACTGTCGTGCAGAAGACTCACCCTCTGGGTTTGAGGACGAGGAGACCCCTCGCTGCAAAGCGACACTAGCCTCAAGCAAATACTGTGCGAAGTCCCGATCTACTGGTCGTACATCGGGCAGCCGATCCGCCTCGGCTTGGGTGGTAATGACAGATCCTGATGCCACATACTTCCCAGGAGGAATCTCAACATCCTGGATCAAGGTGTGCATCATCACCACCGACCCTTGACCCACCCGAGCGTTAAACACCGTCGAACGAAAGCCGATGAAACAATCGTCTCCAATGTAGGCCGGACCATGGACCAAGGCTAAATGGGCAATACAACTGTTGCGACCGATCCACACCGCGTATTCACGCTGGCGATCGCCCACAACCGTTGCACCGTTAAGCCCTTGAATGATGACTCCATTCTGAATATTCGCGTGATCGCCGATATAAAACGGCGACTCCGCGTCAGCGCGAACCGAGGTTCCCGGTGCGATCGTTGCTTCCTCGCCGACGGTGACGTCGCCGATGACATTAGCAAACGAATGCACATAGGCCGTGTGATGTATCTTAGGTTCGGCAAGCTCCCGCTGGGGGGATGGAGCCGCGCGCTTGCGGACAACCATAACGAATTTTGATCCTCAATCAACTCAATGGCCCCAACCCTGTTCGGACACAGCCAAAACAGACCTTGGGTAAAAATGGCTAAAAACTTTAGTTCCTAGGCAGCGACCCGTTCACGATTAGTAACGATCTTTTTTGTTATAAACCTGTCGGTTTTCTAAACTTACCGTGTCGATAATGCCGACGGTCAGCGCATCAATCGGAGACAATTCACGACCGGGTTCAACCCGAGCCGCACTCCCCCGACTGAACAGAACCCACTCTCCCACTCCAGCACCCACAAGGTCAGCAGCGACCTCATAGTCAGGAAGCAGCTCTCCTTCAGCATCCACCAGTTGTAAGACCAGGAGTTTTAACCCCCTCATCTTCTCTAACTTTTGGGTGCTGACGACGGTTCCGCAGACTCTGGCAATTTGCATTATCTCTCAGGCTTAGCGGCTAATCGAGCGAGGCGAACCAATGCTCTCACGGAATTGTTCCACAGCTTCGGTGTAACGAATCGGTAAAACATACTCCAGGTTCTCGTGAGGACGAGCAATAATATGGGTCGAGAGGACTTCACCCCCATTGACTCGTTTCACATTATCGGTCCCTGCCGCGATGGAGGCCTGCACCTCAGAGACATCACCCCGGACAATCACCGTCACGCGACCCGAGCCAATTTTCTCATAGCCGACCAAGGTCACCCGAGCGGCCTTCACCATCGCATCAGCAGCTTCCACCACCGCCGGAAACCCGAGGGTTTCAATCATTCCTACAGCAATTGACATTGTTTTCTCTAACTCCTGAAATAAAGCATCATCCCAACTCAGACCCGCTACCGAAGGATTCCCTCTTTAGGCGATCGCCTGCGATCGCCCACCAACGTCCTGAGCTAGCGTTCGATTAGTAGGTTCGGAACTGATCGACTTCCTCGGTGTAGCGAATCGGGAGAACGTACTCCAAGTTTTCGTGAGGCCGGGCAATGATGTGCGTTGACAGCACCTGTCCACCATTGACTCGGTTGGCAGCGTCAATTCCGGCGGACACTGACGCTTGGACTTCCGAGACATCGCCCCGGACAATAACGGTCACCCGACCAGATCCAATTTTTTCATAACCGACCAGGGTCACCCGAGCGGCTTTTACCATCGAGTCAGCGGCCTCCACCACTGCCGGGAACCCCAGGGTTTCAACCATTCCTACCGCAATTGACATGACGAGTATCGCTCCTTGAAAAAATACGCTTGATGCGTTTGAACTGCAAGCTAGTGGGCGATCGCACTCGGCGACCCCCAGTGAACGTGCCAAAACTCGGCTCGACAAACCCTCTGGCTGCCAGGATAGTTCCAGATCAAACCGCGCAGGCCCATGTCTTCCGACATGACTGTTGGCTCCTCTGCCTACGGGGTTGACCCCTGGGCTTGCCAGAAATTTCAGTCCAGCAAAATTTTGACGGGGAAGGCTAAATTATTCAATCCCAATACAAAGAGTAGGAAACTTTGGCTCCTTTGACAATATAAAGCAAGATGATATTTGCAAATCGGATAGTTTAATAAAAGTTAACTGAAGCGATCGCCCCCCCAAGCCCCCCTCCGCCACGAGATCCAATGGGGGGATCACGGACGTACTGCCGTATAATTGCTGTATTGCTTAAAATTCGACCTTGTGCCAAAGCCAAGGACAACGGTTCACCGATCCGGCCTTCACCAAGCCTCCGGTAACGGATCGGCTTTGGCACTCAGCTGAGCTTTGAAAATGTTCTCAGACGCACTAAAACTCCCGATAAAATGAGTGGTTTTCTCCTACAGACCTGTTGGTTCGTGCCCTTATACGGACTTATAGGCGCCGTCCTCAGTCTCCCTTGGTCCGTAGGCATGGTTCGACGCAGCGGCCCTCGTCCAGCAGCGTATCTCAATCTACTAATGACCTCGGTGGCCTTTCTTCACGGGTCTGCCGCCTACGTCCAAAGTTGGGGGCAACCCCCCCAGCAACTGGTATTTTCCTGGCTCAACGCCGCCAATTTAGACTTATCTCTTGCCATCGAAATCTCCCCCCTCAGTCTTGGGGCCATGGGACTGGTCACCGGTATCAGTCTCATGTCTCAACTGTATGCCCTAGGCTACATGGAAAAAGACTGGTCCCTAGCCCGCTTCTTCGGGTTAATGGGGTTCTTTGAAGCGGCCCTGAGCGGCATCGCCCTCAGCGACTCCCTGCTTCTAAGTTACGGTCTCCTGGAAATGCTCACCCTGTCCACCTATCTCCTGGTGGGCTTTTGGTATGCACAGCCTCTCGTGGTCACCGCCGCTCGCGATGCCTTCCTCACCAAACGGGTCGGAGACATTCTACTCCTCATGGGGTTAGTGGCCCTATCGAGCTATGGAACCGGCCTAACCTTCAGTGAACTTGAAGCCTGGGCCGAAACCAACCCCTTACCCTTCTGGACCGCCACCTGGCTCGGGTTAGGACTCATCGCCGGTCCCATCGGTAAATGTGCCCAATTTCCCCTGAACCTCTGGCTTGATGAAGCCATGGAAGGCCCCAGCCCCGCCTCAATTATGCGGAATTCAGTTGTGGTCTCCGCCGGGGCCTATGTCCTGATTCGTCTGCAACCGGTCTTCACCCTCTCCCCCGTCGTTTATGATGCCCTAATTATCATCGGGACCATCACCGCCATTGGGGGCTCCCTCATGTGCCTGGCTCAAATCGACCTGAAGCGGGCCCTATCCCATTCCACCAGTGCCTATATGGGATTAGTCTTCATCGCCGTGGGGTTAGGACAAGTCGATATCGCCTTACTGCTCCTGCTCACCCATGCGATCGCCAAAGCCCTAATCTTCTCTAGCGTCGGCTCCATCATCCTAGCCACCAACAGTCAAAACATCACAGAAATGGGGGGTCTTTGGTCACGAATGCCTGCCACCACCACCGCGTTTGTTGTGGGTGGAGCGGGGTTAGTCTCCATCCTGCCCCTAGGGACGTTTTGGACCTTTCGCCGTTGGGTGAATGGCTTTCAGGAAGTGTCTCCGGGATTGGTATTAATCCTCGTGCTCGTTAACTTCTTAAATGCCGTCAGTCTCACCCGAGTCTTCCGCTGCGTTTTCCTCGGAGAGCATCAAGCCAAAAGTCGCCGCAGTCCCGAGGCCCCTTGGACTATGGCAGTTCCCATGGTGTCCCTAATTATTGTCACCCTCCTAGTTCCCCTAATGCTGCAACATTGGCAGTTGTTGCTGACCTGGGATGGCCCCTGGGCATTTTCTAACAATCCCCTTATTCAATTTGGTAACCCCTTACTGGTGGTGAGCGGGCTTGCAGGAATCATAGTGGGCAGCATTATCCCCCTAGAACGCACCAATGCTCGCTCTCAGAAGTTGTCGGTGCGCTTCTGGCAAGATTTGCTGGCCTACGACTTCTATATTGATCGGGTTTACCGAGTCACCGTTGTCGCCTTTGTCTCAGGGTTTTCTCGTCTCGCCTCCGCCTTCGATCGCTATATCGTCGATGGTGCCGTCAACCTGGTGGGTTGGGTGGCCATTTTTAGCGGTCAAGCTCTCAAATATAGTATTTCGGGTCAATCCCAATCCTATGTCTTGACCATTTTAGCCGCCACAGGAATCCTCGTATTCCTGGCCCTATGGGGGTTTTAATCTGTCCCCAATTCCCCAGTGAGCCTCCTGAATTGATTGTGCTTTAAACTTCCAACTTTTAAGAACTACGCATGTTGAGTGCATTACTCCTGATTCCCCTGATTGCGGCAATGATGACCTGTTTGCTGCCCCAATCCTTACCCTCATCCCGCTTTCGTAGCATTAGTGTTGTGGTGTTGACAGCTCTCTTAGGCTTAAGCCTGAGTCTAGTGGTCAACTTTGACCCCCACGTGGGAGGGATGCAGTTCACCGAACAACTGCCCTGGGTCGACTGGCTTGGGCTTAGTTACCATCTCGGAGTTGATGGCATCTCACTGCCCCTAATTATCCTAAACCAGCTCCTGACGCTGATTGCCATTCTCAGTAGCCCTGACAAACTGGAACGGCCTCGCCTCTACTACTCCCTAATGTTAGTCCTGAACCTCAGCGTCACCGGCGCCTTCCTGTCCCAGGATTTGCTCCTGTTCTTCATCTTCTACGAACTGGAACTCATCCCCCTCTATCTCCTCATTGCTATTTGGGGCGGGGCCCGGCGCAACTATGCCGCCACCAAATTTCTCCTCTATACCGCCACCTCAGGAATTTTCATCCTGGCCGCATTTTTAGGATTAGTCTGGCTCACCGGGGCCTCCAGCTTTGACTATAGGGTCCTAGCCCCAGGAACCTTACCCCTAGCCAGTCAACTGATTTTGCTGACCGGCTTATTCATCGGCTTTGCCATCAAAATTCCCATTTTTCCCTTCCATACCTGGCTCCCCGATGCCCACGTGGAAGCTTCAACCTCAGTCTCGGTTCTCTTAGCTGGGGTCTTATTGAAATTAGGAACCTATGGCCTGTTGCGTTTCTGCGTGGGAATGTTGCCAGAAGCCTGGTCTGTGGCGGCTCCAGTCCTCGTCATTTTTGCGGTGATTAGTGTTCTCTATGGGGCCCTAACGGCAATTGCTCAGCAGGATATGAAGAAGATGGTAGCCTATTCCTCCATCGCTCACATGGGCTACATCCTCCTAGCCGCCGCCGCCGGAACTCACTTAAGTCTGTTGGCGGCGATTGCCCAATCCGTCAGTCATGGTCTGATTTCGGCCATGTTATTTCTCCTGGTGGGGGTTGTGGGCAAGAAAACCGGCACCCGGGATATTGATAAACTCTGTGGCTTACTCAACCCGGAACGAGGTTTGCCCATTATCGGCAGTTTGATGATTGTCGGTGTGATGGCGAGTTCGGGTATCCCAGGAATGGTGGGATTTGTCTCAGAATTTCTCGTCTTTCGGGGGAGTTTCCCCGTGTTCCCCGTGGCGACCCTTCTGTGTTTGGTGGGAACTGGTCTAACGGCGGTCTATTTCCTGTTGATGGTGAACCGAGTCTTCTTTGGTCGTCTCTCGGATGTGGTTATGAACTTACCCCCCGTGCAATGGGGCGATCGCATCCCCGCCTTAGTCCTGACGGTCTTACTAGTGGTGTTTGGCTTACAACCGAACTGGTTAGTCCGCTGGAGTGATACGGATGCAGCACGACTGGTTCCCCCAGTGGCCGTGGCCCAACTCTCCTCGGCGGTAGACGCACCATCGTTTCCCTCCGCAAATCCCTAGTGCAAGACGGTCCAGTTGTGGCCGACTGTCAACTGTCAACTGTTAACGGCTGATTTCATGGTTAGTACTCCTCTCGCTCCGTCTCAGCATCCCCTGGCCGAGTATATCCACCGCCTGGAACAGGGACAGGCATTACTCAAGGACACCCCGGAGAATGTCCTGGAAGTGGTGGGTATTCTCAAAAGCTATGGAGTAGTGCTAGATGCTTACTCCAATAATCTGATTTATATTGCCCAGGAACAGTTTTTAATGCTGTTTCCCTTCTTCAAATACTTCAACGGGGAGGTGAGCCTCTCGAAACTGTTGCGCTTCTGGTGGCACGATCGCATTAACTACGAGTATGCCGAATACTGTATGCGCTCGATGCTCTGGCATGGGGGCAATGGGGTCGATACCTATCTCGACAGTGATGAGTTTGCTAAGGCGGCCGAGGCCGCGATTCAGGCAAAAGTTCGTCAGAATCCCCTCCTGTCGCTTCTGCATCGACTCTTCCCCGATTTCTTGCCCGAACAAGTGCGGATGTCCTGCTACTACAGCGCCCTGGGCCAGTTCTGGCGGGTGATGAGTGATATCTTTCTGGAGTTGAGCGATCGCTATGATGCTAAAGAGATTCGCTCGATTCCCGATGTGGTGAAACATATCCTGGACGGCTTAGTGGCAGATGCCAGTCGTCCCATTACCTACTCGGTGGAGATTAAAGGGCAATCCTATGACCTGATGCCTAAGTCTCTGGGGTTAACCTTTCTTATGGACACGGCGGTTCCCTATGTGGAAGCGATTTTCTTTCGGGGCACTCCCTTCCCCGGAACCGTCTCCTATAATGCCCAAGCTTTCCAGATTCCCGATGAGCAGGGGGATTTTACCTATGGTGCCCTCTATGCCGACCCCTTACCCATTGGTGGGGCCGGGATTCCTCCGACCCAGTTAATGCAGGATATGCGCCATTTCCTGCCGGACTATCTCCATGAGGTGTATCGGCGCAGCATTCGTCAAGAGGATGATCTTCGAGTGCAAATTTGTGTCACCTTCCAGAAATCGATGTTCTGTGTCACGACGGCGGCCATTCAAGGCTTAGCCCCCCATCCCTTGACCACAACCGATCCGCAACAGCAAGGGGAGAATCGAGCCTATCTGGAACAATGGATGAATCGTTTTCTCAGTTCCCGGATTCGTGAAGCCAATGGTTAGGTTAGGGAGTTTCTAACGGCCCCTCTGAGTTGGCTTGAGGGAGCCAGAGGACGAAACTACTGCCGCGATCGCTCTGAAACTGCTGATCGGGATGTTGGGGGGGGCTGGTGACCCAGATATCGCCTCCCATCTGGCGCACCAAATCGCGGGCGATCGCCAACCCCAAGCCAGTCCCGGGAATCTCCCCCGCTGCTTGGACCCCTCGGTAACGCCGCTGAAACAGGTTAGCTTGGTCCTCGGGAGGAATCCCCACACCACTATCACTAATGGTCATGGCGACCCCATCCCCCAACTCAGGTTGGACTGAGGGGCGGACATCAACGGCAATCTCGCCCCCGGCTGGGGTGTATTTGAGAGCATTATCAATTAAGTTACCCGCCGCTTCGATGAGGGAGCGGCGATCTCCTTGGATGACCGGGAGGGTATCGCTGAAGTACACTGTCAGGTCTAAGTGACGCTCTTGGGCTAAGGTGCTGGCGGAACTGAGGAGAGGGTCTAGGATCTCTTTGAGATCCAGGCGGCTCTGGGGGGCTTGGCGACCCGGGAGTAGGGGTAAGGCGGACGGGGAGCTACTAGGAGCCGGAGGGGGGTCAGGGCTAGGTTCGCTGCCCCTCTCGGAGGCTTGAGGAAGTCGGAAGGGATCGGCATCAATCGCCCCTCGGAAGTCGAGTAAGAGATCCTGAAGTCGGTGACTCTCCCGGAGAATACTATCGGCATAGGAGCGGCGTGGATCATCGCTGGGGAGTTGTTTCACCAGCAGCTTGCCGAAAATCTGTAGGGCGCTCAGGGGATTGCGAAACTGATGCAACCAATCATGTAAGAGGTGATGTTGCTGGATTTGCAGGTGTTGCTGCTGGCGGTAACTGCGTTCAGTCCATTGCTGTCGCTGTTCCATGAGACAGGCCAGGGCGATGGTATGGGCGATTTGTTCGACTAGGGTGCGATCGCCCTCGCTCCAGGGTTCGCTCGCCCGGGCCGTCACCAACAGACCCACGGCGATGTTATCGTGCATGATGGGCATCACCAGTTGATAGGTGTCCTCTTCCTCCTCCTCAAGGGGAAGTTCCTCGTCGGTAGGGTTGGAGTCCTGCGCCTCTTGGGGAAGTAGATGCCCTCTTGAGGAGAGAAGGACTGTATCTAGACTATTGGGTTCGGCGGAACGCAATTGAATTTGCGGGCCGCGCTGGCGATCGCCCCGCACAGAGACTTCATCCCAAGCCACACGGCGATCGGGCTTGGCAATGGCCGGAACCAGTTTATGGTCATTCCCCCCGAGGAAGGTCTCCGCCAGATAGACCACTACGGGGGAAGCTCCCAAGGTATTCTCCAACAGTGCCACTTGTTCCTGGCACAACAACATCAATTCGGAACTCATGGGTTTTCCTTGCCATCGCATCTCTACAGTCATCCAGGGCTTGAGGCCGGAGCCTCCCCACGGACGGGCCTCAACCCCAGTCCCCATCCTCTCCACCCACAGGTTTGTCAGCTATTTGTGAATTTTTATTACGACCAGAACTGGGGCAGGAATGCCGGAAGGCATTTCTGTACGGTGAATAGACGCTTAAAAATTACTTATAGGATTTGGGCAAAGGAGTTGAAAATCTTGTCAAGATCTGATATATTTTGCTCGGTTTTGGTAGCTATCACTACAACCCGTCGGCAAACAGAGGAGGTAATACACCTTGGCAAGAAGACGCAAGAGAAAGAGCCGTCGCCGTCAAGAAGGACGAAGAATCTTAGAACACGTGCCTCAGTATAGTATTGAGAGCGGTCAAGATAAACCCGTCACGGCTGCACGTAAGTATATCAAATCTGAGCAAATTGCGCCTCCGGCACTACTTTTAGTCAAGCGCAACGAGCATACGACCGATCGCTACTTCTGGGCAGAGAAAGGTCTGTTTGGCGCGCAATACGTCGAAGAGAACCATTTTCTGTTTCCCAGTTTGCGGTTAGTCATTGAACAGCAAGAGAAAATTCAGGCAGCAGCCACTAGCTAGCTCCTGAGACCGGTCTAGGGAGACTTTAGCAACGTCTCCTTAGGTTGTGGAGTTCGGTGTGCTCTCTTGGGGCGACTCCGTCGACAGGTTCGGCTGGAGTTCTGGCATAGCTCGTTTTAGAGCGGCCAACTCGTCCCGGTGCCCGATAATTGTAGCCAGACTTCCCTCGGCACTGTGCCTGGGGGAAGTTTTTTCCTCTTCGCTTACAGTCACGAGGACTTGCTCTCGCCGATTCGCCTGTTGCCAGTAGAAGGCTCCGGCTAAGGGAGAGAGGAACACCAAGGCAATAATGCCTTGAGATAGGCTCGGGATAAGTGTGGCTAAAACCAAGGCTACGCAGAGAAAGCCAATGGCTGCCAAAAAACTTAGGAAAATAGCCAGGAACCAACTGGCCCGCACCTCTCCTTCAAAGGTGACTCGGTTCTCTTGAGGGTCAAACCCGACGACTCGGTAGCTGCGCCCACATAAGTAGTCTTTTAACTGACGTGAGAGCCATTCTGGGGGGCGATCGCATTCTAGAGACAGGACTTCCGTACGGTCTTTCACCGAGGCACGAATAAAGAAGAATAGCCCAACGGCCATCAAAAGGGTGGGAACGGCGATCGAGTTTAAGGAAACAGTATCCATTGAGGCTCACCTAGACTTTACATAATTTTACAATCTGATGGCTCTCCCTGCCAGTTGAAGTGACCTATCGAGTTTGGGGTACAGAGGACATAGAATACAATGTAGGGTAAGGGTCTTCGTTTCGACTCCCGATTGTCGGGAGGGGCCAGTATCCAACTGACCCTAAAGACCACCTAGTCCATCCACCCTGGTCACTGACTATGGCATTCTAGGGGGCAATTCTGAACCACTCACCTGCATAACACCCATGGAGTTATCCGCCATGTCAACTCCCATTATCCTAGTCCAACCGACCTTAGCCCAAGCTCCCCCCGAACCGGGAGCGGCTGACGGTTCCTCTCCTCCCATTCTTTGGATGGGTGTTTCGGGGTTGCTGTTGGTGAGTACCATCGCCGCCGGGGTTGCCTATAACGTTACAAAGGACAAACTCGGGAAAAAACTGCGCACCGAGGAATTCAAAAACCGGGAACTTCACAAAAAATATAAGCGGGCCATCGATACCATCAGCAAGATGGAACGCAACCCCGACCTGATCCACTCCCGAGAGTTTAACTTGGACTATCTGCGGATGCGGATGGAAGAAGAAACCTTCCACTTTGGCATTGTCAACCAAATTAAGGTCAAGGTTAAGAGTAAAATCTCTGTGGCGCTGCGTCCGAGTGCTGAAAACCGAGGCACAGGGCGACAGGTGAACGAAACCTTTGATGTGGAATATGAAACCGGTAGCGGTGCCAACATCAAAAAACGGGTCTTGTTCCGGATTCAGATTAAACTGACGAAACTCCCGACCCAACCCACCAGTGCCACCATCAGCCAAATTATTGACTGTATTGAGACCTATCTTAGCCCTGCTGGCGATAACGACACGTGGCAGCCAGCGTTACAGGGTCGTGTGGCCTATATTCATTGGGATCAGACTGCGAAACCCACTCCCCTGTTAGTGCTTGAACAGAGTAACGAGGGAGTTAATGTCACCTTCCGCACCACCCGCAGTAACGCGGCAGGTAGTCCCCCGAGCACTTCCGCACCCCGTACTGGCTCATCGGCAGCGAAGCCAACGGCCCGGACTCGTCCCACAACCACAGGCCCCAAAACATCTCGTCCCAGCAGCCGTCCAACGACCACTCGTCCCACCACCACACGACCCAACCGAGGTAGTAGTTCTGGGTCTTCTAAAACTCGTCGCTCAAGCCGTAGCACCCGGCCATCTTAGGAGGACCAGACTGGGCAAGGGAGAATCCCCTGCCCAGAGGGTTAAGTCCAGGAGAGATAGGGAAGTTCCCGGGCGCGATCGCGCACTGCATTAATTTGTGTCGCCAACTGGCCACAACTATCCCAGAGTCCATCCCGGAAACTTTGACGGGCCCCCTCAGGCATGGAGACCTTAAGGGTCAGACCGTCACTTCCCCGGACTTCCATGGCATCTAAGTCCAAGGTTAGGGTTAATTGGGGATTATTGGCGATCGCCGTTTGCAGAGATTTAACATCTTCGCTCGACGCGGTCACACAGGGAACTCCCATGGCGACACAGTTACCGAAGAAGATTTCCGCGAAACTTTCCCCTACTAGGGCTTGAATCCCCCAGCGATTGATGGCTTGGGGGGCGTGTTCGCGGCTTGAACCACAGCCAAAGTTGGCATTGACCACTAGAAGACTGGCTCCCTGATAGACCGCTTGGTCAAAGGGATGTTGTCCGGTCATCTGACGGCGATCGTCTTC
Organism: Phormidium yuhuli AB48; assembly: GCF_023983615.1. GTDB lineage: Bacteria > Cyanobacteriota > Cyanobacteriia > Cyanobacteriales > Geitlerinemataceae > Sodalinema > Sodalinema yuhuli. Next base: position 1,684,733 of record NZ_CP098611.1, on the reverse strand, counting down.
AAAGGCATGATCACCTAATCCGTCAAAGGTAACGCACCGTAGGAAACGAGCGGGAATAATGCGATCGGTGTCGATGTCATCACCGGTTAAGGGAATTCCGCGTCCAGAAATTTGTTTAACTTGAGTCATGGTTTAGGAAAGAGGCAAGAGGCAAGAGGCAAAAGGCAAGAGGCAAGAGGCAAAAGGCAAAAGGCAAAAGATGGTAGGATGCGTCCCGGCATCAGTAGGGGTTTTGACCTAAGCCTATCGACTCAAACTTGCCGGAACGCATCATTTGGGCAAGAGGAAGAACCCACCCCTGACCCCTCCTGGGAGGGGAGAACCCACCCCTGACCCCTCCCAGGAGGGGAGAACCCACCCCTGACCCCTCCCAGGAGGGGAGAGATTGGGTCGTGTTATGGTCGCCTGGGGTGATAGGGGATCACCTTAGTCAATCCAGTTGCGGACATCGGCCACTGTGCCGTGGATGGCGGCGGCGACGACCATGGCTGGACTCATCAGGAGGGTGCGGCCGGAGGAGGAGCCTTGACGACCTTTGAAGTTGCGGTTGGAGGAGGAGGCGCTGATCTGATCTCCCTCTAACTTGTCGGGGTTCATGGCTAAACACATGGAACAGCCGGCATTGCGCCATTCAAACCCTGCCTCGGTGAAGACTTTATCTAAGCCCTCAGCTTCCGCTTGGCGTTTGACTTCCTCAGAACCGGGAACCACAAAGGCTTTAATGCCATTGGCCACTTTGCGACCTTGGGCGAACTTGGCGGCTTCCCGGAGGTCACTGAGACGGCCATTGGTGCAACTGCCGATGAAGCAAACATCTACCTTGGTTCCTTGGATAGGTTTGCCGGGGGAGAGCTGCATATAGTGATAGGCTTCTTCAGCGATCGCACGATCGCTCTGAGGCAGACTCTCGGGGGTGGGGATGGCTTCATCAACGCCGATGCCTTGGCCGGGGGTGATGCCCCAGGTAATGGTGGGGGGAATCTCCTCCGCTTGGAAGACGACCACATCATCATACTCAGCATCGGCGTCACTGCGCATACTATCCCACCAAGCCACCGCATCCTGCCATTGCTCGCCTTTGGGGGCAAACTCTCGGCCCTGGATATAGTCATAGGTGGTCTGGTCGGGGTTGATATAGCCGCAGCGCGCGCCCCCTTCGATGGACATATTGCAAACGGTCATCCGCTCTTCCATCGTCATCTGCTCAAAGGTCGTCCCGGCATATTCATAGGCGTAGCCCACCCCCCCTTTGACGCCGAGTTTGCGGATGATGTGGAGAATGACATCTTTGGCATAGACCCCAGGACGCAGTTGGCCATTAACTTCGATGCGACGCACCTTGAGTTTGTTCATGGCCAGGGTTTGCGAGGCTAAGACATCGCGAACTTGGCTGGTGCCAATGCCAAAGGCGATCGCCCCAAACGCGCCATGAGTGGAGGTGTGACTATCCCCGCAGGCGATGGTCATTCCCGGCTGAGTGAGTCCTTGTTCGGGAGCGATGACATGGACAATTCCCTGACGACCGGAGCCGACATTGTTGAAGCGAATGCCATATTGCTTACAGTTGTCCTCAAGGGCTTGAATCATCTCTTCCGCGAGGACATCGCTAAAGGGACGGGCCTGGTTCTCGGTGGGGACGATGTGATCCACCGTGGCTAGAGTCCGTTCGGGAAAGGGGACGGTTAAATCCCGTTCCCGCAACATGGCAAACGCTTGGGGGCTGGTGACTTCGTGAATCAGATGCAGCCCGATAAATAATTGTGTTTGTCCTGACGGCAACGTCCCGACACGGTGCGTTTGCCAGACTTTATCGAATAGTGTTCCCTTACTCATTACGGGCAGCGTTTTTGTGTTAGGCGTAGTCTTTGATTTTATCGCAAATCCTGGCCGAATTGATGGCAAAAACTCCCCCGACTGGTGAGCAGAAACAGGGGAGAATTGTTGAGTCAGAGGCCGCAGGTCGGTCTGACGGCTTTAGAGGTCTGGGGCGGCGAGGGTGCTGGCCAGGGTGGGAGCCTCAGTTGTCGCCGATTGCAAGACGGGGGACTTGATCACCGCGTCATTGGCCAAGGTGAAGAGGGGATTAGAGAGAATCCCAGCGACCGAGGTGAAAATTAAGGCCACCACTAAGCCCACTTGGAGCGGTCGCATTCCCGGCAAATTCCAACGAATCTCGGGATAATCCCGCACCACATCGGACATTTCTTGAGGTTCTTTCACCACCATCATCTTGACAACGCGAATGTAGTAGTAAATGGAGACGACACTGGTGACTAATCCGAGCAAGACCAGTCCATAAAGTCCCGCTTGCCAACCGGCCCAGAAGAGATAGATTTTGCCAAAGAAACCCGCTAAGGGGGGAATCCCACCGAGGGACAAGAGACAGATGCTTAAGCCCAAGGTGAGGAGGGGATCTTTCTGATAGAGTCCGGCATATTCACTAATGCGATCAGTTCCCGTGCGTAACGAGAAGAGAATCACACAGGTGAAGGCGCCCAGGTTCATAAACAGGTACACCATGAGATAGAACATCATGCTGGCATACCCGGCATCGGTTCCCGCCAGGAGTCCAATGGTGACGAATCCCGCTTGGGCGATGGAGGAGTAGGCCAACATGCGTTTCATGCTGGTTTGGGCCAGGGCCACCACATTTCCTAAGACCATACTGAGGATGGCCAGGGCGGTAAAGACGAAATGCCACTGCTCCGTCATGGAGCCAAAGGCGGTTACCAGTAGGCGAATGGCGATCGCAAATCCGGCGGCTTTGGAGCCAACGGAGAGGAAGGCCACCACGGGAGTGGGAGAGCCTTCATAGACATCGGGGGTCCATTGGTGGAAGGGAACGGCCGAAATTTTGAAGGCGATACCCGTAATGGTGAAGACAAGGGCGATCGCCAAACCAATGGCTTGAGAGTCGGGGCTATTGGCAATGGTGACGGCAATTTCATCCAATTGGGTTTGTCCCCCGGAGAGTCCGTAGAGGAGGGAAATCCCATAGAGGAAGACGGCGGAACTCGAAGCCCCAATCAACAGATATTTTAAGGCAGCTTCATTGGAGCGGGTATCTCGTTTCATGTACCCGGTCAGCAGGTACGAGGAGATACTGAGGGTTTCTAGGGCGACAAACACGGTGACCAGTTCATTGGCCCCAGCCAGAAACATCCCGCCAAGGGTGGCGGTCATCAAAATGGCGATAAACTCCGCTAGGGACGTTCCACTTTGCTCGACGTAGCGGACGGACATCAACACTGTGACCGCTGTGGAGAGAGCAATCACGCCCCGAAAAACTAAACTGAGGGGGTCACTGTTGAAGCCCCCTAAAAAGCCCAGGGGAGTGGGGTTATCCCATTGCAGAGCCAGAGCAGCCACAGCAGCTAACAGCCCGATAATCGCCACATAGGGAGTCCATTTGGCGGATTTGCGGCCGCTGATGAGATCGACAATGAGGACGAGCAGGAGGGTTGTCAGAACGATGCCCTCTGGCAAAATCGTCTCAGCATTGAGCTGAGAGGCAAGGTTGGCAACATCCATAGACGTTTTAAGATTAAGGTTTATTAACAGTATCGTCCCACACTGACTCAAATGTTAACAGTCTGGGAGTTTTTAGGGGGGTCTCTAGGTTGGCAAGCCAGACCCGGTCACTTTATCATCCAGAGAGACTCCCGGTTGATTGTATCTCAGGGAACCCCGAACAGGGAATGGAGTTTTGGGGCGATCGCCCGATGGACAAGCTCCCATGGGGGCCGTAATCCATGCCAAGATAGCTAACGTATCCCCGAGCATTTTGATGGACAAGCCCCATGGACTGGACGATTCCCCTGCATCGGCAACAATTGGATTTTATGAGACGTATGCAAGAACGCTCGTCAAGTCCAGGTTCCTCGTTACTCTTGAATCATGGTCATCCTGGGGTTTGGTCAGAACAGGTGACCATCTCGGGCGATCGCCTCAGTCAGATTCGGGCCCAATGCCGTCAACGCATCCTTCACTCGGATCCGACCCAACCCGTCAGCGAGTTGTGGCAACAGTATTTACTGGAAGCACTGGCAGATGCAGCCGCCAGCCTCGTTTGGTCACAGCAACTGGTTCCCATTGAGGAGACCCCCAATTCCTTTTACTGGCGTGAGTCGGGGTCAGACGCCTACGGGTGGACCCCACGAGTGCAGGTGCTAGCCCTGTCCGGGCCGCCCACCTCCGACTTAATCTATCCTCAGGAGGTCAAGGGCAGTGATATTTTGCTTTGGGTGGCCGTGGAAGAGTCTCTCGACGATGCCTATCAAGACTATCACCCGATTATTTTAGGATTCCTGCCCAGCGATCGCCTGCCCCGTCAGCGTCCATTCAGCTCAGACCATCTCTGCTATGGAGGGGGGTTAGAAGGCTATATCCAACTGGCCCGACCCCCATTATCTCAATCCTCAAACTGTTGGCTCCCTCCCCTGATGGCGGGGGCCAATTATGCCTATCCCCTCGCTATTGCGGCCGATGGCAAAACCCTCGCCAGTACCAGCTATGATGGCCGCGTCCGACTCTGGCGTTTCCAGGAGAGTCAACTGCAAGAGGTTCTAAGGGGACGGAGTTGGTCAACCACGCCCTCCAACTTAAATGCGGAAGGGCAAACCCTATCCACCCGGGATACCGATAGTATTTATCGCACCTGCCAGGCTGAAAATGGTCAACTTCTGCGATCGCTCCCGGGCCTAGCCAGCGGTGTCACGGCGATGTTGTTAGATACCTCGGGGAAATGGCTGATCTGTGGAGGACAAGAAGGGACTATTGAGGTTTGGCAAGTTGAGACTGGGAAGAAACAGCAGTCGTTTAAGGCCCATGAGGGAGCCATTCGTTTTTTAGCCATCTCCACCACCGGGAACGCCTTTGCTAGCACCGGGACCGATCGCCGACTCCGGGTGTGGCAATGGCAAGACGAGCAGGCCAGCCTCATTTTCTCCCAAATGCGTGAGGGCATCTCTAGCATTACCCTATCCCCTGACGGGTCTCAGGTCGGCTGTGGGCTGCAAAATGGACAGGTGGAGGTTTGGCAGGTGGCCAATGGAGACCGCTGCTATCATCTCCAGGCCCATTCCGGACCGGTGCGATCGCTGGCCATCAGCGACGAGGGTACTTCCCTCGCGAGCAGTAGCCTAGAACGAACCTTAAAAGTTTGGAAAACCGACACCGGAGAGTTAGAAGGATTACGCACAGGACAAACAGACCCTCTCATCTCCTTGTCATCCCATGGGGATGGTTCTTGGATCGAGTTAAATCTCTTTCAAGGGGATCCCCCCAACTGGACGACCTGTCAATCAGACCAAAGATAGAGCCGCTGAAAAGCCCTTAGAATCTATAATTGGAAGATGAAGCCCACCATGTTCAGCGAATGACCAGCCAGGAGACTCTTAACGACTTGCCCATCACCGCAATCCGAGTTTTGATTTCTGGGCGAGTTCAAGGGGTTGGCTTTCGCTATTCGACACAAGAGAAAGCCCGGGAACTTGGCCTGAATGGGTGGGTTCGCAACCGTCGTAATGGTTCCGTTGAAGCAGTCTTTGAAGGGTCGCCGACCCTGGTGCAGACGGTCGTCGCCTGGTGTCATCATGGCCCACCGACCGCCGAGGTGACCCATGTGGAAACGTTCCGGGAAGCGACCCAAGACTTATTCCAGTTTGATATTCGGCCGACAACCTAAAGGTGACTCGCCCCAGCAGCAGGACAGTCCCATCGAGTTCTCTCCAGACCTGAGGTGACCTGAAGCCAGGGAGGAAATCTGACATTTTAAAATCTGTCAACCCCCCACTGTGCGACTTTTAAATCTTCCATTAGGCTAGAAGAAGAGGTGAGAGCAGCGGTCTATGCTATGACCTCACCCCTGGCCCAGATTCACCTGTCATCCCTGTTCTTCTACCGTCCTTACCGCTCATGGCTTCCCTTGCGCGTAAAAATCTCCTTGAAGATATTCCTCGTTTCCTGATTGCTCAGGCGGGAATCGTCTTTGCCGTCACGCTTGTGACTGTGCAGATGGGGATTTTTCGCGGCTTTCTCAAATCGACAGCCTTAATTCCCGAGGAGTCTCGGGCCGATATTTGGGTCTCCTCAGAGGAGATGGTCTATTTCGAGTTAACCCCATCCCTTCCCGTTGAACTGCTCTTTCAGGCTCGGGAGGTCGAGGGAGTGGCCTTAGCTGAACCCCTCCTTTTACCCCCAGGACAATGGAACGGACCGGGGGGAACGATTGCTCCCTTACGTTTGATTGGCTTTGATCCCGGGGGAGAACTCTTTACCCCTTGGAATATCAGTCAAGGGAGTCTCGCGCAACTGCAAACTCCCTACACGGTTATTGTGGATGATTCCCAGCTAGACGCTTTGAATTTAGAGGGGATCGGCGATCGGGGGACGATCAACTCGTTGCCCGCTGAGCTGGTGGGGATCACCGAGGGAACTCAATCGATCGCCTCTAGCGTATTTGTTTTTACATCCCTGGAAACCGCCAACACCTATGCTACTACTGGAATCGGCACGTCGGTGAACTGTCAGGTTGATGGAGATGGCAACATGGCCTGTACCAATACCTATCAGCGGGAACCGAGAACCTCTACTGAACCCATTGACTCACCTCCGACTCCTTCACCCTTACGGCGTTCCGATGCCCTAACCCATATTCTCATTCGGGCTGAGGCGGGTGAAGATCTACAGGTGTTAAAAGAACGGCTCGATGAGGCTCTCCCCGGGACTCAAGCCCTCACCCGTCAGGAACTGGCTCAACGCACCCGCGACTACTGGCAGAACCGTACTGGGATCGGCTTTGTGTTAGGCTTTGGAGCTGCCCTGGGGGTTGTGGTGGGAATTGCCATTGTTGGGCAAATTCTCTATTCCTCGGTCTCTGATCGCCTGAAGGAGTTTGGCACGTTGAAGGCTATGGGAGCTTCGGACTGGGTTCTCTACCGAGTCATTATCGAACAGGCTCTCTGGATGGCGGTGTTGGGCTATCTGCCGGGGATGGCTCTGTGTCTGGGGTTATCCCAATGGGTGAGTTCCAGTATGGGCATCATCATCTTGATTACCCCGGGATCGGCGGCAGGCATTTTCCTGCTGACGACAGCGATGTGTGTTGGATCTGGCTTTTTTGCGATTCAGAAGGTGACTCGGGTGGATCCAGCCATTGTTTTTAAAGCTTAGACAAAATTTTGGCGGGATCGCTTGAAATATCTAGAAAATCGTTTAATGATGAAGCTACTTTTCTGGGTTCCGCTTTTTGACATCCCTTAATCAACTCGGGGATGGCTCACACCGCAACTTATATTTCGCCTAGAAGCTTGTATTTATGATTGTCTCCCCTTTTAAACTCCCGGTGTCTACTCAGCGCCCGACTCAGGATCCCTGTCCGAGATCCCCTTTGGTCAACCCGTTGTCCGAAGGACGGATGGCGATCGCCGCAACGGGCGTGGAAATGTCATACCTTGCGGGTCAGAAGCGGATTCAGATTCTCAAACAGGTGGATCTCACGATTGAGCGGGGTCAGGTGCAACTGCTCATGGGACCGTCCGGTTCGGGGAAAACAACCCTTCTGTCGATTCTAGCTGGACTGTTGGCGCCGACGGCGGGGTCGGTGTGTCTGCTGGGAGAGGATATTACTCGTATGTCTCGGCAACACTTGTCTCAGTTTCGTTTAAACCGCTTGGGCTTTATCTTTCAAGGCTTTAATCTCTTCCCGGCTCTGACGGCGGCGGAAAATGTGGAGGTGGCTCTGAATCTCCAGGGGATTCGTGGACGTCAGGCTCGCCAGTCGGCTCAGGAGATGCTGGAACGGGTCGGTTTGGGGGATAAGGGTCAAAATCGCCCTCGGGACTTGTCTGGGGGGCAAAAACAACGGGTGGCGATCGCTCGGGCGTTGGTGACGCAACCGGAAATTGTCATGGCGGATGAACCGACGGCGGCGTTGGATTCTAAGAGCGGTCATGCGGTGATGGAGTTGTTGCGTCGTTTGGCGATCGATGATGATGTGACGGTGTTAATGGTGACTCATGATCCTCGGATTCTCGATGTGGCGGATTCGGTGACCTATTTGGAGGATGGGGAGATTCGGGAGAAGTAGGGGGAAGAAGGCAAAAGGCAATAGGCAAAAGGCAATAGGGGGAGGAAGGCAAAAGGCAAAAGGGGGAGGAAGGCAAAAGGCAATAGGCAATAGGCAATAGGGGGAAGAAGGCAGTAGGGGGGGAACCCGAGGATAGGTGTGTTGGCCGATTCTCGGGTTTTGCTGGTGTTAGGGGTTGGCTAGGATGCAGCCGGAACGGGGGGGGAGTTCAAAGGAGATGGTGGTTCCTTGACTGGTTAGGCTTTGGGCGGTGGTGCGATCGCCATATTTTAATTCTAGGGTTTTGGGATTGGGGCATAGGGGGTCTAGGGTGAGCTGTTCGGGCTGTTCTCCGGCGTTGATGGCGATGATGACATCTTCGGCGTCGGTGAGGGTCCGTAGGAAGGCGTAGAGGCTATCCTGGGCCAGTAAAATCTCGTAGTTGCCGGTTCTTAGGGCGGGGTAGTGATGGCGCAGGGCGATGAGGTCTTGATACATTTTATGGAGATCTCGGTTCCATTCGGAGGGTTCGGGGAAGGTTTTACGACAGTCGGGATCGTGACCGCCATTGAGACCCACTTCGTCGCCGTAGTAGATGCAGGGAGCGCCGGGAAAGGTCATTTTGAGTAAGGCGGCGAGTTTGAGGCTGGGGAGATCTTCGCTGGCAAGGGTGACCATGCGCGGGGTGTCGTGACTGTCGAGTAGGTTCAGTTGGGCCAGTTGGATCTCCCAGGGGTAGAGGTTGAGTAGTTCCAGAATTTTTTGCCCGTATTCTTCGGCGTTGAGGGCGGGGTAGGGGTCATAATCATGAAACTCGACCAGTTCTCGGATGACGCGATCGCCGGCGACATAGGCGATGGTGGGACCGGTAAATTCGTAGTTCATCACGGCGTCAAATTGGCGTCCGTCGAGCCATTGGGCGGCATCTTTCCAGACTTCTCCCACGATATAGGCCTCGGGGTTGAGGGCCTTGATGCGATCGCGAAATTCAACCCAGAAACCGGGGGTTTTGACTTCAAAGGGAACGTCTAAGCGCCAACCGTCGATGCCTTGGCGAATCCAATGTTCTCCCACTTGCATGATATATTCCCGCACTTCGGGGTTATCGTGGTTGAATTGGGGCAGGGCGCGGTTGCCGACCCAACTGACGTAATTGGCTGGGCGATCGCCGTCATAGGCGCTGAGGGGCCATTTTTCGATGCGGAACCAATCGAGCCAGGGGGAGTGGGGGCCGTTTTCTAGGATATCGTTGAAGAAGTAGAAGCCCCGACTGGCATGGTTGAAGACGCCATCGATGACCACTTTAATCTCTCGGGCATGGGCGCGATCGAGGAGGGCCGCGAAGGCCTCGTTTCCCCCGAGGATGGGGTCAATTTGATAGTAGTCGTGGGTATGGTAGCGGTGATTACAGGCGGATTGAAAGATGGGGGTTAGGTAAATGGCTGTGATTCCTAAGTCTTGCAGATAGTCTAGTTTTTCAATGACCCCCCAGAGGTTACCGCCTTTATACCCTTGGGGCGTGGGAGGGGACGTCCAGGGTTCAAACTCAGTCGCTGTTGGGATGTAGCAACCCGAGGGGGGATCGGCTTTAGCGAAGCGATCGGGAAAGATTTGATAGAATACGGCGTGCTTAACCCAATCTGGGGTTTGTACTTTCATGAGTTTTTTGTACGATCTGCTAGGGCCATCTTACCGGTCTGTTTTCTCTCGTCCCATGTTTAGGTCCCTCTCAGGGCGATCGCTGGCCGGAATTGCGGCGATTCTGGTGAGTTGTGTCATCGCAGTCATGACGCTCTCCCCCACGGCACTGGCTGAGGGGATAGACCCCCCCTTATTGACTGAGGCAATGTTACAGCAACGGTTGGAGAGGGTGAAACTCGATCAGGGCCAGCCGGTGATTGATTTAAGCCAGGTCACCATTGATTTACGAGGGAGTTCTTTGGGGGAAACAGGAAAACCCTTTGCTGATTCGTTTTATCGGCAGTTACGCCCCTATCTCAACCGTCCCTCGTTCCCACCCCAGTTAGATTTAACAGGGTCACAGATTCGCGGCCGGTTTAGGATCCAACCTTTGAGTCTGAATGTGCCTTTATATGGACAACAGTTATCCTTGCTGTTATCGGAAAATGAACGCAAGCAACTGGAGCGCGATCGCCGTCGCCGCTCCCAGTTACAGCAGTTATCAAGTAGCCTTATTCCCAATTCTCCAGAGAACTCTGGGTCTAATTTTCAAGTGCGCTTATTTCGAGGTAAACTTATATTAGATGGAACAGATTTCTTAGATGATGTTGATTGGAATAATACATTCTTTTTAGGGGGCATTGAAGGGCGAAGTACGGTATTTCGAGGGGAAGTGCAAGCGTCTGAATCTCGATTTAGTAAACAATTTAAGTTAACTCAAGTCAAGTTTTTGCGCCCGGTTGGTTTTCATAATAGTATTTTCTTTACTAATGTCAACTTAAATCGAGTTCAATTCCAAGGAGAACTTGACTTTACAGGGGCAACGTTTGAGTTAGGGGGAAACTTCCGTAACGGTCAATTTAAGAAACTTGCCAATTTTGCAGATAGTAAATTTCTAGAAACTGCTGATTTTTCTGAGACGATTTGGCGTAGTCGTGGTGATTTTTCTAAATCTAAGTTTATACAATCTCTCTATTTTACGGATTCTATGATTTTGGATAACTTAAGTTTTCGGGAAACACAATTTTTGAAGTCTGTTAATTTTCGAGAAGGTAGTTTTCAGAAAGTTCTAGATTTTAGTGATGCTCAGTTTAATTCAGAAGCCTATTTGAATATCTCAAATTTAACCTTTGACGCCAATGAGTCTCAGCTCATCGGTAATCCGGGTAAAATTGGACGAGTGTTATCAATTCCCACATTGCAAGGCAATGAAAATCTGTTGATTAACTTGGTGCGTAATTTTCGGGAATTAGAGCAAATTGAAGATGCCAATCAAGTTAATTATAAACGGATTATTTTGGTGCAACGGGATTTAGTGAAACGAGTATTTGCCAGTAACTTAAATACAGCATCTCGGGAGACATTGCGACAGATTGGTTTCTCTCAGGCTCAGATTGCCGAGATTTTACAGCATCGTCAGGAACAGGTATTTTCCAGCTTAAGTGAGATGTTAAGCTTGGAGACAGTCTCATTAAATACCTATACGCAGGTGCGCGATCGCTTGATTGCTGTGCCACCGATTACCTGGAAATTGCGGCTTTATTTGGCGTTAAAACTGGGGTTTATTACGTTACTGTTGGCGTTGAGTCGTTACGGAACCAGTTTTGCCTTAGTGTTTGGGGTGGGGGCGATCGCCATTGCCTATTTTGCTAGCCTCTTTTGGCTGATTGATCGCTATCGTCGCCTTCGGCCTCAACGGATTGTGCCAACTGTCTATGAAAGTCTATGTGTACTGGTGACAACGGGGCTTATTTTTATGATTGGGGTGATTGATATTATCCAGAGTTCTCCCCAGCCGGGGTTAACCTTGGCCTGTTTGGGGGTGGTGATGGGCCCAATTCCGGGACTGCTGACGCTGCGGATGTATCAGCAGGGACGCTATCATGATTTGATGGATGTGTCTTATTTTGTGGAGGATGGGGCGTTTCGGGAGTTGCGGTTGATGATTAGTCGCTTGCCGATTATGCCTCGCTTTCCCTTTTTTCGCGATCGCTTTGAACCGATTTTGTGCGATCGTCGTTGGGGTTGGTTGAATTATTATGATTTTAGTCTCAATAATTTACTGAAGTTCGGTTTTAATGATATTCGTTTGCGCGATCGGCAACTGCCGGGGTTGATTGCGGCCTTGGCTTGGTATCAGTGGGGGTTGGGGATTCTCTATATTAGTTTGTTGTTTTGGACGTTGTCGCGGACGATTCCGGGGTTGAATCTGTTTTTGTATTTTTGAGAACCCACCCCAAACCCCTCCCAAGAGGGGAGATAGGGTGGAGAACCACGGAGTCACAGAGGACACAGAGAAAGAGGGAGGAGGGGGGGAGGTGGGTGTGAGAGGATGGAGGGTGATTGGGAGTGAGGATTTAGGGAATGGAACGGGTTTTAGTTTGGCATCGTCATAATCTGCGGTTACACGATCGCCCGGATCTTCAGCGGGCCTTGGCGGCGGGGGGAGAGGTGATTCCCTTCTACTGTTTTGATTCTCGTGAGTTTGGTGAAACGGCCTTTGGGTTTCCTAAGACGGGGGCCTATCGGAGTCAGTTTTTGCGGGAAGCGGTGGCGGATTTGCGGCAAAATTTGCGGCGGCTGGGTAGTGATTTAGTGATTCGTCAGGGAAAACCGGAAGAGGTGATTCCGAAGTTGGTTCGGGAGTTGAGGATTGATTGGGTGATTTGTGAGGAGGAGGTGACGACGGAGGAACGGCGGGTAGAAGATGCGGTACAGATGCAACTGGGGGGAGTTCCCCTGAAGAAAGAATGGGGGATGACGCTGTATCACCCCAGTCAGCTACCGTTTTCCATTGCTGAACTTCCAGATGTGTTTACTCGTTTCCGCAAGGCCGTTGAGAAATCCGCTGAGGTGAGGCCGCCGCTTCCTCCTCTGAGGGAGATGTCACCCCTTCCGGAGGTGGCGGTGGGGGAACTTCCGACGTGGGAGGAGTTGGGGGTTGAACCACCGCTGCTGGATGAACGGGGGGTTTTGAGGTTTCGGGGGGGTGAGTCGGCGGGGTTGCAACGGTTGCAAGACTATGTCTGGAATCGGGATTGTCTGCAAAACTATAAGTTGACTCGGAATGGGATGTTGGGGGCGGATTATTCGTCTAAGTTTTCTCCCTGGTTGGCGTTGGGATGTCTGTCTCCTCGTTGGATTGCGGCGGAGGTTCAACGATATGAGGCGGAACGGGTGGCTAATGATTCGACGTATTGGCTACTGTTTGAGTTGTTGTGGCGGGATTATTTTCGCTTTGTGGCGGCTAAGGGGGGCGATCGCCTATTCTATCCCTCGGGTTTGCAGGGATTAACGATTGCTTGGAAACAGGATTGGCCCCGCTTTAAGTGTTGGTGTGAAGGGCGGACGGGATATCCGTTAGTGGATGCCAATATGCGGGAGTTGGCGGCGACGGGGTTTATGTCGAATCGTGGCCGGCAAAATGTGGCGAGTTTCTTGACGAAGAATTTAGGGATTGATTGGCGGATGGGGGCGGAATGGTTTGAGTCGTTGTTGATTGATTATGATGTTTGTAGTAATTGGGGCAATTGGAATTATACGGCGGGTGTGGGCAATGATGCCCGAGGTTTCCGCTATTTTAATATCCCTAAACAGTCGAAAGATTATGATCCAAAGGGAGAGTATGTGAAACATTGGTTGCCGGAGTTGGCGGGGGTTCCGCCCCATCGGATTCATGATATTTATCGTCTGAAGGCGGGGGAGTTACGCCAGTATGGGGTGAATCCGGGGGTTAGTTATCCTCAGCCGGTGGTGGATTTAGGCAAGTCGTTGGCGAAGAATCGAGCGATTTATGAGGGGGCAATGTAGAGGTTGATGAGATGGCGTGGACAGGAAAGCCGTAGGACAACGTATCTGAAGCTTACAATGGGGAATTACGCTAACTAGAATTAAGCTAAATGACGGCGAAAAAGAGATTCTATTGGATGTTGAAGGAACCCAACAGGACAAAGCAGCGGTTTTCTGAAGATATCGAGATGAGTAATAATTTACTCGAAGATTAAGACCCAGAATCAAGGCGATCGCGCCATTCTTGGTCTAATTTATCCGATTGTTCAAATTCTTGTTGCAAAACATCCTTTTCTGTGGTATAGGCAAGGTCGTCTGTGCCAATAGCCGTTTCTTGGGCAAACTGACGGGCATAATCCAGTTTGGGCCGCAACTGGGGTTCAAGGCGTTCAAACTCTAGGGCCCGTTCCTCCCGTTCAGCATTGCGCTGTTGAACCTTCTGATTGCGCCGTTTAATCCAGAAATAGCGCAGCAGGGGAACCGTTAAAAAGGCCACTCCATAGGCAATCAACAGCCAATAAATGGAATCCACAAAGGCCACCAAGCCACCCAACTCTGCTATAAGCTGTTCATCTTGTAAGAGAACCCCTAAAATTCCGCCGCCAATAATGTTAAGAGACCCCAAACCAATCGATAGGGAAATTTGACTGGAATCTGCTTGACTAAAGCTCCAAGGAGATTCTCTTAAATAGGTTTCCACCGGCCGGCGACGCTGTTGCTTAGCCGTCACCTGTAACTCAGGGAAGCGATAGACTAACTCTCCTTCTGGACTGACTTCTGGGGACCCATCAAACTTCGACAAGACCGCAATCATATAATCTTCCGTTTCCCGAGCAAACTGATTGCCCAAATCGTCCAAATAGGGGGCAATTTGTTCGGCGACCACAACTCCATTATGATTGCGAATCACCTGAGCGATATCTTTCCAGCGGCGTTCCTCCAAATCTGCATTAGGATTTCCATCCCCGAAGAGGAAGGAAAACACCGCTTCGAGGAAGTTCATCTCTGAACCACTTTGACCCTTCCTCGCCTTGCGTTGCCGACTGCGACGGGGATTGGGGTCATAAAACCAGAAGAGGTCGCCAATCCAGAAACGGGGAATAAAGAAAAAGCCGCCCCCCCCGCGACTGCTGCTGCGACTGCTACTGCTGTTGCTGTCCCGGTTGGAGTTGAGGGCGACGATAATAATCGTAATCGCCACAAAAATGAGAATAATCGAGATAATCAGCAGGGTTCCGAAGGAGATGCGGATGAGATAGAACAGAACATTCCAGACCTTCTCCCACCAAGCCTGAAACCGCAGACGCAGGAACTTCCCGCGCAAAATGTTGCGGAAGTTGCGGGGGAAGTCATAGACAATATCCCCCGTCTCAGCCACTTGTAGATGAGCATTGGCATCGGAGGCCAAGGCCAGGAGACCTTTCTGAGCCAGGTTAACATCGAGGCCGGCTTGACTGGCAACGTCGCCGACGGTGACACGGTAGTTAAGTCCTTCTACCGCTTCCATAATCTTGGGGTTGGGAGCCATTCTGTCCTACATGAACCACCTACTTCTCGTTATAACAGATTTAGCCGTGGCTCAGGGACATTTCCATCAGGGAGAAATTCTCGGGAAGGCGAGGGACTCTATGACCATTTCTAGCACTTCCACATCTTGGGGGGAGATTTCCTCTCCATAATCGCCAGCGGAGATGTGAACCAGATGCTCACCATCGGGATGGAACAGGGCGGCGTTGTAGGTGATCACGTTGGCGCGAAACCGTTGTATCCAAGTGATGGCCTCTTGTCCAGCGAGGCTAGTTTGCACAAAATCGCCGCTCTCATAGAGGGCTGAATCGAGGAAATCCCCAATCTGCTCTAAATGACTCGGGCGGGGTTTAATCTCAACCCGAATATCAGAGACTTGATGGCCTGCCCCCCTGGGACCATGTTCCATGGCACAGTCGAGAAAGGCAACATCTGTGGGATTCCGGATGATAATCCTTTCAACCTGAAGCTCATTCTCTTGAACAATCTGGTAATTACGAGGAATCTGGAAGCGGAGACTATGGCGGCGGAAGACAACATATCGAGATTCCTCAGAAGGGGCGACTGGGTTCTCGTTAGAACAGGGGCCTGAGGGAGGATTTGCCCTGACGGGAGCGCCAGCAAGGCAACAAAGTCCCAGGACAGCCGGTACAATTGTCGCGGTGAGCCAATGCCTTTTCATGGTGGAGAGTTTTAGGATATGACGAAACAACAGGTGGGACTGCTATTCGGCGGACGCTCTGGAGAACATGAGGTGTCGATTTCGTCCGCTCGGGCGATCGCCCAGGCTCTCCTCTCTGCCGACAATGCCAGTCGTTATACGCTCTATCCCTTTTATATCAGCAAGATTGGCCAATGGCACGGCCCTGAGGTAGCCCAAGGGGTTTTGGACTCAGGACAGCCTCTCAATGCTGAAGACGGGGATACGGTGAATCTCTGGTCCTTTCCCCCGGAAGCCTCCCAGATGACGGTATGGTTCCCGATTCTCCATGGCCCCAATGGGGAAGATGGGACAATTCAAGGCCTATTACAGTTAATGCAGGTTCCCTTTGTCGGTTCGGGGGTTCTGGGTTCGGCGGTGGGAATGGATAAGCTGGCCATGAAGTCAGCCTTTGCTCAGGCGGGACTTCCCCAGGTGGCCTATCGGGAGATTCGCCGTCATGAGATTTGGTCCAATCCCTGTGTCTTTCCTAAACTCTGTGATGAGATTGATGCGGTGTTGGGCTATCCTTGTTTCGTTAAACCTGCCAATTTAGGTTCCTCGGTGGGGATTTCTAAGGTGCGATCGCGCAGTGAGTTTGAAGCGGCCTTAGATAATGCCGCCAGTTACGATCGCCGCGTCATCGTCGAGGCCGCCGTCGCCAACGTGCGCGAAGTCGAATGTGCCGTCCTGGGAACCGACAACCCCCAGGTATCTGTTGTTGGTGAAATTCGCTTCGAGGGTGATTTTTACGACTATGAGACCAAATACACGGCGGGCCAGGCAGATTTATTGATTCCCGCACCCCTCCCCGATAAAATTGCCCGACAGATTCGTGAGTTGGCGGCCGAGGCCTTCACCGCTGTAGATGCGTCTGGCTTATCCCGGGTGGACTTCTTCTATCAGGAGGAGACGGGGGAGATTTTCCTCAATGAAATCAACACCCTCCCCGGCTTCACCGCCACCAGTATGTATCCCCAACTTTGGCAAGCGACGGGGATTGCCTTCCCCGACTTAGTGCATCAGCTCTTGCAGTTTGCCTTGGATCACGCCGATGGTTAAGGGAGAGTATTTAGAGTTTACCATTCGTCCTTGGACGGCGGGCGATCGCATCCCCGCCGGCCGTCTCATCGCCTCGGTTCTCCTGGAATACAATCTCCCCTGGGAACCGGCGGGGGCCGATCGCGATGTGGTGGAAGTGGAACGCTTCTACATCGAAACCGGAGGCGGCTTCTGGGTGGTGCAACAGGGGGAGACGCTGGTGGGAACGGCTGGATTTTATCCGGTGTCGAGGGGCGATCGCGCCGTGGAACTCCGTAAAATGTATCTCAGTCCCTCAGTGCGAGGTTGCGGCTTAGGAACGTTTTTACTGCAAGAATTGGAAGCAGAAATCCAAAAACGAGGCTTTCAAACCATCTGGGTTGAAACCGCCAGCGTTCTCCAGGAGGCCGTCCACTTTTACGAACACCACCACTATCTCCCCAGCACTGGCGTCGAGACGGCCCGGTGCGATCGCATCTACTGCAAAACCCTCCCCGCCACCTAACAAACCCCCATCATCAAGTATTAACCATGTCCGAGTTATATGTGTCGTGGTCAGAGTATCATCGCACCGTCGAGCGTTTGGCCGTACAAATTTATCAATCTCACTGGGAATTTGACGAAATCATCTGTTTGGCCCGAGGAGGGTTGCGAGTTGGCGATACCCTATCCCGTATCTTTAACTGTCCCCTAGCCATTCTCTCCACCGCCTCCTATGGGGGCCCAGAGGGCCGGGAACAGGGGGAGGTGATTGTCTCCCGCTCCCTCTCGATGACCACATCGCAACTGGGACAGCGGTTGCTGATTGTGGATGATTTGGTGGATTCGGGGGATTCCCTCAAAGCGGTGTTGGCCTGGCTATATGACCATTATGGTCAGCACATTTCAGAACTGAGGACGGCGGTCTTATGGTGTAAAGCCTGCGCGACTTTTACCCCAGATTATTATGTCCGCTATTTGGAGGATAATCCCTGGATTCATCAGCCCTTTGAGTCCTATGAGAAAATGGATTTATCTACGTTGTCTGAGAATAATTAAGCCATAAGAAACCGAGTTTCTCCAAGAAACCCGGTTTCTGGATTCGAGGCCATAAGAAAGCAAGTTTCTCCAAGAAACCCGGTTTCTGAGATTCGACTGGTTGCCCCCTCCCAGTCTCCTAAGTATTTTTAATTACGTGTTATTACTAATGGTGTTTTCATGCAAACTAGACCCCAATGCGATCGCCGTCACAACCAACAGGTAAGCGCGATCGCATAGCAAATTTAAAGTTCTGGTTAAGATGAAAGAAATCGAAGCTAACTGGGTATAGAGATAAGGCGTATGACTGCCACACAAGTTCAACATCGGGGTTCCAATGTTCAGGAGATTGCCAACCGTATCTTTGAATCTCACCGGATCACCCGAGCCGATCAGTCCATCTTCATGAGGAGTCTGCTCTCCAAATCCTCCCTCAGCCATGAAGAAGAAACAATTATTAACAAAGTCTTTGAAGAACTCAAGCGGGGCGTACTGCGCGTTGTTGACTAGGCACAAAGTCCACCCCTATCCGGTTCTATCTATGGTACAGACAAAACGACACCCCGGTTTCTCAGCAACCGGGGTGTTTTGTCACGCACAGTCAATCCGGGATTATTGAGCCTCAGCGACGGGTTCATAGAGGTACTCAAACCAGTTCCCATCGAGATCGCGACCATAAAACGAGGCGGTTCCATCTCGGTGTTCGTGAACCTCGCTGACGTGAACCCCATCCGCCTTGAGTTGACGATAGGCCGACTCCATTTCAGCGCGATCGCCAAAAATAAAGCCGAAGTGAGGGCCCGCCTGGTCATAATTGGGACTCAACAACGCCAAGCCATCCTCTCCCGCCTTGAGATAGGCCCAGTCCGTATCCTTCCAAACCAGCGTCATCCCCAGATTTTCATAAAACGCGGCCGCCTTGGGGATATCTTGCACACAAATGGCCACATGTCCCAGTCGTTTGAGCTGCATAGTCTAAATTTTGTTAGCGTAACCCACATGATCTAGTGTACGGCGGTTATTCTGTGAGTGAGCCTTTCCCGTGACACGATGTTTGATATTGCCAATCTTCCCTATTGGATCTTCCTAGCCGCCGGGATTCTCCTGTTTGTCGTCTCCATCTCCATCGGGGGTGAAGATGAACTCGATGGCGATGGCTTTGATATCCCCATTTTAGGCTGGCTTGGCATTGGCCAGGTTCCCCTGATGCTGCTGCTGGCGGCAGACTTAAGCCTTTGGGGCCTCTTTGGCTGGGTGGCTACCGCCGTCTTGGGGGTTCCTGGAAGTCCCCTGGATTGGCTGGTGTTTGTCACTACCGGAGGGGTCAGTGTTTTTCTCGGGGGTGCGATCGCCCGGCCCCTGGGCCGCCTCTTTTTCGCCAGTTTTAGTGAAGACTCCAGCAGCGATCGCCTGGTGGGATGTTTAGGAACCGTCAATTCTCCTCAACTTCCCCGTCAAGGCGATGGTAAAGTCGGCCAAGTGGATGTCGTCGATCCCTCGAAAAACCTAGTTACGGTCAACGTCGTGATTCCCGACGAGGCGGAAATTGTCCCCCAGCGAGGAGATACAGTCTTAATTGTGGAACATTGTCCCGACTACTATCTCGCCCTCGTCCATAACTCCATCGACTGCGATCGCTGGCTCGGTTCTACAAATACCCCTTAACAGGATAGATAATTATGCTGTACTGGTTAACCCTTCTCCAACACCTATCCACCACCACCCCCAACACCACCACCGTCGAGATCACCCCCCCGACTCCTCTCAACGCCGCTACCGTTCCCCCACCAGTTCCCGAACCCCCCACAGCAGCTTACTCCGATCACTCCGAAACCCCACCCGTCATCATCGCAGACCTAGCCCACGAGAATGATTATCGAGAACTGCGCCAAGAGGTCCAGGAGGAGGCGGAACTCCCCGTTATTTATAGTCAAACCGGTTCCCTGATTCTCGGCGGAACCGCCGCCGGTATCGTGGGGATTATCGTTCTCATTTTGTTGGGCTTTTGGGCCTACACCCGCGTCTATCAAATTACCCCCAATAACGAAGCCTTTGTTCGGACTGGGGGCTTCCTGGCCAAGAAAAACTCCGTCATTCTCTATGGAGGCTGTATCGTTCTCCCCGGCTTCCATGAACTGACGCGGGTTCCCATGCGGGAGATTACCATCAACGTCGAACGTACCGGAAACCTCGCCGTTCGCACCCAGGACTATTTACGGGCCAATATGCGGGTGACGTTTTATGTCTGCGTCAACCATGATGAACAGGATGTAAAAACCGCCGCCGCTCGTTTATCTCGGGATGGCAATATCTCCCCAGCGGATATTAAAGAAGCCCTGGAAACCCGGGCAGATGATGCTATTCGCGCTGCTGCAAAACGCAAAACCCTGGCAGAGATTGACTCCGACAAACTAGGCTTTGCTGATGAAGTCTTGAATTTGATTCAGCAAGACCTTAAAAAAGTTGGTTTAACCCTCAATAATATCGCCATTTCTGAAGTTGAAGAAAGCGATACTTATGATACCAATAACTTCTTTGATGCCCAAGGGGTGAGGCTGCGCACGGAGACCATCCAGAAATCCATCAAGCAAAAAGAAGAAGTTGAACTGAAGACTGAGCAAGAACGGCGTCAATTTCAGTTACGCACAGAAGTTGCCATTAAGCAGCAGGAACTGAACGCCCGCAAAGAAGGATTAGAACTTGAGCGGGAGGAAGAAGAATCTCAACTGCAACAACAGCTTGAAGTGGAATCGATGCGGGCCCAACGGGCGCGAGAGATTCAGGAGTCGAAAGACCGAGAAGAAGCCAATCAAGAACGCAGTAAAATTTTGCAGCGTCAAGCGGTTGAGGAAGAAGAAATCGCCAAATCTCAGGCGGTTCAAGAAAAGCAAATCCTCTCGGCGATCGCCATCGAGGAACAACAGAAAAAACTCAAGGTGGCCCAAGCCTTGCAAAAACAAGAAGCCGAAATGGCTGAGATTAACCGGCAGAAAACCATCGACGCCAATCGCCTCAAAGCCCAAGTTGAAATCGCGGAAGCCGAACAACTCTCCGAGTTAGCCAAGCAAGAAACCGCCATCGCCATCGCCAAGAAAACCCAAGAACGCCTCGAAGCCGAAGCCATGCGGGCCCAAGCCGAGTCCGCCGTGGAAACCGCCATCGAACTCGAACGAGCGCAACGGAAACAACGCCTCTCGGCCCTGGCCGCCGAAGAAGCCGCCGAAAAACAACGCATTGCTGACAATAATGTGATTGAAATCGACGTCTTCCGTCGCCGTCGCCAAGCCGAAAGCGCCCGTCAAGCGGCAGAACTCGAAGCTGAGTCTATCCGCACCCTAGCGGCGGCGGAACGCGATCGCGCTCTCGCGGAAGCCGAAGGGATTGAAGCCAAAATCAAAGCCGAGAACGCCCTCAGCGATGCCAACCGCAACGCCGATTTGATTCGGGAAATCGCCCCCGAGTTAATCGAACGCCTCCCCGAACTCGCCAAATCCTTGGCCCCGCAGCCGGGGGTGTTGGGAGATGCCAAAATCTATGCTTTTCCCAATGGCAACAACGGCAATGGCAATCTCTCCCAGGATATTAGTAAGCTGATGCTCTCCACCAGTGGCCTGGGGTTAATCGAAAGCTTAACTCAAGAAGGAAAACTCGAAGCCTTGATGACGACTCTGGCACAACTGCTCAACAGCAACAACAGCGAAGGGGCAACCCCAGGGAAAACAGAATCCCCTCAAGTCTCTCCCGCCAAAGCCTCTAAGCCTCCTAGCGCCTCCCCGGGTGGAGGAAGCAGCCGTAGTTCCGCCATTAGCCAAACGCCCCCGGGCCGTAAAACTCGCCCAGAGAGTCCCCAAGCCTGAATCCCTGGCTAGACGACATTGGGGCGATCGCACTACCATTAACTCTGGTTGCAACAGAGGCGATCGCCCTGGCGCTCGTCCCTCAGCCAACCGATTTAACATGACCCTCATTGCCCCTGTCGTCACGCCCTTCGCGCAGCTGAGTCTGAATCAACACGCCATGAAAGAAATCTTAACCCTCGTTCCCGGGGGAATCGGTGACCAACTCTTGTTCTTCCCCACCCTGGAACAACTCAAACGTCACTACCCGGACTCGTTATTCAGTGTCGTCGTCGAACCCCGTGCCAAAGGGGCCTATCGTGCCAATAAATACTTTCATGAAGGGTCCCTCAACCTAATTCCCTTCGACTTCAAAGATCGCAACGGCCCCGCCGACTGGGGTAATCTCCTGGGAGTGGTGCGCGATCGCGAGTATGATGCCGTCTTATCCCTCGGTCGTCGTTGGACGGTGGGCCTACTCCTCTGGCTAACCGGGATTCCCCAGCGCGTTGGCTATGGCGAACCCGACAGTTTCTTCCTCACCCATCCCGTCCCCCTCAAACCCGAACAGTATGCCGCTCACATGTATCACGACTTAGTGCGTGGCCTAGGCATCCAGTCCCCCTGTCCCCCCATGGAGGTCACCCTATTAAAAGAGGATGTAGAGTGGTCAGAACAGCAGCAACAGCAGTTGGGTATCGCCGAGAGTGGCTATGTCCTGCTGCACGGCGGAGCCAGTCAGCTTGCCCAGCAAAAGGGATTAGATAAAATTTATCCCGTCGACAAATGGGCCACCGTCCTACAAGGAGTCCAACAGCGACAGCCCAATCTCCCCATTGTCGTCGCCTGCGGCCCCGATGATCGGGCCTTTGTACAAGAGTTAACCCGGGCCGTTCCCGGCTTAAAAACCATCTCCCCCCCCGACATCGGCAAACTCGCCGCCACCATCGCCGCCGCCAATCTCATGCTCTGCACCGACAGTGCCCCCATGCACCTGGCCGTGGCCCTACAAACCTACACCTATGCCCTCTTCGGGCCCACCGATCCCAAAAAACTCTTACCCGAAGGCGATCGCGCCCAAGGAATTGTCTCCCCAACCGGTAAAATAGCGGACATCGACCCCCAAACCATCCTAGACAACGTCTTTAGCTAACCCCCCCAGGAGGAGACCCCCTCTCCTCCCCCCTCCGTGTCCTCCGTGACTCCGTGGTTTGCCCTCCCCCCTCTTGCCCCTTGCCCCTTGCCTCTTGCCTCTCCCCCACCATGACCCCCGAAGGAACTTGGACCATCGCCGACGCAAAAACCCTACGGGGAACCCCCTATAAAGGAACCGTACAGATTTCCCGTATTGGGTCGGTTTATCAAATCTTCTGGTTGAGCGATCGCAGTAACTTTTCCGGTTTAGGCTTCTATCATGACAATCGCCTCTGTATCGGTTGGGGTTTAGACCCATCCTTCCGGGTTGTTGTCTATCGCATTCAGGAAGACGGAACCCTAGAGGGCCAATGGACCACCCCCCAGATGTTCGGCGACATTGGCAGCGAACGGGCCAGCGGTGAACTCTCCTCAGAGGTCGAAGGCCTCTATAACGTCTCTGGAACCTATCCCAACAAAAAACCCCCCTATAGCAACAGCATTGCCATTGCCAAGGGGGGGGAAATTTACCAACTCTCCAGCAGTGGCACCCCCAAGCTGAAAGGGATTGGCCTACGCAGCGGAGACTGGTTTGTCAGCAACTGGGGCTATAACAACAATTTTGGGGTCATGATTTATGAACTCGACCAAGATACAGCCATGGGACGTTGGACTCGTCCCGGCAGTGATCAGGTGGGCGTCGAGAAATTGTTAAAGATTTGTTAAGAAATTCCTACCCGGGCCCCAACAACAAATCAAATAAGCCGTCATCCAGTTCATAGCCCAAAAGTTGCGACATAGCTTTCAGGCGGGAACGGCTGGGAGAGCCTTGTTCCTCCAGCCAAGCGGCGATGACAAAAATCTTATTCATCAAGAAAATTTCCAGGGCCTCCGGGTTAAACTGAATCCCTTCAGTGCGATGGAACTCATGGGGAACCAACATGGCCACATAGCGAGCCAACTCCCCACTCGACCAATCCAGAAGCAAGGGGAGCCAGGGATAAGAAGCATCGAGACGGATAAACCAGAGACGGACTTCGGGAATCTCTGACAATTCTCGGGGGTCACTGGGGTCTCGGGGAATCTCAATCGTAAACCGTAGAGACTGCTCAGCCTCAGCGATCCCCGGCTTCAGGTGTTGGGCGATCGCCTCCCGGGCCGGGGTTAAATCCAAGGTTTCAAGGGTCGTTGCGTCGAGTTTAATCTCAGAACTGGACATGAACAGTGTTGCCTTTTAAAAATACCGGAGTAGGATAGTTTTTCGAGCCTACTCTCCTACGGTACTGTATCGAGTTTCCCTTGAGCTAGGGGCAAGTTCAGCCTGAGCCATCTCTCAAAAGTCGGTACGTTACAATGGATCACAAGCAGACTGAAAACGCCCCTTCCATAAGATAGATTTTTAAAGCCGGTGAATCCTTGTTGAGTCTAAATCCCGCAAGACGAATCACCCTTTCCCTGTTGATAGCAAGCCAAACACAGACTGATGAAACATGAGGCGATCGCCCTAAAACCCATCCGCTCTCTCCAAGACGCCCTCGATCGCTGCCAATCCCTGGGAATGAGATTGAGTCGTCAGCGTCGACTAATTCTAGAACTCCTCTGGGACGTGCAAGACCACCTCTGCGCCCGAGACATCTACGACCAACTGAGTCGAGCGGGCAAAGAGATTGGCTACACCTCCGTCTACCAGAACCTAGAAGCCCTATCGAGCCACGGTATCATCGAATGTATCGAACGTTCCGATGGCCGGCTCTATGGTAACATTAGTGACCCTCACAGCCATATCAATTGTCTCGATAGTCAGCAAATTCTCGATGTCTTTGTGGAACTGCCCCAAGACCTCATCGATCGCATTGAAGCCGAAAGCGGCGTTCGCATTACCGACTATCGCATCGACTTTTTTGGCTACCGCAACCCCAGCCCCGAGGTCACAGCCTCAAACGAGGCTTCAGAGACCCCCGACATCGACTCCAAGCCCTAGTCATCCCGATTTATGACAATCGCCCCCAAAGCCCCCATCAACCCCCCAGCAGCCCGAAAAGCTGCCAATCTCTCAATCCAGTTGATGTGGGTGGGCCTCGTCATGACCGGGGTCTTTATCCTGATTGCCCTATTGGCCCCCCTCCTGCAAGGAATGGGGCTAATTTCCAGTCCCACCGCCTTACTGGATTATCCCATCCACCAGCCTCCCTCAGCCGAGCATTGGTTTGGAACCACCCGCCTCGGCTACGATGTCTTTTCCCGCACCCTCTACGGCTCCCAGGCGGCCATACGGGTGGTGGTCTTAGCCACCCTCATGAGTATCCTCACCGGCGTTCCCCTGGGACTGGCCAGTGGCTATCTGGGGGGAAAACTCGATCGCCTGTTGCTGTTTGTGATGGATGTCATCTATACCCTTCCGGGGTTACTTCTATCCATCACCTTAGCCTTCGTGGTGGGCCGGGGCTTATTAAATGCCGCCCTGGCCCTGAGTATTGCCTATGTGCCGCAATACTATCGCGTGGTGCGCAACCACACCGTCAGCATTAAAACCGAGTTATACATCGAAGCCGCCCAAGCCATGGGGGCCTCGACTTGGCGGATTCTCTCCAAATATCTCTTTTTTAACGCCATTCAGACCGTCCCCGTTCTCTTCGCCCTCAACGCCGCCGATGCGATCGCCATCCTGGGAGGATTGGGCTTTCTCGGTTTAGGACTTCCCGAAGCCACCCCAGAATGGGGCAACGACCTACGCCAAGCCCTCGAAGCCCTCCCCACGGGGATTTGGTGGACGGCCCTATTTCCCGGCTTAGCCATGACCCTGATGGTCATTGGTCTATCCTTATTAGGAGAAGGGTTAAATGAGTTTGTTAACCCGAAACTGCGGCAAAATCGTTAACCCTCTCAGAAGTCATTGAACAGGGGGTAGGAACTCGTTGCATCAAGCGTTGCAGCAACTGGTCCGCATCCGCGACAATCTTGGGCCAAGCCGGACTCTGAGAACAGGGAACATGAAGAAAGAGGGCCTGGGTGGGTAAGCCAGCGGCCGCAATCCCTGACAACACCTGATAATAGGTAGCATTACAGACAAAGCGGCCCGCATGATAACTCACATCGGTATGCTCCAGGCCCGCCACTAACTCCCAAACGGGCATTGGCGTACAGTGAACCCCCGTCTCATGAACCGCTCGCCGTTCCAGCGTTAAGCGCGATCGCCCCTCAGCCATTCCCCCCAACAGCACCCAGGGGGGACGATACTCATGAATCGCCGCCAAGAGTTGGGCCGAGGCTTGCTGAGTATTCACTGGGAGTCGTCGCAGCAGACGGGCCGACTCCGGTAAACGACCCCGTCCCTGAAGTTCTAGCAACAGGTCATCACTAGAGTTACTGCGGTGGTGAGGTTTCCAGATATCGAAGGAGGACAACAACACGGGGTTAGGACTTCCCGGTTTAGACTCCGAGATGGGAGGAGGAGACTTGTGTCGGGGGAACAACGGTGGCAAGGGAATTTTTGACCTCAGGCACATCCTGACTAATTTTAACCATATTTTGGTAGTTATTTTGAGCCTTGAGTTCATACTCATAACGCTGTTGGGCTTCCTTATCCCCATAGAGGAAGGAAAATAGCCCAAACCGTCGCCCAGCGGTGACATCGGTTGCTTCGTGCATGAGGCTACAGGAGAAAATCACCGCCGAACCCAATCCGGGCCGGTAGAGATGATCCCCATATTCCGGGAACCGCAGATAACCCCCTTCATACTCTCCAGTATTGAGGTTAAGGGACATGGCAAAGCGTCGGTGAGCGGTTCCGCCGGTGGTATTATCCCGGTGAGGACGGAAATAGCCCCCGCGACTAGAATCATAGCCACCAATACGGTAGTCCTCCCGCCGGGTGATCTCAAAGGAAAAGGCTTTCTTCACTTCCGTAAACACTCGCCGTCGCATCACCCCATCGAGATACCGCAACAGGTTCATGTCTTTGATGAAGTGGTCGCGGCGGATTTTATGGGAGTAGTTAATCACGCCAATGGTTTTGTTCCCGTCCCGCCGCATGGAACCCGATTCACTGTTATCGCTTTCCCATAACTCAATCAGATGTTGACACATTTCTGGGGGAAGAACCCGGGGAATCAGTAACACAGGGGCCTGTTGACGGATTTCGCGCGGTTCTTCTTGGGGGAGTTGGGAAAGATCTTCAAAAATGGAAGCGATCGCCTGTTGCGGATCTCCTAAACTATAAATCCCCATGATTTTGAGGTTGCGATCTAAGAGAAAGGCGGTACGACTATAAATGGCATAGGGAGGTTGATCGGGGTCTTGACTCTCTTCGTTATAGAAAACCCCATATTTACGGCTGGTTTGTCCACTGACATCACTGAGAACCGGGAAGGTAATCTGTTCCCCATCTCGGAACTGTTTACGCTTTTCGGGATCATCTAAGCTGATACTCAACACATGAACCCTGAGGGCTTCAAATTGTCCCATCGCGGCCTGAAACTGATGGGCGACCGCTTGACAGTTGGGGTTACTATCGTTGGCATAGAAGAACAAAACGATAGGTCGGCCCACGAGATCGGCAATAATGACCGGTTCCCCATCGGGGGTGGGGAGTCCTAATAGGGGGGCGGGATCGCCAACACTCAGGGTTCGAGTTTGAAACGCCATTGTACTCAACCTAACTTAAAAATGACTATTCGTCTGGACTGTCGCAACGCCAGAATTACTGAGCCTATCAGACGCGCCATCCGCGTATAAGTTCCAGTTAAGGACTCCAGCCTGAGAAACGCTTCTGGAGAGGCCTTGTCTAGTTTTATACCATTTTTTCAGGGTTGGATGAGATGTTTTTGGGACTTGCGATATTTCTTAAGTTGTTGAGACCGCTGGAGGGGTTGATAGACGAGCAGGATGGCTAAGGGAACTCCAGTAATGACCGTGACCACCGACCAGAGTAAGACAAAGCCATCAGGACGCAGGAGAGAGCCTAAACTAATCCCAAAGGCTACCGTGGACATGGGCAGGGCGATCGCCATAAAATCGTCAAAGCCTCGACGGTGCATATAGCGGAAGGTTTCGACAATTCCCCAAATCATCAAAGCGGGAATAGTTGCAAACAACAAACCAATGAGCATCATTAATCCCAGGAACATTACCCCAGTCATGGCCCAGTCCACCATCACATTCACCAAAGCCATGAGTTGAAACAACATGGCGGCGATCGCAATTGGCAGAAGAACTGAGAGCCAAATGACGCGGGAGAGTGGTTTATCCTCAAATAGATCCCAGGGCGATGGGGACTCATCCGGAGAGTTGGGCCCCGCTAAGGCTCCCGCTGGGTTGGTGTCCACTGAGGCTTGCTCCTGGGACGTTTGACCCTGAACCTGGGTTTGCTCCGCCGGGGACGACGGCTGAGACTGGGATGAACGGGTCTGTGGATTCTGGGTCATGATGCAAGGGTCCCCATAGTGACGACGAGGTGGCGAATCGAAGATGGCCCGACTGGGGCGATCGCGCTCCGCTTAAAGTTTATCAATGCTCTGGGCCAGGGAGTTCGCCAAGCCTAAAATCGCCCCCCACCAAATATGAACCCCAAAGGAGAGAACGGTCGCTGAGACAAACAACACCCCGAGCCGTTTCAGGGGTAAGCTGGGCAGACGAACGGGAGCGGGAGCGGTTTTGACAGTGACGGCAAGTTCCAAGGTCTGAGGTTCGGCATTACTTTCAAAGACCAGGCGACGTTCATAGACGGCATTTGCCACCAGTTTACCGGTATTCGCCCGCACCCGACATAACACCTGTTCCCCCTCCACGGGATCGGGAGTTACCCGTAGCCAATGATGTTTCCCGGGGCGACTGGGGGGGTCTTTGGGATGGGGAAGAACCCGCCAACGCCCTTGTAAGACCGTATCGGGCACTGGATTTTTTAACATCACCGTTTCGGCAATCTGTTCCCCCAAACGGCTAGCTTCCAATACCACAGAATCGGGCTTAGCGACTACTTTAGGGACACGATTGACATAAATGGGGTGCAAGGCGGCTAACGCTTCTTCAGCGTTCTTATAGCGGTCGTTCGGTGAAGGTTGAACGAGGGTTTGCAGCCACTCCACCCAGCGCAAACTGAGTTTAGGAACCCGAGGGGCGAAATCAATGCTGTAGCGATCGTCCATCAACTCGCCAATGTCCTGGGAGGGGGTTCCAGTTAGGAGACAAATTAAGGTTGCCCCCACGCCATAGAGGTCTGAGGCTTCGGTGAGGGGGCGATTAAAGAGTTGTTCCGGGGGCATAAAGCCCAGGGTTCCTTTGACGACACTACTCATAGCCACGTCCCCCTCGCCAATCCGGGCAAAGCCAAAATCGACGAGATAGACCTCTAACCCTTTTGAGCTGGGGGCTTCGGAGACTAAAACATTTTCTGGCTTAATATCTCGGTGGATGACCGGGGGGATGCGATTTTGTAGATAGACAAGAATCTCTAGGAGGGCGATCGCAATCTCTTTCACCTCCTCCGGGGAAAAACTCCGAGTTTGAGCCAGGGAGGGGGCGGGTTTATACTCTTGCACCAAGCAAAAGCCGTTCTCGGTTTCAAAGGAATCCAAATAGCGGGGAATCCCAGGATGTTCTAGGCCCTTCAAGACCTGAATTTCCCGTTCGCAACTATCATAGGCCGACCATTGGGCGGCATCACCAAAGAGAAATTGTTTTAAGACCACAGGAGCGGGGGAGGACTCCTGTTTAGCCAGATAGGTAATCCGTCCACCGGCTCGGTTATGGCCGAGTTGGCGTTGGACGTGATAGCCCCTGGCGGCGAATTGGGGAAATTGGCTCATGGGAACAGCAAACGAGTCCTGGGACAAAGTCGGTCGAGAATCAGACATGGTTAGTTCCATTGTGGCACTTTTCTCTAAGTACCTCGACTCCCCCGAGCGATCGGGATCTTAGACCCCCACCCCTTCCACGGCTTCTGACTCCACCCGAGCTGGTTCTGGGGCCTGAGGTGACGGAGTTTCACCGCCGCCGCCTGAGGCACTATCCCCCGGTAGCCAGTGGATGAAGGGAAGGGGGAGGAGGGTGCTGAGATTGGTTAGGGTGACTAACAGCCAAAGATTCTCGAAGTTGGATTCACTGATGTTGAGCCAGTGCATCAGAACGGCTCCCAACTCGTAGGACACCATCCCGGCAATGTTGGAGATGGACATCAACACGGCAAACAGGGTCGCTTCCACGCCACTGGGACAGAGACGGGCCGCTAGGACGAGAACCGGCATAAAGGCCAGTTGTCCCATGACCGTGAGAATGAGACTATCCCCGAGGCTAAACCAATGGTCATCAATGCCGATCGCCCGGTTGGCATGAGTGACCAGTAATAAGGCACTCATCCCTAACACCGCCGAGAGAATGGTAGTCCAGAGAAAAATCTTGCGAAAGGCAACGGCTTTGAAGAAACGCTGAAATAGCCAAATCCCCACCAGGGAGGCCAGACTGGTCACCAGACGCACTCGTCCTAGGAACTCCGGTTGGAAGCCTAATTCGTTGGTGGTGAAATAGAAAAAGGCTGAGTCGGCGGTGGGGGTGGCTTGCCAGAGGAAGATAAAGGCCGTGGGAAGCCAGATGGATTTTTGGGAAATGGCGGCTTTGAGTTGCTGAACTTGCCGGGTTACGCCACTGAAGTCGGGGCGATCTCCCGTCGGTTGTTCGGCAATGAGCCAAGACACCCCGGAGACAATCAGGGGAAAGGTTGCGGTAATCAGGAAGATACTGCGGCTGCTGAAGATTTCTAGCAGGGAACCGCTGAGATAGGCGGTAATCAGACCCCCAATGGCGGAGGCGGCCCAGGTGATGGACTGGAGAGACCCCGCATCACTTTGGGATTCTTTACGGGCCCGTTCCACCACCAGGGAATCGGCAATGACATCGCTGAAGGCCACCGAGAGGGACCCTAGGGAAATAGCGGCGATCGCCTGCCAGGGACGGTCGACAACGGTCGCCAACAGGAGCCAGGATAGGGTTCCCAGCAATCCTGAGAGAATCAGATAGGGACGGCGACGATAGCCGAAAATCGGTAGGCCATCGGAGATGAAGCCAAACAAGGGCTTAATCATCCAGGGAAGTGCCACAATCCCCAACAAGGCCGAGGTTTCAGCAGGACTGAGACCGAGATCGTCTTTGAGGAAAAAACTCACCGCCAAACGAGCTAAGCCGAGGATTCCCTGGACAAAGTAAACCAGGAGGATGGCAATGAGTTCTGGGCTTGGCTCATTGCCAAACAGGAGTTTATCCCGTAAGAACTCTTTGAAACCCTCCAAGCGAGAGGATGAAACGAGCATAACGTAATAAATCTTAATGATTGCCTTAACTCTATATTAGCGAGGCGATCGCCCTTGAGGCCCCAGACTGGGGACGGTTAACCGTCCGTCGGCCCAATTGGGGGGAGACAACTAAACAGGATGATAGAAAAACGCCACACTCACCACCAGATAGGTGGCTAACAATAACACCCCTTCGAGCCAGTCCGAACGGCCATCGGAACTGACGGAGTTGGCCAACACCACCGCCACCACCACGGCCACCAATTCAAAGGGATTGAAGTTTAAATCCATGGGTTGACCGAACAGCCAACCGGCTAACACCAGGACTGGGCCGACAAACAGAGCAATCTGCAAACTGGACCCCATGGCCACGGCCATGGATAAATCCATCTTGTTTTTCATCGCGACGGTGACGGCGGTAGCGTGTTCGGCGGCGTTACCGATGATGGGGACGAGAATCACCCCAGTGAACAGGGGGGTGAAGCCGAGAGATTCTGTGGCCAGTTCCAGGGACCCCACCAACAACTCGGACTCATAGGCGACAGCGAGGGTACAGAGAAGCAAGACCCCAGACCATAACCAGGGATTGGGGGACTCGCCCGCTTCTCCAGACTCTAATTCATTTTCCGCTTCTCCCACATCACAGAGATAGGCGTGGGTTTTCATGGAAAACAGCAGGGTTAGGCCATAGACAATGATGAGAATCACCGCCACGATGCTGGAGAGTTTCTGAATCGTCAGTTCCGGGATACCGTGGGAGGTGGCGACGACGGCGGTGGGAACGAGGATGGCCACGGTGGCTAGGTTCATCACCGAGGCGTTGAGGCGAGCGATGACGGGTTGGAAGTTTTGGGATTTATAGCGAATTCCTCCGAGAAACATGGAAAATCCCATAACGAGTAGGAGGTTACTGATGATTGAGCCGGTAATGCTGGCTTTGACGACTTCGATTAGGCCGGCCCGCAGGGCAATGAGGGCGATAATCAGTTCAGTGGCGTTGCCAAAGGTGGCGTTGAGGAGTCCTCCGAGGGTGGGGCCGACGACGACGGCCAGTTCTTCGGTGGCGGTTCCCATCCAGGCGGCCAGGGGGATGATGGCGATGGCGGCGGTGAGGAAAATGATGCTGGCATCCCAATGCAGCCATTCGGCGGCGATGGAGATGGGGAGGAAGGTGAGGAGGAGGGAGAGAATTAAAGTTTTCATGATAAGGGCAAAAGGCAATAGGCAAAAGGCAAGAGGGGGGAGAAGGCAAAAGGCATAACCCACCCCTGCCCCTCCCAGGAGGGGAACCCACCCCTGCCCCTCCCAGGAGGGGAACCCACCCCTGCCCCTCCCAGGAGGGGATTTTTCGCCCCTACCGGCCGGAACGCATCGCTTAGACCCGGGGCTTGCTGCAAGATGTCGCTGCGGTCAATTATGAAGGGTTAAGGGTTGATCCCCATTTGTTAACAGGCGATCGCCTAAAAATTATTCCCATTTTTATCACGTTAAGTGCAATGTTTCGTAACAAAAATTGTAGTAACGTCACTGAAAACTATTGAATTTCATTGCTAAAATGACCCTACAGGTTGACGGCCCCCAGCACGTCTCAGGCGATCGCTCAATTGGGGGCAGTCCTGTTAGAACTCCTGATAAGACTGCGGTTTCAATTCTTCGATACTGACCTCATTACGACGCTTTATTACCGTCCCTACCCCCTATGACCTTCACCTCTGACCCGATTTCCACAGATGCCTTGAACGCCAATCTAGAGCGTTCGGCGACACTGCCCCGGCAACAAACTGGAGTGTTTGTTACGGTTCATGGTCACTACTATCAACCCCCACGAGAAAATCCTTACTTGGATGCGATCGAACGACAACCCAGTGCTAGTCCCTTCCATGACTGGAATGAACGCATCCATGCAGAATGCTATCGCCCCAATGCCTTTGCTCGAGTCTTGAACGACCAAGGGGAGGTGGTGGAGATTGTCAACAATTACGAATATCTCAGCTTCAATATCGGGCCAACCCTGATGAATTGGATTGCTGGCCATGATCCCGAAGTCTATGAACGGATTATTGAGGGCGATCGCCACAGTTGCAAACGACTCGGGGGTCATGGGAATGCGATCGCCCAAGTCTACAACCACATCATCCTCCCTCTGGCCAATGCCCGGGACAAACGCACTCAAATCCGCTGGGGTAAGGCTGACTTCCAAAAACACTTTGGCCGCGATCCCGAGGGAATGTGGTTAGCGGAGACGGCCATCGACTATCCCACTGTGGAAGCCCTCATTAACGAAGGAATCCAATTTGTCGTCCTGGCCCCCTCTCAGGTGCAACGCTGTCGCCCCATGGCTACTGAGGACAATCCTGACCCCACCTGGTACGAAGTCGGTGGCGGACAAATCGACCCCAGCCGTCCCTATCGCTGTTATCTCAAGGATGCTGAAGGACGGCCCGACGCTGAACGGCCCTATCTGGATGTCTTCTTCTATGACGGGCCCATCTCTCGGGATATGGGCTTCAATGATGTCCTCGAAAGTGCCTATAATTTCGCCGGCCGTCTGGAAATCGCCATTCATGGGGACCATCGCCCGGCTCAAATTATCTCCGTCGCCACCGACGGCGAAACCTTTGGCCACCACAAACGGGACAAAGAAAAATGCGTCGCTTACTGCCTAACCCAGGAATTTCCCAATCGGGGCTGGACGGTCACCAACTTTGCCCATTATCGCAGCGTTAACCCCCCCACCTGGGAATGTGAACTCAAACCCGTCACCGCCTGGAGTTGTTCTCACGGCGTCGATCGCTGGCAGGATGACTGTGGCTGTGGCGGCGGCGGCGGAACCCAGCAAAAATGGCGGCGGCCCCTGCGGGATGCCCTCGATTGGGTTCGCGATCGCCTCGAAGAGGTCTACACTCGCGAAGGGGGTCGTCTGCTGCGAGATCCCTGGACAGCTCGCGATGAATATATCAGCATTTTGGGCGATCGCAGTCGTGAGAATGTGGCCGAGTTCCTGCGTCAGCATCAAGTGCGAGAACTCACCGCCAGTGAACAAATCGACGCCCTACGCCTCCTGGAAATGCAGCGTCACACCCTGCTGATGTACACCAGTTGCGGCTGGTTCTTCGAGGAAATCTCCCGTCCTGAAGGAACCCAAATCCTCCGCTATGCCGCTCGGGCGATCGAACTGGCGAGCCAAATCACCGGACAGGATATCGAACCGGAATTTATCGCCCAACTGGCCGCCGCTCCCTCCAACGTCCCCTTCTTTGGCGATGGTGCTGCCGTCTATCGCCATAACGTCAAACCCAACCAGGTCAGCATTGAACAGATTGCCGCTCATTATGCCATCAGTTCCCTGTTTAAGACCTATCAACCGGAACATCGCGTCTATTGCTACCAAGCCCGACAACTGGACTATCAACTGCAACACCTGGGAACCCTCACCCTAGCGGTGGGCCAAGCGGAGTTTAGTTCCGAGATTACCTGGGAATCGGTCCATCTGACCTTTGCCGTCTTACATTTAGGCGGATTGGACTTCCATTGCTGTGTTCAGCCCTTCTCCGGCCGTCTGGAGTACCGCAACATGAAGGAAGCCCTATTTACCGCCCTGGAGTCCGCCAGTGCCGCTCAGACGATTCTGGCTATGAACCGTCACCTGAATGGCCAAACCTTTGGCCTTTCGGATCTGTTCGCCGAAGAAGAAGAACGGATTATTCACCAATTAGAACGGCAAACCCTGAAACGACTCGATCGCCTCTATGGACAGGTCTATCGCGATAACTATGGCGTTCTCAAAGCCCTACAACGCAATCATCTCAACGTTCCCCGGGAACTCCAGGTGGCGGCTGAAATCGCTCTCAATCAACGCTGTTTAGAGGCTGTTCGCGGTTTAGTCGAGCAACTCAATCGCCTGGATGAGCAACCCGTCAAAGTCGACTATTGGATGGAATTAACTGCCATTGCCATTGAAGCCCAAACCATGAACTGTCATCTCAAGGTTCCTGAGGCGAAACAGTCCCTGGAACAGTTGATTTGGCGGGCCTTGTGGCATCTGTTGCATCGCAGCGACGATGACCGGGGACCGGCCTCTCGTGAGGAAGGAATCGCTCAGATTACCAAATTGGTTGAAATCGGCGACAGCCTGCAATTGGGGTTAGCCCTCGATCGCATCCAGGAACTCTATTATGCCTGGCTCAAGGGGGCGATCGAAGACAACGCTCTCGCCGCCGATGACCAGGATCTGCTCAAACTAGGGAAGGTGCTGAACGTCGATACCCATGTTTGGCTACGGTAAAACCCGGTCATAGAAGAGGTCAGGGGTCCCAAGATGAGGTTCACTCCTCCCCTGGGAACCCCTGACAGCGGATATCTCCTGATTACAGAGTCAGAGATTGGGGATTGCGTTCAATCAACCCAGCCAAATCTTTCAGGAACGCCGCCGCATCAGCACCGTAAATAATCCGGTGGTCGCAGGTGATGTTCACTTGCATTTGTCGTTTGACCCCCATTAAGCCATCGTCGGTGGCCACCACTTGGGGACGAGAGGCACCAATGGCCAGAATCGAACCCTGTCCCGGGGGCAAAATGGCATCAAAGCGATCGACCCCAAACATTCCTAAATTGGAGAGTGTGAAGGTACCACTGTTGTACTCTTCCGGTTGCAACTGCTTACTGCGAGAGCGGGCCACCAGGTCTTTCCAATTGCGGGAGAGGGAATAAATATCCACCTGGTCAGCATTTTGCAGGACTGGGGTAATCAAGCCCCCATCGGGCATAGCCACAGCCACCGAAACATTGATATTTCCGTTATACTTCACCCCTTGCTCGGTGTAGCTGGCATAGAGTAGGGGGTGTTTTTGTAGGGTAACCGCCACGGCTTTGGCTAACAAGCCGGTCATCGTCACGCCCTTGGACTTGATTTGCTTATAGAGATTATCCAGGGCATCGGTGGTGATGGTATAGCCCACCCGGAACACCGGAACCGACAAACTGGCGGTCATATTGCGGACGACTGCCCCTTGTAGGGTATTGAAGGGAACCACCTGCCCAGGGGTGACGGGGGCGGTAGCGGGGCTGGCAGCGGCTGTCATGGGAACCGGGGCAGCAGCGGGGGCAGCGGGCATCACCGGGGTGACCGTGGGGGCAGAAACGGGCTGTCCGGCGGCCTGTTGCACATCTTCGGCGACGATGCGACCGTAGGGGCCACTGCCTTGCAGCGTGCTTAAGTCCACCTTAAGCTGTTTGGCGAGTTTGCGGGCCCGAGGAGAGGCAACGAGGCGACCACTGGACTGGCTACTGGAGCCATTTTGACTGGTCACCGCCCCAACAGCAGCCGGTTCTGGGGTCGGTTCTGGGGCAGCCGCTGGAGCGGGGGCTGAGGAACTCTGCTGTTGGGCTTTTTCTTGAACTTGGGGGATTTCAGCTTCGGTTTCTGCTAACAGGGCAATGGTGCTACCCACTGGGGCAACTTCCCCATCAGCGACTAGAATGGCGGCTAAGTAACCGTCGTAAAAGGATTCAACATCCATATCGGCTTTGTCGGATTCAACGACAACCACCGTTTCGCCTTTCTCCACCTTGTCTCCCGTGGCTTTGGTCCAGGAGACGATTTTCCCTTCGGTCATGGTGGAACTGAGGGCGGGCATGAAAATTTCGTGGCTCATAGGGGGCGTACCGCGCTCTACACTCGTATGGTCTGCAAATATCCAAAGATACCATATTAGGCAAGGGGCAAGAGGCAATAGGCAATAGGCAATAGGCAATAGGGAAGGGGCAATAGGCAGTAGGGTCACCACAGAGGCACAGAGGACACAGAGAAAAGGGGGAAGGAGCCAAGAAGAACGAGGCAAAAGAAAACAGACGTAGCGTTGCCACGTCTGTTTTAATAGATCCCTTTAAGATGTCGCTCTCAGACTATCCGCGATATTAGGCGGTGCGGTTCCGTTTGCCTTTGAGCATCAAACCGCCTACCGCTAACAATCCCAAGACAGAAGCGGGTTCGGGAACCGGTTGGGGATCGACGATGCTGCGATCGGCCAAATTGCCGACCATGGCCATGCCATCATTGATACATTCGGCGAAAATGTGAGCGATGAAATCCCCACTGGGTAGGAGATTTCTGTCGAAGCTGAAGCCAAAGGTGTAGGTTCCGGTGGCACTGAACTGGCCAAAGTCCAAACCTAAGGCGGCTAGGGTCGAAGCTTCTAACATATTGATGCCACCGACCCGTTCTCCTGAAGCGATGGAGTTGACAACTTTGTATTTTTGGTTGACACCTGATTGCCAGTAGGCATCGTTACTGGCTAAGTCACCAATGCGAGCACCTTCTCCACCGCCAGTTTTGTTGACAGCGAGGTTGTTCACCGTATTGGCATGATGGTTCAGATGGTCGAATCCTGAGTTTATCCCAGCCACGTTCGTTCCAGTGACATTCCGATAAACCCCTGCTTCACTGACGCCGCTGTCGGTGTTGTTGGCAAAGTTAATGGCGAAGAGATTGCCGTTGGCATCATCGAGTCCACTACCGGTGAAGTTGAAGAAGAAATCGCCATAGCTGATGACACCACTCTGAGCGTGACTAGATGTCGCGCCATCAAGACTTAAGTTCG
Organism: Phormidium yuhuli AB48; assembly: GCF_023983615.1. Classification (GTDB taxonomy): domain Bacteria; phylum Cyanobacteriota; class Cyanobacteriia; order Cyanobacteriales; family Geitlerinemataceae; genus Sodalinema; species Sodalinema yuhuli. The sequence goes on along the minus strand of NZ_CP098611.1, from coordinate 1,647,060 downwards.
AGTTGATGGCGATGAAGATGTTCTCCCCATCGTCCATCAGCGCCATGCCGTAGAATTCAAATTCACTCTGACTTCCCACTCTAGACTGGGCATTGTGACCATCGGTGAAGGAGTCGATCGTGTAGTTCCATTGAGCCATGGAGGGATTGACTCCTAGACTCAGAGAGGCTAGGGTTAGTCCCGCAGTAAATAGAGATGTTTTGGTTAAGAAGCTAGTATTCATTGTAAATTCCTGGGTCAGTTGGGTTACGTATCAAAACAATAGGTTGCTTGCCCTCATGTACCCAACTTATCGGCAAGACGACATTGAGACAAGGAACTTAGACCCTCTTTGTGAAGTCTACACAGAAGACACTTGATTTTTAAAGGTTCTGTGAAGAGAAAGCGAGTTGGATAATTTTGGAACTTTCATTCAAGAAATTGAAGCTTTAAGGGAAATTACTGAATTTAACCTGAGTAATGTTACGGACTTTGGAGGCAAAGTTGTAATTTTAAAGGATCTTCTAAGAATAAGACAGGCTGTCCAAAAAATATAGGATAAGTAAATATACTTAGCTGGTATATTTTGACTTCTGACACCTTAGTTAACTATTACATTTTTTAACCAAAAAATAAATCACAATCAATTGAAAGACTGAAAAACATAAAGAATTTCATAGCCATTAGTTAAGATTATAAGGATTGGAGGGGACTTTTGGGTGAGACAGAAATCGTCATGTCATAGTCCGTGAAAATAACGACTTTCTAGGTAAGTTGTTATTTTTTATGCGTAATAGTACTGATACTCGGCAATCCCTACAGGTTCTCAGCTCATAGCATTAACAGGATGATTGCAATTGAGGCGAGAAGAACGATGAGTTATCTGTGATCTGGATCTAGTGTTAGCCCCTGGATCCATCACCTGGACAGTTAGGTAGCTGTCACGAGGATTGGGGATGACAATCAATCGATCGCAGGGTTGAGATCGTCGCGGGCTCAAAGATTCCCCAAGATAATAGGGATACTGAATTGACGAAGCCTGATGAATTCCTTGCCATCTTTCAACCCCTGTAGTCCTGACCGGCCTCTGAGGCCGAAAGCCTCTTTTGATTTACGAACTCAACTACAAAGCCTTTTGTGGTCTGTTGAACTCCTGGAATTGCGATTGGACCAAGATGTGATGATCCAGGTGAACCGAGATGCCCTCTTAGAGGAAATCCAACGGGTTCGTACCACGATTGAGGAGACGTGCAATACCTGCGATCGCCTCAGCTACACCTCTGAGACTCTTATTGGGGCCCCATCTCCCTAAAACAGAGCCCGCGAGACTCATCTTCAAGGTCGTTATCCTTCACGTTTAATGTCCTTGCCCATGATTTTTACGGATTCCTACTACTTTTGTCAGTATTTACACTGATAAAATATTGAGCGACAGTTGAATTTGTATCGTAATTATACGCAGATTTTCTACTGGGCTCAACGTCCTTGTTCCACCAAATGAACCCCCATGTTGCACTCCAGCCCTTTTATCATGACCGAGTCGCCTCAGTCCCAGTCTCCGTTCCCCAATGAACAGACTCATGAGTTCCGTACGTCTCTGAATACGATCCTGATGTCTCTCGAACTCCTAACTGATGACAGCCTTGATGAGGAGGAACGTCAGAGTTACCTGAACTTCATTCGTGAGGCGGCTGAACGGATGAAGGATGTTTTAGACAAGTCTCTCTAGTCCCGCTTCTCTAAACCATCGTTTCGTGGCATCATGCTCCGAGACCCTCCTAATTTTAAATCTCTACCTTCGACTTATGCCCTGGCAACGTCCCGATGGTCGCGCTCATAATAGCCTGCGTCCGATTCAGTTTGACCTTAACTTCACCGATTTTGCGACCAGTTCGGTTCTCGCTCATTCGGGCAACACCCGAGTTCTCTGTACAGTGACGGTAGAACCCGGGGTTCCTCCCTTTCTCAAGGATGCCGGCCAGGGCTGGCTCACGGCAGAATATCGGATGTTACCCAGTGCCACACCGGAACGCCAGCGGCGGGAAGTCTTGAAACTCTCCGGACGGACCCAAGAAATTCAACGCTTGATTGGCCGGAGTTTACGAGCGGCTGTGGATTTAAAGGGGTTAGGAGAACGAACACTGCTGATTGATGCTGACGTCTTACAAGCCGATGCAGGAACCCGTACCACGGCTATTACGGGGTCTTGGGTGGCCCTGGCCCTGGCCCTCGATCGCCTGGTGAAGGCTGGAGAATTAGACCGATCACCCCTCAGCCATGCGATCGCCGCCGTTTCCGTCGGCCTCATTGAAGGACAACCGCTTCTGGATCTAAAATATGAGGAGGATGTAGCAGCAGATGTCGATTTGAATGTAGTCATGACCGAGCAATTGGAGGTGATTGAAATTCAAGGAACGGCTGAGTCTGGCAGTTTCTCCCGCTCTCAACTCAATGGCCTACTCGATTTAGCCGAGCAAGGAATCTCAGAACTCCTACAGGCTCAACAAGAAGCCTTATCGAGCCAAGGCTGACAAGGCCCCCAAAGCTCTCCCTCTTGCCTCTTGCCTCTTCCCATCTCCTCTTCCTCTGTGTCCTCTGTGTCTCTGTGGTAACCCTGTTCCCTTCTTCTATGAACATTTTTCGTCAATACATCGCCCCCGCTCTCATTGTTGTTGTTTTCCTGCTGGCCCTACTCGCCACCAGTGCCAGAATTTTTCTGCCTGAGGGCCTGAGTTCCCCAGTCTCCATCGAAGCCCCAACCCCCAGCAACCCCAGTAGTTCCCCTACCTCTTAAGTCTTTTGTTTGTTCCCGGTTATCGTTTACGCAACGGATCACCTCTCGATCGCCCCCAGCTGGTCAAGTTTGCCCGGCGTACCTACCGCGAACTCTACCCGGATCAAGACTTTGCCCATCTCCCCCGACTGATTGAACAGTATTTATCCGCCAAAACCCCTCTCTGGTGGGTGGAAGCCCAACATGACGATGAGGGAGGATTTCCCCATCGCCGTCGGCCCTTGGGCTGTTTGTGGCTGGGAAATGCGGTGGATCAGATTGACGGCGATCGCCATGCCCATATCTTCCTGTTATATGTCGACCCCGACCATCGCCGGCGGGGGATTGGCTCGGCCCTTGTCCACCATGCGGAAACTTGGGCCCGCCGACGGGGCGATCGCCAACTGGGCCTACAAGTCTTCGCCGAGAACCAAAGGGCCATTCATCTCTACGAAAAACTGGGCTATCGCACCTTTTCCCATTGGATGGTGAAGCCCCTAGACTAGCTATTACTGGCTCGGGCTTTCAACTGGGCCGCCATCGATTGCAGAAGGCGTTTCTCCCGCCGCAGTTTTTCCTCTAGGGCCTGGATTTGCTCGCGGCGAGTTTCCAACTCCACGGTACGGCGGGCTAAGTCCTGGCTTTGTAGCGTCAGGGATTGTCGCCACTGTTCCGCTCGCTCAACTTCTTTTTCCAGAAACTCTGGGGTAATCCCTTTACCGAGATATTGACGGACTAACCCCAAAACCCAATCCTTGGCCTCTTTCACCTGCAACACCTGGCGGTTCGGCCCCACCTCCGCAAGCACTAACATTCCCTCGTTATAAAGGTTTGTTTCCATTTCTACAAATTCCTCACCCGAAATGGGGGTCCAGGTTTCATCGGGTTTACGACGGGCTAACAAGCGTAGCGTCGTTTTACCCAACAAACCTTTTTTCGTCACTTGAGCCAGATGTAACATAGGGCGATCGCCTTAAAACCAACAGAGCCAACCAATTCAGAGCTAATCCAGCTCCCTGTCTCTAGGGTAGCTGGATTCGATACCGATGGACTTAGAGTCGACTCAAGCGATTTTGTAACATCGCCACCTGAGTCTCCGCTTCCGCTAACGCCGCTCGGGCACCCTCTACCACAGCTTCGGGAGCTTTATCAACAAAATTCGCATTGCTCAACCGCCCAGCATAGGAGTTCACCTCCGCTTGCGCCTTGGTGAGCCTCTTCTCTATTTTGGCGCGAATTTCCTCAATGTCCACCACCCCCGCCAGAGGAATTAGGACTTGTATCGTTCCTACCACCCCAGCAATGGTTTGTCCGGGTTCTTCCTCTAAAACATCGGTGAGGGTAAATGAGTCCACTTTGGCTAAGTTTTCGATATAGGCCTGTCCCCGTTGCAGAATCCCCCGTTCGCGATCGCTCTGACTTTGTAAAATCACGGCAATCTTGAGACTGGGCTTAATCTCCAACTCCGCCCGCAAATTGCGAATGGTGCGAATGGCCCCGATCAACAACTCGAACCCGGATTCTAACTCATCATCAATCAAGGCTTCATCTATCTGAGGATAGGTTTGAGTCGCCAAACACACCTCATCCCCAGACTGAGTCAGCACCTGCCACACCTCTTCCGTAATATGGGGAAGAAAAGGGTGCAACAGTTTGAGAATCCCATCGAGGACAAACGCCAGAGTTTGCTGGGCCAGCCGTTTCGAGTCCCCATCATCCCCCTGTAATCGAGGTTTGACCAGTTCAATATACCAATCACAGAAATCCCCCCAGATAAACTCATAGAGTCCCTTCGCCGCTTCCCCGAAACCATAGTGATTCAGATAGTCGCAGGTTGTCTCAACTGTTTTCCCAAACCGGGAGAGAATCCAACGGTCTGCCAATTCTAACGCCTCAGGGTTCGGAGTTCCCAACTGTTGCGGCGTTTGCTCATCCAAATACAGCATCACGAAACGGGAGGCGTTCCAGAGTTTATTGGTGAAGTTGCGGGAGGCTTCCACCGAGACCGATTCATCCTTTTGGCGATCGTACTCCAGACGAACATCCTGCCCCGCCCCGGCCACTTCCCGAATTAAGGTATAGCGGAGAGCATCGGTTCCATATTTATTAATCAAAAGCAGAGGGTCAATCCCATTCCCCTTCGACTTGGACATCTTCTGATTGTTCTCATCCCGGACCAACCCGTGGATATAGACATCCTGAAAGGGCATCTTACCGGTCAAATAGCCCGACATCATCGTCATCCGAGCGACCCAGAAAAAGATAATATCAAAGCCCGTCACCAGGGTACTGGTGGGGAAATAGGTCTCGAAATCCTCGGTATTATGGGGCCAGCCCATGGTGGAAAAGGGCCATAGCCCCGAAGAAAACCAGGTATCCAGCACATCTGGGTCGCGAACGAGGTCGGCCCCATCCCCGAAGCGTTCCCGGGCTTTCTCGGTGGCCTCCGCCTCGCTTTTCGCCACAATAAAGGGGGTGTCGTCAGTGATGTCTCCCTCCGTTTCACTCACCACATACCAGGCGGGAATTTGGTGACCCCACCAGAGTTGACGGGAGATGCACCAATCCTGGAGATTCACTAACCAATCCCGATAGACTTTCCGCCAGCGTTCGGGGACCAACTGGGGTGAGTTGTCGTCATCGAGACAGGAGAGGGCGAACTCCGCCAGAGGACGAATTTTGATATACCACTGAGTCGACAGGAGGGGTTCCACGGGAACTTTACCCCGTTCACTGTAGGGGACGCTATGGCTGTAGTCCTCCACTTTGACCAGGAATCCCCCTTCATCGAGGCGTTGCACCACATTTTTACGGGCCACAAAGCGGTCTTGTCCCTCAAACTCCCCAGCATTCTCATTCAGTGACCCATCTTTATTCATGATGTTGATTTGGGGCAGGTTGTGGCGTTGGCCCATGGCGAAATCATTGGGGTCATGAGCGGGGGTCACTTTCACGCAGCCGGTCCCAAATTCTCGGTCGACTAACTCATCGGCGATGATGGGAATCTCCCGATTCATCAGGGGTAGGGTTAGGGTTTTGCCAATGAGAGACTCATAACGGGGGTCTTTGGGGTTCACCGCCACTGCTGTATCCCCCAGCATGGTTTCAGGGCGAGTGGTGGCCACTTCCACGAAGCCGGACCCGTCACTGAGGGGATAGCGGAAATGCCAAAGATGACCATTGACCTCTTTTTGGTCAACTTCGAGGTCAGAGACGGCGGATTGACTTTCGGGACACCAGTTCACCAGGTAATTGCCCCGGTAGATTAAGCCATCGTTGTAGAGACGGATAAAGGCTTCGAGGACGGCTTCCGAGAGACCCTCATCGAGGGTGAAGCGTTCCCGAGTCCAGTCAACGGAAACCCCGAGGCGTCGCAGTTGGTTGGTGATTTTACCGCCGGATTCCGCTTTCCAAGTCCAGGCCCGTTCTAGGAATTTTTCTCGGCCCAGGTCGTCGCGATGTTGGCCCTCGGCTTTGAGTTGGCGATCGAGAATACTCTGAACCGCAATACTGGCATGGTCCGTTCCCGGTAGCCAGAGGGTGTTGCGGCCTTGCATCCGCTGATAGCGAACGAGGGTATCGATGAGGGCACTCTCAAAGGCATGGCCCATGTGGAGACTGCCGGTGACGTTGGGCGGGGGAATGACCACGCAGTAGGGGTCACCGGGGGCGTTGGGGTCGGCTTTGAATACCTGATGGTCTTCCCAGTACTGTTGCCATTTGGCTTCGGTCTGTTGGGGGTCGTATTGGGCGGGAAGATTGACGGTCATTGTGGCCTGCTTGGATGAGTAACGGCGATCGCTGATTTTATCAATTATACGGGCCTGGGTGAGGCCTCTGATGGAGGAAAGATGGCTGAGGGGGTTCGCGATCGCCCCCCATTTGGTGTAAAATAACTAACGGCATCTCTTGGAGAGGTGGCAGAGTGGTCGATTGCGTCCGACTTGAAATCGGATGAAGCGAAAGCTTCCGGGAGTTCGAATCTCCCCCTCTCCGTTCCCCAACTCAATCGCCGACCCTTATTGCTGTTGCAACTTTTGGCGGATTAGGTCGGCGATTTCCTGATTCCCTTGCAGAATCGGCGGTAGGCTTCTAGCTGTCTTCTGTTTTTTGGATTGACGACGGCCGATGAGGAGATAGGTGGTCATTTGACCTTTCCCTTTGATGGCCAAACTACCTCGCTGGGTTAGAACAAAACGACGTTTGAGTAAGTCATAGGTGGCTTGAGAGACCTGAATTTTGCCCGCCAAGCCATGGGATTCCATACGACTGGCGGTGTTGACGGTATCGCCCCAAAGGTCGTAGACAAATTTTTTCAGGCCAATCACCCCCGCCACGACGGGGCCGCTGTGAATGCCAATACGGATATCAAGGCGACTTCCAGCTTGACGGTTTAACTCGGTGATGACTTGCTGCATATCTAGGGCCATGTCGGCGATCGCCTCGGCATGGTCTAATCGGGTGATGGGTAAGCCACCAGCGGCCATGTAGGCATCACCAATGGTTTTGATTTTTTCTAGTTCATAGTGTTCGGTCAGTTGGTCGAAGGCGGAGAAGATATAGTTCAGCAGTTTAACCAGTTCTGTTGCTGAAATCTGAGATGAAAGTTTCGTGAAGCCTACAATATCTGCAAAAAGAATCGTCACTGATTCATACTGTTCAGCAATCGTGGCAGGAGCATCTTTAAGCTGATTGGCAATGCTAGAGGGCAAAATGTTTAAGAGGAGTCGTTCTGTTTTTCGTTGCTCTAGTTTCAAGGCTTCTTCAGCTAATTTTCGCTGAAAAAATTGCCCAATTTGGTTACTGGCTGTGGCCATCATTTGTACCAATTCTTCATCTCGGGGCAATGACCGCTTGCAAAATAAGGTCAAAATTCCTAGACAGTCTTCACCAATCGTCAAGGGACAAAACAACCCAGTACTCAGTCCCATCTGTTTAGCTTCAGGTTGTCGTCGGCTCACCCCATCGTCTAAGGTAGACCGCCACAAAGACTGCTGTTGAACCCAACTCTCTTGAACCCATTGACAGCCATAGCGGAAGCTCAGATCAGTCCATGGATTCCCCTCAAGATGGGGACGAATCCAAAGATCAATACAGCGAAGTTCAGGATCAGCTTCCGCCTCAGTTGAGTTATGTGCTGGGATGGGTTGCCAAAATTCACATACATCCCAAGCGAGTCCTTCACCTAAGCCCTGTAATAGCTTGGGCAAAGCATCCACGAACCCCTGGGCTTGGGATAATACCTGAGTAACGGTGTTATGAGCAATTAAGCGGCGTTCTGCAAGATGTTTTTTGGTGACATCTCGACCAATATAAATAAGCCGCTGTTCCTTATCATTATAACCGTGACTGTCCCCACTGGAATCACTGGCAAACATTGAACAGGTAAACGATATAATGGCTTGCTGATTATTTTTACCCTCTAAAATCAGCTCAAATTGCCGAATAATTTCTCCAGTTTCTTCACACAAAAATCGTTGATTGTCCACAATGTCCACGCTTTTGTCAACAATTAAGTCTGACAAGGAACTTTGAAGTAACTCTGATTCATCATAGCCCAATAAATCTAAAGCAACTTGATTGACTTTAAGAATTTTTCCTGAAAGACTTGTGACAAATAGAGAATCAGGCATGGAGCGCAAAATTTGCTCAATATGCGCCTCCGACGAGGAAAGTTTATTAACGGTTAGGGTTAAATCATTCGAGGCTTGTACTAACGTTTGTTCCAAGCCCATGCGATCCGTTACATTCTCGAAGAGTAACAGTAAACCTTGGGATGTTTGAGGGGAGTTGTCAGGAAGGATATATAAGTCCCAATAGCCGGGAGTTGAGTGGCTCTCAAGGGAACGAGTGATCGCCTTTAACTCAAAATAGGGGTTAACGCCATCCCGAATTAAGTCCATGACGGCTTCGAGACCAAAGAGTTCTGGCAACAGCTCAAAAATATCCTGGCCGACCGCCAAGTCTGCCCCCATACCGACAATCTCCTCGACATTGGCCGAGGTATCCAAGATCCGCGATTGCCCATCAATAACAATATAGTCCAGATGGGGTAGAAGTGACAATTGGAGAAGGGGGCGACTCATGGGGACTTTACTGGGATTTCAAGGGTGAGGTGGGATGAACGTTTCTCAAACTGGATTCACTCTCCCCAGACTTAAGATAGTTTGCCACAAACTTACCGTAGGCTTCGCGGGTGGCGATCGGCAAGCTGTAAAATCCATTGCGGCTGACTTGTCCCGGCCTCGGAGGACAACAGGCCCGAAAGTCGTCAGTCAGTTCACTTTCTGTGGTTTCATAATCAAAGGTAATCTCCTCTCCCATCGCAATTTCCCGTAACGCCACAAAATTAAACGCCCCCCAGGGGTTATCCTGAACTCCAGTGGTGGGGGCATCGGAGTGGTTAATACGAATTGCAGGCTCGTCCATTTCAACATGAACATCCCAATCCACTTGAATCGAGTAAATCGTTCGCTGTGGATACACCCCAACGCGGCGTCCGACGACAACGATTTCCCCTTTCTGAAAAGGACGCAGGGCAAACACTCCCCGTCCTTTCTCCCCAGCGGCGCGAATTTCTACGTCAGTCTTGGTTCCTGCACTCATAATCGTCATAATCTCATGAGGGTGAGTCGGCGCAAAAGCTAATGTGCCCCGATGCTCTTCAGCCACTAGGGTGACACCGAACTGTTCCGATTGTCCACTCTGTTCAAGATTTTCATTCTTATTGCCACGTGAACCCTGTCCTTCACTCCTTGGGAACCCTGAAACAACGGCTCTGGACTCAGAGTCTAGAACGTGTTTGGCGAACCGTAACGGCTCCGAGTTCCGGTCACTCCTCCAACCGACTCCTACATATCCTGGCCTTAGCGGCGATCGTGATGGCCCTGAATGTCATGAGCTACACCCTAGCTAGTTCACTCTTTGTCAGCAATATAGGAGCTGCGGGGTTGCCTCTGTCCTATATTTTAGTGGGCTTAGCCTCTAGTCCTATTTATGGCTGGTTTTCGCAAATTGTCGATCGCATTCCTCATCGCTCGTTATTTCGCTACTGGGCCTTACTGACGGGCAGTGTGATGTTAGGGTTACGGGCCCTGTTATCCTGGGACGTCCCCCCCATCTATTATGCACTCTATGTTGGGGTCTATTTCCTCTGGACGTTACAACTGGACATCTTACTCCCGACTCTAATTTCTGACTATTTCACGTCCCGTGAGTATAAACGCATCGCTTCCTATATCACGGTTTGCCAAGCCATTGGTGGTTTTATGGGTGGCATGATCGTGGGGGTTCTGGCGAACATCCTGGCCACAGCGGACATTCTCCTATTTGTTCCGACTCTCTATCTGGTCGTTTTCGCTCTCGTCTGGAACCTACAACGGCAAGAACAGCCGATTCCCCCTGAAGAGAGCGATCGCCATGCGGATGCTCCCCCGAGTAATCTACCGGAACTGCTGCGTCAATATCCGATTTTCAAATGGCTAGCGGGGTCAACCTTTCTCTGGATTGTCTTGTATGGGATTGCTGAATATCTCTATTTCGATGCCTACGCTCAGTATTTCGCCAACCACCCCCAACGGCTTACAGCCTTTCTCGGCGGTTTTAGTGCTATCAACAGTATTTTGCAAGTCTTGGTTTTATTACTCGTCACCCGGCGACTCCTCATCGGGCGTGTGGGGGTTGATGGAACTAATCCTATTTATCCCATCACTACTGCCCTTTCGTTTCTGGGCCTGAGTTTAGGCTTTGGTGTCGGTTGGGCTTTCCCGGCGGCTCTATTTGCCCATTTCAACTCCTCTACCATCGACACGGCGGTGAATCAACCGGTGTACACCCTCATGTATAACCCAATTCCCAATCGGGATATGGCCAAGGTCCGAGCCCTAACGGATGGTCTCTGTTATGCTCTGGGCCTGGCCACCACGGGAGGGTTTCTCTGGGTTGCCCAAGCCTATCTCGACCCTATGGCCATTGCCCTTTTCGGGACTGGGTTAGGGCTGGTGTTTGTCTTAATTCGTCGCCAACTCAGTCGGGATTACTTCCAGTCCATGGTGACGCGGTTATTTTCTAGCAGCGGTGAGATGGATTTGGAGATGTTGGAAGAACTGTTTTCCCAGGTTCCCAACGGGCAAATTCCCCGGCTTAAAACCCTTTTGCGGGAGGGACAGCCCCAAGAACAGGAGAAAGCGTTACGCCTAGCGGTGGGATTACGGAGTCCGAGTCAGGTCTTGGAGGAGGTTAAACCCCTGGTTTTCCAGAGAGAATTGCCCCAGCGACGGGCGTTATTTCGCTTTTTTGCCAAAACCCCGGAGGATAAATATCTGTCACGGTTTCTGTGGCAGCTTTTAGAATCCCCTGAGCTGGGGGTCCAGTTATTGGCTTTTGAGTCTTTGGTGGCTCGGGGTGAGTCTTTTTCTGAGGGTCAGTTAACCTGGCTACTGAGGAGTCCGGCAGCTACGATTCAAGGGTTGGCTTGTGTGTTGGCCCAGCAATCTGTCAACTTGCCTGAACCCCTCCGAGAAGGCTGTCGCCAATTTTGGGAGTCGTCTTTAGATGATGAGACCAAAACGGTGGTGATTCGGGGTATCCGGAATCTGGGGGATGTGACGATGATTCCTCAGTTGCAGAGTTTGTTAGAAGGGGCTTCTGTGGATGTGCAAATTGAGGGATTGAAGGGATTAGCTCAATTGCAGCCGGAGCAAGATTTAGCGTTGGCAGAGTTGGCTACGGGGTTTTTAGACCATCCTAATCCCGTTGTGCGGGGGGCGGCGGTGGATTTACTGGGGTCGGTTCAGTTAAAGGAGTTCTGGTCTGATATTGCCCGAGGTTTGGAGGATCGGGATATTACGGTGCGAGGGCAGGCGATTAAGGCCCTGGCCCGCTATGAGGACTATAATCTCGATCGCCTAGCTCAGGGATATTTGAATCATTCCCGGATTGAGGTGGCAGAAGCGGCGGTGGCGGTGTTGGCGACGGTGAAGACGAGTCGGGCTTTTCAGTTTTTGGAGAGTTATCTCCAGGCGGATTATCGGCGAGCGGCGTTAATTCGGGATTGGTGGCAACGAATCCCTCAAGGGTCTCCCCAATGGCAACCCCTGATTGGGGTATTTCGCGATCGCACTCAGCGGGTGGTGAATCAAGTCTTTCATGTGCTGTCTTGTTTGGGCAATCGTCGCACTTTGGCGGAAGTACGGCAGTTATTGCAACGGGGAGAGAAGCGCGATCGCGATAATGCGTTGGAAACTCTGGAGACTTTACCTCATCGTCGTTATGTGTTTCCAATTGTGCCTCTAATTGAACATCCAGATGGGCCGGTTTCCTCGTCTCAATTCCCACCAGTGGAGGAGGCACTGGCCCTGTTACAGGAGATGTTTAATACAGAAGATCATTGGATTCGGGCTGGGGCCTTGCGAGTTTGGGTAAGTTACCAGGAAGAATTGCCGGCGGGCCTATTGGGCGATCGCGATCGGGTCGTGAAGGGGTTAATCACGGAAATTACCAAGACTCAGGGATCGGGTCACTTATCCTTTGACCGCATTTTATTTCTCAAAACTTTGGTGTTATTTCAGGAGTTATCTCTAGATGAACTTTGGTCGTTAGATCGAGGGTTTCAGAAACGGACTTACTCAGCGGGGGATCTTTTTTGTGAGGAAGGGGAGTTAGGTAAACAACTTTCTATTATTTATCAAGGGAGGTTACAGGCCTGTTCAAGTTTTTCGGATGAGCCAGTTTTGTTGACTCCGGGTAGCTATTTTGGGGACTTTGGTTTATTTGGAGAAACTCCCTATTCTGCCACCATTACGGCGGAGACGGATGCCTTGCTGCTTTGTTTAAGTAAGGATAGTTTTGATGTGTTGGTGGATGTGATTCCTAAGTTGAACACCTGTCTGGCGATCGCCGCTCGTTATAGTAGTCTTTAGGGAGACTCCCCTACGGTCGTCTCCCTGGAGGATATTGATACAGAGACAATCAAGAGGTCAGGGGTTTCAGGATTAGAGCTATTAGAGGTGAGGGCCTCTCCTCAGAGTTAGGAGTCGCCAGTTAGAGATTGGTTATCTCTACCCCTAACCAAGCCTGGAAATTCTGAGCCTGTTCTGGAGTGGGGTTATCGACTGTCACCACGGTATAATTGGCGGGACGGGGTTCGCTGAGGGTGAGACGCATCATTTTTAGTTCGTCTTGATGGAAGAAACTCAGTTCAATCTCATCCCCCGCGTTAAAGTCTTGCAGGCGATCGCCAAAATCGGTTGCGGTTACCCGCAAGCGGTTAATCGCTAGCAGTTCGTCTCCCGGTTCCAATCCAATCTCCGCTGCTGGGGAACCGGCCTCGACGAAATCGACTAAGGTGATTCCGCGATCGTCACTCACCCGTACTCCCAGAAATGGTGGTTGTTTGGCTTCATCGGTTTTAATCCGTAAGCCAAAGGGTTCGAGATACTCACTTAAGGGTAACTCTTCCGTTCCATGGATATAGCGTTGGAAAAACTCGCTTAAATCTTGACCGGCTGCGGTTTCAAAAGCCGCTTGTAGTTGTTGGGGAGTATAGCCAATTTCCGGTTTCCCAAACTCATCCCACAGGTGACGCAAGACATCGGTGAGCGATCGCGCATTTTGGCTATTACGGCGAATGGTCAAGTCCAGCATCAACGCCACCATTTCCCCTTTGAGATAATAGGAAATTTGCGAGTTATCACTGTTGGCGTCGCGGCGATAGAGTTTAATCCAAGCATCCCAACTGGATTCACTCAGCGGTTGTATCAAACGTCCTGGGGTGTTGTAAAAGCGGGTGACATCTTTACTAAAGATTTTCAGGAAGGCTTTACCCCCATAAATTCCCGACCAGAGGGGAATGAGCATATCATAATAGCTAGTGGCGCCTTCACAGAACCAGAGAGAGGGGGTGTAGTTTTCCGCCTCATAGTCAAAGCGTTCTAACGCCTTGGGTCGAATGCGTTTGACGTTCCAGAGATGGAAAAATTCATGGGCCACCAACTGCATGAAACGACGGTAGCGATCGCGATTTTGGAAGGCTAGGCGGGGATAGTTGAGGGAACAACAGGTTTTATGTTCCAAGCCACCAAAGCCACCGGCGGACAGATGTAGAAGAAAGAGATAGCGATCGTAGGGTAAGCCGTCAAAGAGATTGGCTTCGAGTTCAATGATGCGTTTGGTATCTTCGACGAGGCGATCGAGATTGAGATTTCCCTGTCCCCAAACCACGAACTCATGGAGTTTTCCCAAAACTTCAAAACTACGACGCTCTTGAATCCCCACTTCAAAGGGATTATCGACTAAGGTATCAAAATCAGCGGCGTGAAAGCAGTTCGCTTGATTTTCAACAGCCGGTAGAGTTGTCGCAATTTGCCAATCGGGATGAGGAGGATGAATGGTGACCTCAATGGGGTGATGTTCGAGTCCCGGACTATAGAAAAAGGTCGCCGCACCGTTAAAATAGGCATGGGTTTCATCGAAGTGATTGGTGCGAACAGTGAGGTCGTTGGCAAAGAGGCGATAGGAGATAGAGAGATGCGGCTGATTTTTCGTTTGAATCCGCCATTGATTTTTCGATTGTTTTTGCCAGGTTAGGGGAGTTCCGCTATCGGTTTTTGCGGTAAACTCTTGAATTTGTTTGGCATATTCCCGGACTAAATAAGAGCCAGGAGTCCAGACGGGGAAGGTTAAGTCGAGATGGCCAGCAGTCCAGTTGCGAACCTCCAGGGTGATGTCCAGGAGGTGGGATTGAGGCTGGGACATGGCCACATGGTAGTGGAAGCTCACCTCGGTTTGGGATTGGGGAGTTTGGGAACGGGTTTCAGTCGCTTGTATCACAGTCAGGTTTATTACGTCAGAGCTATTGTGCCTATCTTGACATAATTTTCTGAATGGCTAGGAGGGCCTGGCTGAGAATCGTCGCGGCTTCGTCCAGGTCGGCGTCACGGGTGAATTTCCCTAAACCAATCCGGAGGGAGCCTTCAATGGCTGAGTCGGATAAGCCAATGGCTCGCAGGACATGGGAAGGGGTTTCTACGCCGGAAGTGCAGGCGGACCCGGTGGAGATGGCTAGGCGATCGCGCACTCGGGCGATAATGGCACTGTTGGGAATCCCAGGAATGGAGATATGTAGGTTTCCGGCGAGGCGATGGTCGAGGTCGCCGTTGATGTGAAGTTGGGGGATGTTGGCTTGCAGGATGGACTGGAGGCGATCGCGTTGACGCGCAATCCGAGATTCGTCGGCCTCCATTTCCAGGGTCCGTCGGCGGGCCGCTTCTCCTAAGGCGACAATCCCCGGTAGATTGAGGGTTCCCGGTCGTTGTCCCCGTTGCTGGCCGCCACCGTAGAGGAGGGGGGTGAGGGGGGTTTGGGGACGCACCACTAAGGCGCCACAGCCTTGGGGTGCGTAGAATTTATGACCGGAGAGGGCCAGAAAGGTGATTCCCCAGTCGCGAAATTGGAAGGGGAGTTTTCCAACGGCTTGGGAGCCGTCGCAGAGATAGGGGACTTGGTGGGTTTGGGCGATTTTGGCGATCGCCTCCACGGGATAGATGGTCCCGATTTCGTTGTTGGCGGCCATGACGCACAGCAGGTCGATTCCTTGGCCACAGTAGCGGTCAATTTCTTCTAGGTTGAGTTGTCCAGTGGCGCTGGGGGTGAGATAGTGGAGTTGGGCCTGTCCCCGTTGGGCGATCGCCTCGCAGGTATCGAGAACGGCTTTATGTTCGAGGGGGTTGAGGAGGATCTGGAGGGGGGTGTCCCGCAAACATCCCTGAATGGCGAGGTTGATGCTTTCCGTTGCGCCGGAGGTGAAGAGGATATCCCGGGGAGATGCGCCGATGAGGGTGGCTAGATGCTGTTTGGCGGTTTTGACTTGTGCGGCCGCGCGATCGCCGTAGGGGTGGTCGATGCTACTGGCGTTCCCGAAGTGGTGGGTGAGGCTGTCGGTCATCACGTCGATGACGCGGGGGTCAACGGGGGTGGTAGCGTGGTAGTCGAGGTAGATGGGAGGCATGGATAGGGGGTAGGCTAGACTAGGTAGGGATTAATCATCCTCGAAAGCCAGGTCAGGTCATGGATAAACAACAGGTTCTGGCGTTAGTTCAGTGTCATCGCGATCGCCTGGAGGAGTTTGGTGTGAAAGCCTTGTTTCTCTTTGGTTCTGTGGCGCGAGACGAGGCGACGGCGGAGAGTGATGTCGATATTTTGGTTGAGTTTCATCATCCCGTGGGGTTATTTACCTTGCTGCGCCTGGAGTCGTTTTTAGAGGAGCTTTTTGGCTGTTCGGTTGATGTGGGAACACCCAATTCACTGCGGCCTTATGTTCGTGATTCGGTATTGAAGGAGGCGATTCGTGCCATCTAGGAGTTTTTTAAGACGACTTCAAGATGTCGTCGCTGAAATTGAGGTTATAGAAAGCATGACTCAGGGTTTAACCTACCAACAGTTTTCGGATAATCCCCAGGTTTTGCGTGCTACTTTGTATAGCATTGCTGTAATTGGCGAGGCAATTTCAAGTGTAATTAATGATTTAGAAGCACTCGATTCAAGCATTCCTTGGTTTCAAATTCGAGGACTCCGTAATCGTGTTATTCATGAATATTTCCAAGTTGATAGTGAGGTCATTTGGGAGACGCTACATTCAGACTTGCCGATTCTAAAAAAATCTCTAACAGATATTTTAGAGTCCTATCCGTCTGCCTAATAGTTGTGATTTGGGTAGTCCTGAATGGTAATGGTAGTCGTGTATAATAGAAATTGTACACTGTTTTGATAGACCAATGAACTGTCCAAAGTGCCAATCTACCAAAATCATCAAATACGGGCACACTCATTATGGTAAAGCTCGATTTCGTTGTCAGGACTGTGGACGACAGTTTGTTGAAAACCCAACTCGACAGCCGATCGACGAAGCCACTCGTCAATTGATTGATAAGTTGTTGCTTGAGCGTTTGGCTCTGGCTGCCATTGCTAGAGTGACCGGGGTATCCGAGCGTTGGCTACAGATGTATGTTAATCAAAAGTTTGACAACCTCCCTAAACAGGTTGAAGTTTCTCCCAAAAAAAGGGTCTTCCGGGTTTGAGGTGAAAAGTGTATAATAGTAATACTAATCTAGGACAATAAAAAGATGAACTTTTTGATAGAAGAATTAGTGAATTTACCCCAGGTGCGGGTTGAAAATGTAGTCCGGGAGGGTCAAGTAATATTTTTAAAACTTGGCTTTAAAGATGACGAAATTGTTTGCCCTCATTGCGGGAAAAAGACGGGCGAGTTGAACCAAATACGAACCGTGATGGTGAGAGACTTACCGATTTCGGGTCAACTCGTTTATCTGAACATACCACGGCGTCAGTTCTACTGCAAACATTGTCAAAAATATTTCACAGAAGAGCTGGATTTTGTTGAATCTGGACGAAGATTCACAAAGCGGTATGAAGAATACATTTATGATCGAGTCATCGCTAGTAGCGTCGAGTCCGTCAGAAAAGAAGAAGACTTATCCTGGGATCAGGTAAATGGGATTCACCAGCATTTGTACGATTTAAAAAAAAAGAGCTGGGGACAAGTCAAAAGGTTGGGGTTAGACGAGATAGCCAAACGGAAAGGGCACAAAGATTTTGCCACCGTGGCGAGCGATCTAGATCAAGGGAAATTGATAGAAGTTATTGACTCTCACCAGCAAGACGAAATTGCTGAAATTCTTATGCAGCAGCCTTTAAAGGTCAGGGAAGCGGTCGAAGAAGTCAGTGTAGATATGTGGGGGGGATTTCCAAAGCTCATCAAGAAAGTATTTCCTAATGCCAAGATTTCTATTGATAGATTTCACGTCATGAAAGCGGTGAATGACAATCTTGATAAAATCCGGAAGCAGACTCGATTTAAGGTGAAAATAAGAGGAGCAAAATGGGTGTTACTCAAAAATAGAGAAGACTTAAGTAATGAGCAAATTGAAAAGCTAGATCTGGTGTTGAGGCAGTCCAAAAAATTGCAAAAAGCTTACCAATTGAAAGAACGTTTTAGAGAGATATAGCACAAGACAGAACACTTAGGACGTATAATGGAGAGGACGAGATGACTAAGAAGACCAAAAATGCCAGCCCCCTATAGTTACGACCTCAGACAAAAAGTTATTGATGCCATTGAACTAGACGGTATGCCCAAAACAGAAGCCAGTCAAGTTTTCCATGTCAGCAGGAACACCATTAATCTCTGGCTGCAAAGAAAAGCACAGACCGGAGACTTCCTCCCTAAACCTCATCACCGACCTGGCAATAACCACAAAATTACCGACTGGCAAAAATTCAAGGCTTTTGCCCAAGAGCATGGCGACAAAACAGCAGCTCAAATGGCTGAACTTTGGGATGACGACATCTCTCCTCGCACCATATCCAGAGCCTTGAAGAAAATTGGCTTCACCAGAAAAAAAAACTTACGGCTACCAAGAACGTGATGAGCAACAGCGAGAGGAGTTTATGGCTCAGATTGAACAGATGGAGCCGGAAGAAGTGGTCTACCTCGATGAAGCCGGCATGAATAGTCAGGACTCGGATTACCCTTATGGTTACTGCGAGGAAGGAAAACGCTTCCATGCACTCAAATCAGGGAAGAGGCAGGGCAGGGTAAGTATGATAGCCGCATGGTGTCATCAACAACTCTTAGCTCCCTTTAGCTTTGAGGGTTGTTGTAATCGGATAGTGTTTGAGTTGTGGTTGGAGTTCATCTTAATTCCAACACTGAAGCCAGGTCAGACTCTAGTATTGGACAATGCAACGTTTCATAAAGGGGGGCGGATTGCTGAACTGGTGGAGGCAGCTCAATGCCGTTTACTCTATCTACCACCTTATTCGCCAGACCTCAACAAAATAGAGAAATGTTGGTCGTGGCTGAAAGCCCGTATTCGCCACTGTATTGAGCAGTTTGATTCTCTCCATGATGCCATGGATTCCGTTCTCAAATCTGCGTCCTAACCACCTTGACTAATGCTATATATGAGAACACGCAAGATCGAGACATTGCCAAGAAGAAATTTGAAGAATGGTTGCATGAAGCACGCCATATTTATGGTGATGCTGTTAAGACAATTCGTAATCACCTTGACACGATATGTAATTATTTCTTAAGCCGAACAACTAATGGTGTAATGGAGGGAATCAATAATCGTCTTAAACTGATAAAGCGTCAGGCCTATGGCTTTATGAATTTTGAAAATATGCGCAGGCGTTTTCTATCTTGCTTTACTTGATAAGTTTATATTATAACCCTACATCCAGAAGACCCCAAAAAAAAAGAAAACTGACCCTTCAGCTTGATGAAATGTGGTCTTTTGTTGGTAACAAAGATAACAAAGTCTGGGTCTGGCTCGCTATTGATATCGAGACTCGTGAAATTGTTGGGGTCTTCATTGGGGATCGTTCTCGAAAATCAGCGCAGCAGCTTTGGCAATCATTGCCACCAGTTTACCGCCAGTGTGCCGTCTGTTTCACAGATTTTTGGGAAGCCTATGAACAGGTAATTCCTAATAAACGACATCAAGCTGTGAGCAAGGACTCAGGCAAAACGAGCCGTATTGAACGTTTGAACAACACCCTACGGCAGCGTGTTGGACGACTAGTCCGGAAAACCTTATCATTTTCCAAGAAATTGAGTAATCATGTTGGTGCAATCTGGTACTTTGTGCATCATTATAATGCCTCACTCTGCGGTTGACTATTACCATTCAGGACTACCGTGATTTGTTTATATTCTAATTTTTTACATTATCTAAAGGTTGAAGATTCTCGTCTACATCAGGAAACTCATCCTCAATTTTCGAAAAACTCTTGAGTAAAGATAGTAAAGAGGTCTCAGAAGGAATATCAGAAACAGGCTGAATCACCAAGAGAGAACCCTGTTTACGTAATACAACATCTTGTTCACTCATAGCAAACTCAGGTGGTATTCTTAACACCTGTTCTGACCCGTCTTGAGCTATTGATGTCCGGTACTCCTGTGTCATGGTCTGACTCCCAATACTTCTAGAGCTTTCTTCCCCTATTTTACCTCAGCTTCAATCAATTCGCCAAACCCTCGAAACTCCTCATCCAAAGAATAGAACGAGTTGCGAAGTTGAAAGGGGAGTTTTCCAATGGCTTGGGAGCCGTGGTAGAGATGGGGGATATGGATAAACAACAGGTTCTGGCGTTAGTTCAGTGTCATCGCGATCGCCTGGAGGAGTTTGGTGTGAAAGCCTTGTTTCTCTTTGGTTCTGTGGCGCGAGACGAGGCGACAGCGGAAAGTGATGTCGATATTTTGGTTGAGTTTCATCATCCGGTGGGGTTATTTACCTTGCTGCGCCTGGAGTCGTTTTTAAAGGAGCTTTTTGGCTGTTCGGTTGATGTGGGAACACCTAATTCACTGCGGCCTTATGTTCGTGATTCGGTATTGAGGGAGGCGATTCGTGCCATCTAGGAGTTTTTTAAGACGACTTCAAGATGTCGTCGCTGAAATTGAGGTTATAGAAAGCATGACTCAGGGTTTAACCTACCAAAAGTTTTCGGATAATCCCCAGGTTTTGCGTGCTACAAGCAAGAGGACAATCTGGAAGTCGCTGCACCGCACCATAGCAATTATTCTTTATGACTTTTCTCTGTCACCTTGTCCCCGAATCCGGTGCGTTCCGGCTAGCTTGATCTTGTTACCAAAAATCCAAAACTGAACGAAGCCGGGACACACCCTACCCCGACTAAAAACAAACATAATCTAACAGTTTAATATTTCAGCAGTAATTTTTTCAACAATTATTTCTGAGATTATTGCTATATCTATTCAGATAAAACATACCCTTTGCACTCGGTTGAATTTCTACCATAAAAAGCTCGCCAAATCGTTCGATGAGGATTTAAGACAATGGCGAACTGCCAATCTTGGCTAAATAACCTTCGTTGAGTTGTTTGGTCTGTACCTGACATGAACACATCAAGACTATTTGGATGTGTATGATACCACCCTATAATTTGTAGGTTTGGATAAATTCTATCAACTTGATTTAGCATCTCTCTCCAAGTTTCATGAGTCACTTCTAAATAAGCAGCAGAACCCCTAGCTAGACTTCCGTTTACTGCCTGTTCTGCCATACCATAAATAATATTAGTTTCCGGGTTTTTATAAACTGTACCCAGAAGAATACCGCCTTGCTCCACTTGATTTGAAGTGCTATATTTTCCCCAAGAAATATGAGATGCTATGGTCTGAAAAGCTTCTTTAGTCAAGTAAAATTCTTGTTGCATTGATGAGTTGTGTCCAATCCTGAAATCTGAATCCAATCTTCTATTAATTTTAAGATCTGTTTTTTCCCTTAAAATTGGTGTGTAAGCAGGCTTTTGCTCTTGGATTGTAAATTTAATTTTCCGAGACAATTGAGCAGACTGGGTAGATCTATTAGATTGTTCATCAACGTCTTGAGAGTCAAAGTTTGTCTGATAACTAATCGAGCTACCAGGCTTAAACTTATGTGAGGGCAGATTTATTCTATCTGTTGGATAGTGTTCCGGATGTTCACGTTTGTCTTGGAGATACCACTCAAGGGCCTCATTGTTTGCAATTTTACTTGTGTTTTCTTTGATATATCCCTCTTGATAAATAAGGGACTTTGCAACTTTTAGTAAATAGAAACCTAAGGATACTCCTGAAGTCCCACTTAAATTTGTTTCCTCATAATCTACCCATCTTATTTTCTGAATCTGAAGAGGTGGTAAGATCATTGACGACCAACGAGAAAGTGTTGGTAGTGTGAAGTGAGGATGATAGAGACAAGGAAAATTAGATACCAAGACAATATCAGGATTCCGACTGAGTTTTATCTTTAGTAATTCATCAAAAGAAATATCAGTCATTTGACAATTTTCTTTTCTTGATATTAGATCAACTTCTGGAGCTTCCACTTTAAACAAGAAGCCTCGATAAAGACTAATTACATTACCAGGCATTAAAACATAGCTTGAAAGATTCATTTTTACATAAAAATTAGCTTCATCTTGAATAAATTCTAGAGCCGGAACTAAAATACTAGGAATTTGCTGTCCAGTCTGAAACGGTTGATTAGGCTGTTGACTCATGGTAACTAGTTATTTTGAATATTGAATTTTTTATGGACACTGCGTTGAATCCTGAATTTAGAGTGGGTCGGATCAGGTAACGCTGTTTTATCACAGGGAAACAAACCACTATTTTTTTTGCTCAAGAACCACTGGTTAGCATCACGGTTAGCGGGACTTTCAGGATTTGTAATTTCTAGATCAAACTGCAAGGTGCGAATCAGACGAATCACATAATGTCCTAGTCCTTCGGATAAAGACCAAGTTCCATAACACCAATTGCCATTCCTATACCAGTTGGGATGATATGGAGGTGGAACTGAAGACATATTGACTAAGGGTGGCGTATTGGGATAGTTTTCAGGAAGTTCTAAAACCAAGTCATGTTGATTCCGATAGCGCGGCGATGGATCAATAATTGTCCTGATATTCACAATAACTTCATAACTTTCAACATGTGGTGCAACTCCTTTAAGAACATTCCAGTCAATGACACTGCCTTTAATATTTGTCATTTCTTTGAAGTCATTTTCCAGGCGAATTTTACGTCTCTCTTGTGGTGTCATATAGCAGTCCTAAATCAGTTGTAACATGTATAATAGAAAGATGAGACCCTACCCAGATGGAGGCATCCAGAAGACATTATGACCATTATCGATGAACTAGATGATTTTATCGAAAACACTCAAAATGCTCAAGAAGTCAAAAGAGCTTTAGCTGTAAAAATGATTTTGACGGGAACATCTTATCATGAAATTGAAAACCTCTTGCAGGTCTCCCACAGTTTTATTAGTAAGTGGAAAAATCAGGCTCTTTTTCATGGAGTAGATAGCTTGAAACTTCAATACAAGGGGAGTAAAAGTTACTTGAAACCTTCCTCCAGGGCGGTGGTGATTGAATGGCTAAGGGAACAAGATTATTTAAGACTCGGGGATTTAAAACGATATTTAGAGCAAGAGCATAAGGTGGTATATGCATCAGATCAAAGTTACTATGCCTTATTCAAAGAGTCCGGTATAAGTTGGAAGAAAACACAAAAAAAGAACCCTGCTAAGGATGAAAAAAAAGTTAAGGCAAAAAAAGAAGAAATTGAAAGAAAGCTAAAAAAGTGGGAAGCAGAAATAATGGCTGGAAAGCTTGCGGTGTTTATGATTGACGAATGCCATCTTCTTTGGGGAGACCTGTTAGGTCATGCTTGGGGACGAACAGATACTCGTTTAGAAGTTCCTATTCAAAATCAGAAAAATAGACAAACTTATTACGGAGCACTGGACTATCAAAATCATGAGTTTATTGTTAAAGATTATTTAGCTGGCAACACAGAAAATACAATCAACTTTATCAAGTATTTACGAAAACAAAGACCGGGTCAAAGATTGGCTATTTTTTGGGATGGTGCTAGTTATCATAATTCTGAAGAATTTCAGGAATATTTAAAGCAGGTCAATGGAGAGTTACCCGAGGATAAATGGCTGGTTCATTGCACTAACTTTGCTCCCAATGCTCCTGAGCAAAATCCGGTGGAGGATATTTGGTTACAAACCAAAAACTTTATCCGGCAGTTTTATCATTTATGTACTTCCTTTAAAATGGTTAAGGGACTATTTAAGTTTTTTGCCGATGGTCAAATATTTGACTTCCCTAAACTATCCTATTATGGAGTTTTGCCACAACTGAGTTAGGACTGCTATAGGTGTCATTATTAAAAACCCCTTGATTTAGTTTCCAGCATCAGTCGCAGGTACAACACGAATTGTATTCTGGTCTGGTTCTTTCACACCAGATTCAGAAAAGGTTGCATTTGGACGAATTTGATTTCCACCTTTAATTGCCAGACTGTAACCTTGTGAATCGGGTTCAATGAAACTGGCTGAAATGAGTTCGGCAACAGCTTCTTGACCCGTAATGCTATCATCCAAAGTTACAGTCAGTTCTCGCCCATCGGTCGGATGGATGAATTTTACATTAATATCTGCCATCTTACAAGTTGTCCTCACAAAATTAGATTACTTCAGAAAACGGGTCATCCATAGATAACTCGTAATACTTGTAGTTTCCTGCGTCATCACAGACTGCTAATATATGACGATAAGGAATGCCAATATCCCATAAAGTCATCTCCAAGATATGTTTCTCTGTTTTAGCCAAGCTAAAAGTTGGAACAGTTGATCTGGTAGAAGGTTTGTCACTTAAGTCTTGATTGAATTTGACATTATTTGACCTACAAACCTCACAGATAGTTTCGGTATCAAAAATCCTGAAACTTGGCTTGTTTAATTTTATATCAACTCCGCACGATTTGCAAGATACCGACTTAATAAATGTTCGATCTCCCCGAAAGTCTAGTGTCGCGTTACATCCAGAAAAATGATTTTCTGAAACAACTTCTAAAAAAGTTTTTAAGGTCACAGAATTTTTTAAAGGCAATGATATAATTTCGGGGTAACTATCATGACCTGTGCAATTTTTGTTTTCAACTAAACTGATTATATCAAAATCATTTGTTCGACCTTGAAAGTAAATTTTTTTTCCACTTTTGACGGGTTGTTTTGTTAAAAGCTTAACTGCCTCCTGAACTTGAATAGCCGAAACTAGAGATGATGTTATCTGGACAGTCGGCATTTTTCCCTCACTAATAACGGTACGCTTAAAGTCATCACAAGAATATCGCTTTCTGGCTGCTTTTAACTGTTGCTCGGTTGCACCACATTGATAGCAAGGAACCTGAGGTGGTGTAAAAACGCTGACATGTCCTCCTAATTCATAGATTCCCGCATCAATCCAAGGAGTTTTCACCAAATAACATTTTTTGTTGATGGCAAATCTAGTTTCTACATTATCTAAACATCCTAACACCAAATCAACATGTCTAAATATTCCTGTTCCCAAGTCCCAAACAGCATCTCCATGAAACCAGGATACTTTTGCACTATCTTCCAAGGCTAAGTTTTTAGTTCTTTGAGCCGCGATTTTCGCTTTGTATCTTCCTTTGTCGCCACGGCGAAACAAAATCGTGCGGCTCAGGTTGGAAGTGGAAATCGTATCGAAATCAACAATATATATATGACCCACTCCTAGCAGTGCCAAATTCTTCAAGGTTTCATTACCAATGGCTCCAGCCCCAAAAACTAAGACTCTTGAATTTCTTAGCTTCTGTTGATCCCAGCCCCGAATACGCTCCTGACGATCAAATGGATTGTCATCAATTTCTATAATCTCGTTAACCAAAAAGTTTTTTTTGTCATTCATGATAATATGCTTTTACCAAGTATAATCACAAGACTTACATTTCCATCCATCATCAGCTCTGATAATATTGCCAGGTTTATCTTCGGATTTCGTTTTACAGTAAGGACACTGATGAGGCATGGTTTCTATGATATTCTTAAATTTTTCTGTTCTTCTAGAATTTGTAAAATTAACTCTTCGTACTACGGGCTGACTGGTCTCAATTATCTCAAATTTTTTTCTTCTTGCTGGCTGCGTGCGGGTACTTGGTCGAGGGGTTTCTAATGAATAAAAACTAGAAGATTGTGGTAAGTTTGGGGTATTTCTGCGAGGAAGAGAGTTACTATGATTGTGTTGGTTATCTCTGAAAACAGGTTCAGATGAAAAAATTTTAACGAAAAAGTTTCTGGCTTTCCTGTAAAAACTGACAGCAGTGTCTATCAGGAATTCAAATAAATCGTCTACACCGCTCATAGGGTGCATCTCAGTTAGGAGAGTGAGTAAATATACTCAATGACAGTGCTCCTCAAAACCGTTCTTCAATCACGATTATAATAGAGGCCTTGTCGACCACCCTTGAGCCATGAATCCTGAAAAGCAGGCTGAACTCAAACAGCATCTTGACGCAATTGCCAAACTTCTCTACGAGGAAGCTGACCCAGCTGAACTGACCACCCTCGAAGGAATTGAGAAAAACGTTCGGGCCCAAGCCCAGAAACATGTCTTGCCTCAACTGGGGGTTTTTTTATCAACGCGGCGACAGACCGACACAGCGGAAAACAACGCACCCTAACTAGCATCCTGGGGCCAGTGACCCTGACAACAGCTCAAGCTCAACAACTACAAGTGAAATCGCGAACTCGTTGGAGTCCTTATTTTTCCAAGTGTTGTGCTCTCGTCAGTGCTAACGCCTCTTACCAAAGAGCCGAAGAAGATATTGCCATGCTGACTGGGGTGAGCATCTCCCACAGTACGCTCCAACGCTTGGTTCAGCGAGAGGACTGGTGTGAGGTCGAGGTGAGTGAACCCATAGAAGAACTGAGCCTCGATGGTGGGATGATTCGCCTGAGGACACAGAAGGGTCAACCGGGTCAGTGGCGAGAATATAAAGCCTTAAATGTCCACGGCCATGGAGGTGTAGCCTTTTTTAAAGACAATCAGGGACTCATTAGCTGGGTGAATCAGAGGCAGTTAGCCGCGCTTTTGACCTGTCTCGGAGATGGTCATGATGGGGTCTGGAATATCTTTGAGTCGATCGGGACCCCAGAGCAACGTATCGAAGTGCTTGATTGGTATCATCTGATGGAGAATGCTCATAAGGTACAAGCCACAGCCGCTCAGCTGTCGCGGATACGAGCCCGGTTGTGGCGAGGGGAGACCCGTCAGGTGATTCGCTATCTGCGCCAAGAGCGATGTCGGGGAGCGACAGGATTTATCAACTATTTGAAGCATCATTCTCACCGCCTCATTGACTACCAGGCTTGGCAGGAAGCCGGACATTCAATTGGTTCGGGTCGGGTCGAGTCCTTGGTCAAACAAATTGGACTCAGGGTGAAATTGCCGGGGGCACAATGGCTAGGGGAGAATGTGCCGAAGGTGTTGAAGCATCGCTGTGCGTACTTGAATGGGGACTTTGTAGCTTAATCACTCCCGGTATACCCATTTATCCTGAGTAAATATACTTAGTCTCCTAACTGAGATGCACCCCGCTCATAACGCTCTCTTCACAGTACAAATGAGATTAAATTTTGCTTTGTACTGCTACAGTTTTTTGGGAGTACTTAGATTTTTTAACTAGTTCTGTTGATTTTGATTAAGCCATTGTATTTTAAGCCATTGCATTTTAAGCTTGGTTGAGCAATTACAATTACAGCTTCCCATTTTATTTTGCCCCTGTCAAGTATTATTTTGTTTGCAATTTTTTAAAAAAAAGTTTAGTATTGTTTTGAAATGTACATTATTGTTGGTGACAAATAAATAATTGTTATGTATAATACAAACAATGTAGAGCTATTAGGGTTTTCATGGATCTTGAGAAAATGTTAAATCTTGCAGATGAGCTAGTTTACCGTCAAACAGGTCGGCATCTTGACGACTTACAAGTGGCCGTGCTGCAAGGAGCGCTACAACGAGAGACTTATAAAAAAATTGCTAAGGATTTTGATTGTTCGGAAAGTACAGTAAGGATTGCAGGGTCTGAGTTGTGGCGAATTCTTTCTCAGGCTCTGGAGGAGGAAGTGAGTAAGTCAAACTTACAGTCCGCAATGGAGCGATGGCAATATTCAAATGTCTTAAACTTTGCACAGAATGTCCGTGGCAGTTTTAATATCTGTCGTGAAGGTGAACCGTCTATAGCTAGCCAGAATTTTTCGCCAGAAAGTCATGAAAACATAACATCAGACGCATCAGATAAATCGCTTGACGATCAACATGTGAGTGAAATGCCAGACTGTAGCAACTTCTATGGACGCAAGGTTGAACTAGAACTACTCAAAACCTGGGCTTTAGAGGAACACTGTCGCCTGATTGCGCTAACCGGGATTCCGGGGATTGGGAAAACAAGCATAGCTGTCCAACTGATTCATGAACTGGAAGATAAATTTGAAAAAATCATCTGGTGTAGTCTGTACTCTATGCCAAGGCTCTCAACACTTCAACATCGTTTACTGCAGTATCTATCTTCTTCTATTTCGATTAGAGATATAGACATCTCACAGATTCTTTATGCTTTGCAAAAAAAGCGTTGCTTGATTGTATTGGATGATATTGATTTTTTATTTCAACCAAATCAATTGTCGGGAACGTACAAGAATGAACATCAGGAATATTGGCATTTTTTTAAAGCTTTAGAACACGGGTCTCATCAAAGCTGTATTATTTTGGTTGGATGTGAAATGCCCAGAGAACTTCTAACCTGGATTTCCTCAGGCTCCCGAGATAGATTTTTGCAAGTCTTGGGCTTAGATGATCAATCTGCAAATGATATTCTCATAAACCATGGATTATTAGACAGCGGTGATTATTTGAAGCACCTCATAGAATTTAAAGGTCATCCTTATTGTTTGAATAGTGCAGCAAATCTCATTAAAACTTTAGGTATAAGGGTAGAAGATATTCCCGAAAATTATTGTTTCTTGACTGAAGATATTAAAGACTTATTCCGTCAGCAGTGGCAAGTATTATCGCAATCTGAAAAACTGATGATTTATAAATTATGTCATAACTCTCATCCTCAGACCCTGAAAGTTATTTTGCAAGATGATAATTTAGCTGATTTGGATTTGATTAATATTCTACAATCTTTGTCGAGACGTTGTTTAATAAACCAAGTCAATGGGTTTTACGAAGTAAATCCTGCTTTTAAAAAATATATCCTATCTGAGATAAGCGCTTGTCCGGAAATCTAAGGCAAAATTTAACTTGACTCTATTTTTTAAACAAATAACTTGCGGTGTGTCACCTCTACCGAGGGATTGCAATCTTGCATATATTGTAGCCATTCCCAACTCACCCAGTTTAGTAAAATCCCATGGTTCACCTGAATGTAGTTAATCCATTCAGGATGAAAGATGAGACGCTCAAACTGGCTTTTGTTCGGTTTATCAAAACAATAGAGTGGCTTAATCTCATCAAACTTGGCTATCGCCAGCTTAGGAATTTCTGTATCAACACCATGGTTGATATCAATTCCTTGGAGTTCATCCTTAAAAAACGGTAAAATCAAGCGAAAAGGAACATAACGCTTTAGGTATTTCACGATTCCGTCGATATCTTGATGTCTGATTTTTTTGCGAATCTGATTGATATCATTCACACTAGGATGGCTGGAACTCTCCCCGGCTTCTAAATTCAGGTCTTCTAGGGTTCTTACGATTTTGTCTTGGGTTCCAAAGCTGAGATAATGAATGTTAGCGGGATACCAGGCGATGACTAGCATCTCAACGACTAACTCCTGAAACTCGACAGAATATGAACTGGCAAAGCCACTAGACTTAAGTTTCGATAAAATTGCCAAAAATAATAGATATTTATAAGATGTTGTTCTATTTTTAAACAATTTAGATAGAGCGACGAGATTTAAATCTTGATAATTCTGATACGAAGAATTTGGGTTAAGGTTAGACATGAATTTGGGTTTCTTAAATTGAATGTTATTCGTAAGCGACCGGTTCATACGGCTCATCATAGCGAATCACCTGACCTCGGAGGGGCTTATCTTCCGAGTCCAAGGGTGGAGAGGATGAGACGCACATATCATGTTTAACAGTCTGTAAAATCGCTTCAATAATCAGGATACGCTCCTCGATTGTGGTTCCTTCCAATTGACTTAGAATATCAGTTTTGTTCATAGTTGGCTTCCTTCAACGTCAATAATTATCCTTGATTCCTGACCTGGTAATACCATCTTTTGAGAACCTTGCCAGACACCTGAAAATGGGGGAGGGCGAACAGCCGTTCGCCCCTACAGCCATATCTGCTACGAATGTATGAAAATTGGTATCAAATCCCTATTTCTTGATTCTTCGATAACCGCGTCAAGGTATTGCCCGATCGCCCATCAGAACAGCCTATGCCTCTAGTTTGAGTTTGGCACAACCCGCTCACCCCGTCTCAGCAAAGCGCACCCGCCGATAAATCTCCCCAAGCGGGAGTTCCACATCAAAGCGAGGTAGACTAATCGCCCCCTCCAACCCCTCCAACGCCCGAAACTCCCATACCCCCTCATCCCGACGAGAGAACTGCTCAACATACGGCTCCTGCTGACTCACCAGCAGATACTCGGCAAAACTAGGAATCGAGCGATAGCGGCGGAACTTATCCCCCCGATCATAAGCCGCCGTAGAGGGAGACAACACCTCCACAATCAGCGTCGGATTGAGAATCTCATCACTTCGCTGTTCCTGAAACACCGGTTCCCCCTCCACCACCATCACATCAGGATAGGTGGCGCGGTTGTACTGAGGCAACCACAAACGCAAATCACTGCTGTACAGCCGCAACGGACTATCTCGCAGCAAAAAGCCCAGCAACACCACCAAATTCACCGTAATCGTATTATGGGCCTCAGAACCTCCCGTCATCGTCACCACCTCCCCATCTCGATATTCATGACGCTCCAGGGACTCCGCCTCAAAGCGTCGATAGTCCTCCAGACTGTAGCCTCGACGCACTTCTGACGTATCCACCTCAATCACTGGGGGGGATGTTGCTACAACCATGGTCTCAACCTCTCAACATCACAACACTGGCTCTCACCCTCACAGACTTCTATTCTAAAGTATCCTCATCCCGCTCCGGCTGCGCCAAATGCTGTAACTTCTCATATAAGGCCGATCGCACCTCAGAAGGCGTAAACGGGTTAATCGGCTCATGCAGTCCCACATCCGGCCCTCCCGTCTCCTCCTCCATCTCAATCGGTTCCGCCTCAGGAATCTCCTCCTCCGGCCGCACCACCCCCGGCAAACTCCCACACATCAACCGCTCAAACTCACCATTAAAATGTTGCACCGGCGTCCCCCGCCGTTGCCATAATCCCAATAACTGACTCACCGAAACCCCCTTATAACGCCCCTGATATAACGCCTCCAGAATCGCCAGACGCAACCAATCCGGGGGAATCTCCTGTCGCCAGCGTTCCACAAACCCCTCCGCCGTCTCCCCCCCCAAATCGAAGCCATAATACTTCAGGAGAGCGATCGCCTCTCGTAGTGCTACCTTATCCGTAGAATCCCGCACCAATGCTTGTCTCAACAGTTATGAACAATCCACTCAAACAACCATCTCAACCCTAGCGAGTACACCGTAACCCTCCTCGCACCGCACAACGTTCGGGATTACTAAACGATCGCGTATTGCCATTCCAATCAAAATCACTAATCCGTAAACTCAACCCCCCAATCTCCTGTTGTGGATTGACAAAAAGGGTAACCCCATAGGTCCGGCGACTATATTCCAGAGTAAAGTTAGTACTAAAATTCTCCCCCGAATCCAAATTAATCGCCGTTTGCACCCCCGCCCGAAACGGTCCATAAAGCTGTTGCACCAAGCCCAAGCGTAACACCCTTGGGTCCACAATGCGGTCAAAGAAGAACGGCGACTGGCCCGAGCCCAAGGTTTCCGAATACTCCACATTCAGCGACGTATAATCCAAAATATTACGAGAGAAATTGCCAAACTGCGCTAGCACCCCCACCGTTCCCTGTAACGACGTTTCCGAATCCCCACTACTATAAAACCCAGCAATGCCCCGAGCCGCCACATAGGCCTGGACAAAAGGAACCACCGGAGTCGGCGTGTACCGTAACCCCTCCTCCGCCGTCGGCGGTAACGCCTCCCCTTGCCAAAGAGTAAACCCCCGTCGCAACACCACACTCCCCTGATAGCGCGTCAGAGAAACTCGATTATTCTCCCGAACCGGCTCCAACAAACTTAAATCATCCGTATCCGACTCAATCCGGTTCACCCCAACCTGATAATTCAGAGAAATCCCCGTAGAACCTAACAGATATTGAGGCGACGCCAACACCAACCCCACACTACTATGCACCGTCTGAAAGCCCAACGACCCATTAAAGAGACGATCGCGGAAACTATATTCCCCCGTCAGAGTATGGTCCCCAACCAACTGCGACAGCCGCGCACTGGCCCGTAAATCCTCCTCCGTATCAAACTCCCCGAAATCCAGACTCAGCAGCTCAGCATCAGCTCGTAACGTCGTCGTCGGCGAAAACTGTCCCCGGGCCCGCACCACCGCCCCAAAATTATCTAACTTGACAAAATTGCCCTCATTAATCGCCTGTTCCACAAAATACTGAGGCGTCACACTCAAAGAGAACTCCGGCGTTTCCACCAGATTAACCCGTCGCTGTAGAAACACCCCTCCCCGATCGCGCCCATCATAGCCAATCTCAAAAAACGGATCTTGGCGTTCCCGGCGATCGAAAATAAAACGCCGTCGAGGAATCCCAATCGAAAAATTATCATCAAACACCAAACGCGGCCGCTCCAGGCGCAACTCCTCCCGCAACGGGTCCAAACTCCGCCAGCGGGCCCGATCCGCCCGAATCTCCAACTCCGGCGGCGAAAAAGGGTCATTAGTAATACTCACATCCTCCGCTTCCCAACCCTCCGGGGTAAACATCACCTCCCCCGCCTCGAAGCGGAAATTATTAATCGTCCCCGCACCTCGCGCATCCTGAAACCCCGGGCCACCACCGACCCCCACCTCAACACTGCTCCCAGGACGCACCCGCAGCGGCTGCTGCTCCCGAATCCGATTACTCTGAGGCGCATCCGTCAGCCCTCGCGCATCCACCGCCACCGGCAACAGGGTACTATCGGGCATCTCAATTAAGCCCACCTCCTGCCCTGTGGCACTCTCCAAGCGAGTTTCACTGGTCACCTCTCCCCGGGCCTGACGAATTTCCCCCGTTTGTTGCACAAAGTTATAGCGGAACTCCTCCCCCCGCAGCAGTTGTCCCGGCAACGTCAGAGCCACATTTCCCTGGGCTCGGGCCATCCGCGTCAGCAGATTCACCTCCAGGCGATCAGCATCCAGCACTGAATCCCGGTAACGCATCACCACATTACCCACAGCCGTAAAAATCTGCCGTTCCACATCAAACTCTTGGTAATCCGCCGTTACTTCAATCGGCGTTTCCAATTCCAGGGGTTCCTGTAGAGTTTGCCCATTCACCTCAGGGGTCGCCTCAGGAGTCCCTTGAGCCAGGGGTTTCTCCGGCACCCACTCCAGGGGACTAACCTCCTCGCTGACCTCAATCTCAGCTTCCACCATCAAACTCTCCCCACCTAGGGACTTCAAACCTAACTCAGAATGGACATCTGGACTCAACTCTGGCGGAGCGATCGCCGATCCTTCCCCGGCCAGGCCCAGCATTTCCCCCTCCATAGGGGACAACATCGGCAAAAACTCAGCAGAATCCGATGATTGCAGGTGTTCCTGACTCACAACATCAACCATCGGAGGTGGGGGGGGCGGATACGCCGGATAGATCATCTGACGAAAGGCACAGAGGTCATAACACAGATAGCAGGGGGGGGTCGCAAGCCAAGCGGCTCATGGCAGATGCGTTGACCAGAGTACCGGCTCAGGTCCCCAGACAGCAAGGGGGGTGCGAGTAACCCGCACCCCACCTCTGCTGTATCTCTTCAATCCACGTGAGCGTGATTCATGCCAGTTTTGCCTAAATCTCTACTCAACATCCCGGCGACCGGGGTTACGAGCCGGATCACTGGAGAGGAATCCAAAGACAAACAAGAGCACGAAAAAGGCGACAACAGCGTAAACGACGATTTTAAGGGCTACCATGATTGAACTCCGAGGGATTTACAAAAATACTTTTGACGGCCGGTCGCGATCGCGCCTACCGCACTAAAACCGTATTCCATCTTACCGTTAATTTGCCCGTTCCCACTGGCGATCGCCAAACTCACTCCCCATATCTTGACAATTCATACTCATTATGAGTACAATTTAAGAGCAACCATCAAGATTTGAGGTCATCCCCTGTAAATCTGTAAATCTCCTGACAAATCCCCTTAGCCTTATCCCCGGACGGGCTAGTCATCATGAGACTCGAAGACATCCCCATTTCCCAGATTCGCCGTCCCCTGCCTCGGGCCAACGACCCCAAGAAAGTCAAGGCTCTCATGGACTCCATTGCCGAAATAGGTCTTCAGGAACCCATCGAGGTTCTGGAAGTGGAGGGACAATATTACGGATTTTCCGGCTGTCATCGTTACGAAGCCTGTCAACGACTCGGCCATCAAACCATTCGTTGCCGAGTGCGTCGCGCCCCCAAAGCCGTCTTACAAATGCACCTGGCTTAACAGGGCCACTCTCCCTCTATCGATAGTCCCCCGAGCCTTGTGCTTCCCACCTTTGATAGAGACAGTCTCCCCCCAAATTGGATACACTTTGAACGAGGAGGGACTTTAGGTGTAATGCCTAAAACCCGGGAATTTCTTCCCCTCACCTCGACCCTTTCCGTTAACCCATCGTTAGGAGCCTACTCAACCTTATGCCCACCATGCCCATCGAAATCGGTATCGACGAGACATCCCGCAAAGCCATTGCCGAAGGACTCTCTCGCCTCCTGGCTGATACCTACACCCTCTACCTCACCACCCACAACTTCCATTGGAACGTGACGGGCCCCATGTTCCAAACCCTTCACACCATGTTCGAGCAGCAATACACCGAACTGGCCACCGCCGTCGATGAAATTGCCGAACGCATCCGCACCCTCGGCTACGCCGCCCCCGGAACCTATAGCCAGTACGCCAAACTCACCTCCATCGAAGAACCCGACGGCGTTCCTTCCGCCAAAGAGATGATTGAACAACTGGTGAAAGCCCAAGAAGCCGTCGTGCGCACCGCTCGTAGCCTCTTCCCCCTCGTTGAAGACGCCAACGACGAACCTACCGCCGACCTCATCACCCAACGGATGCAAATCCACGAGAAAACCGCCTGGATGTTGCGTAGCCTCCTCGAAGGCTAAGGCCCAATCAGCCAATTCCCTGACGGATGACCAGACTTCAAACTCCCCCTGAATCCGCCACCCATCGAACTGACCGCCTGCGGGCCCTTATGGCCCAGGCGGGCATTTCCAGTTTTCGGGAACTCAGCCGCCGCGCCGGCGTCTCCCAATGGCAGGTACGACAAGTACGAACCGGGGCCCTCTCAAACCTACGTTGGGGAGTTCTCTGCCAACTGAGTCAGGCATTGAACCTAAGTCCCAGTCAGTTCGTCGCAGTCCTAGAGCGAGAGCCAAACCCAGCAGCGGCTCAACCCAGTCACTCTGATGAGGAGCGGGAGTCCCTCAAACAGGAGTATCAACGGTTGCAACGTCAACTGAACCAACAATCGCAACACCTACGACAGGAGTTTCAGCGGGAGAGTCTGGAGCGCCTGGAGTCCTTTTTGCGCTTTTGGTACACCGCCGCCGCCATGGTTCAGCAAAATCCGCAGCTTCCTGCTAAAAATCTTTTGCCCCTCATCCGTCCCGTGGAACAGTTATTTGAGGATTGGGGGCTAA
Organism: Phormidium yuhuli AB48; assembly: GCF_023983615.1. Classification (GTDB taxonomy): domain Bacteria; phylum Cyanobacteriota; class Cyanobacteriia; order Cyanobacteriales; family Geitlerinemataceae; genus Sodalinema; species Sodalinema yuhuli. Next base: position 1,611,957 of record NZ_CP098611.1, on the reverse strand, counting down.
TTCCCATTGGCGACGTTCAGGCGATTGTCCCCTATAACCCCCAGCAACATCAACTGAAACAGGGAACCGCAACCCCCGGCGATCGCGTCCGCATCACCCATCGCGGCTACTATCACCGCGAGCATCTTCTCTGGCGGGCCCAAGTTGACCCCTTGCCCCCTCACCCCGGTCAACCATGAGCCTCAACGAACTCCAGCAGCATCGACAATGGATGCAATACGCCCTCAACCTAGCCCAACAGGCTGGAGAAGAGGGAGAAATTCCCGTCGGGGCCCTGGTCGTCGATGCCCATAACCAACTCATTGCCAGTGCCAGCAATCGCAAAGAGCGCGATCGCGACCCCACCGCCCACGCCGAAGTCCTAGCCCTCCGAGAAGCCGGCCACCGCCTCAATAGTTGGCATCTCCAGGGCTGTCGCCTGTACGTCACCCTCGAACCCTGCCCCATGTGTGCCGGGGCGATCGTGCAATCTCGCATTAGCCAACTCATCTACGGCGCTGACGACCCTAAAACCGGCGCTATCCGCACCGTCGTCAATCTTCCCAATAGTGCCGTTTCCAACCATAGCCCCCAAGTCGTCGGTGGTATTCTGGAGCAAGCCTGCCGTCATCAATTACAAACCTGGTTTGCCCAACGTCGTCAACTGAACCTTGCCCCTCAGACAGCCCAACAAACTGGCTGAGTCTCAACGCATCTCCTGGCCAGATGCCCGTAGCTTGAAAATAACTCAGTTTTCAACGCTCTCAACCCGAGTGGTTCCCAGAACCTGGCTCCGACTCCCCTCTGTCGTTACCTCTCCCACCTATGACTCAGCTTCATCCCTCCCCCAAACCGGATACCCAGGCGCCAGTCAACACCATCTCCAACCACGTCGCCTCCCGAAACTCCATGTCTTCTCCGGTTCGCTCCACCTCCGTCTCCTCCAAAGTTTCCCCCTGGCTCACCGCCATCCTCTACCCCCTCGCCCGCTATCTAGTCCTTCCTCTGTACTTCCGTCACATCCAGATCCAAGGCCAGCAGCACCTACCCCAGTCCGGGGCCATCATCCTCGCCCCAACCCACCGCTCCCGTTGGGACCCCATCCTCGTCGCCCATTCAGCCGGTTATCCCGTCACCGGGAAACATCCTCATTTCATGACCTCTGCCAATGAAACCGAAGGCTTACAAGGGCTTTTGGTACGTCGTTTAGGAGCTTTTCCCGTCGATTTAGGTCGGGCCGGCATCGGCAGTTTGCGCCATGGCTTAGAATTACTGCGGAAACAACACATGCTAGTGATTTTCCCCGAGGGGAACATCTTTTTTATCAAACGCAACCGCGAACCGTCCCAACCCGACCCTGAACAGGTGTATCCCATGAAACCCGGCTTAGGGCGTTTAGCCGTTCAAGCCGCCCGCAGCGATCGCCCCTCAGATCTAGCCTCGGGGAATTCACGACTCCATATTGTCCCCATCAGCCTGCGCTACAGCAGCGGAACCCCTAGCTTCCGCTGTGATGTCTCCATCGAGATCGGGGAGGCGATCGCCGTCCAACCCTATCTTAACGACGGCAGTTCCAAACAAGCCGCCAAAGCTCTCATGACCCGCGTCAAATCGGCCCTCGTTGACCTTCACCAGCCCCTAAGCCAATAACCCCTTGTCTGTCGCAGTCCTTGCGATATAATAATCGAGTTTTTTGAGCCTTTCCTAAAACATGGCAAATCCGACCCTCCTTTTGATTAGCCTAATCACCCGCTTTTTTCGAGAACGATTCATTCAGAAAACTCGTAACTTAGACCCCGTTCAAGAACAGTTCTTACTGAACCTATTACGAGACTATCAAAACACAGAATTTGGCAAAGACCACGAATTTTCTACCATCAACTCCGTCGCGGAATTTCGGCAAAAAATGCCCATTCTGCCCTATGCCAGCTACGAACCCTACATCGAACGAGTCGCCCAGGGAGAACCCAACGTCCTCCTCCCCGATCCCGTCGTCTACATCACCCTAACCAGTGGCTCGACCGGCAAGAAAAAACTCATCCCCACCAGTCGTAAATCTCAAAGTGTGTTACGTCGGGCCAACCTCACCAGCATGGGGTTTGTGCAACAAGCCCTAAAACGTCGCGGCTTAAAATTCGGTAAACTCCTCCTCACCAACTCCGCCCTTATGTGGGGAACCACCGAAGGGGGCATTAACTATGGCCCCGCCAGTGTGGGGGTGATGCGCATGGATGAGCGACTCTATAAAATCCTCTTCGCTAATCCCTTTGAAACCCTACTCCCCGCCGACAGCGTCGCCCGCCATTACGTCGCCATTCTCTTCGCCCTGAGCGATCGCACCACCCGAGGGATGATTGCCAACTTCCCCATGTTGATTCTGCGGATGTGTAACTATCTCGAACGCTACGGCCCAGAGATGATCCAAGACATCGAACAGGGAACCATCGCCTCCTGGCTGCCCCTAGAACCCGAGTTACGCGCCACCCTAGAGTCCCTCCTCATTGCCAACCCCAAACGCGCCGCCCAACTGCGTCAGGTGCTGGAAAACGAAGGACGACTCACCCCCAAAAGCGTCTGGCCCGAGTCCTTTTTCGTCACCGCCGCCCGAGGAGGAACCTCCGACTTTTACTTCCGCCGCTTTCCCGAATACTTTGGCGATCGCCCCATCTTTGGCGCCGTCTTCTCCTCCGCCGAAGGGACATTTAGCATTTATCCCGATGTCGACACAGACGGGAGCGTCCTATCCCTAGAAACGGGATTTTTCGAGTTTATCCCCGAAGACCAATGGCAGGTCGAACAGCCACAAACCCTGCTTCCTCGGGAGGTCACCGTGGGCGATCGCTATCGCATTCTCCTCAGTAGCTATGGAGGCTTTTTCCGCTATGACATTGGCGACGTCGTAGAAGTGGTCGGCTTCTATAACCAAGCCCCCCTGATTGTCTTCAAACATCGAACCGGGGGCATGATGTCCTCCACCACCGAGAAAACCACCGAAGACCACGCCACCCGAGTCATGGATAGCCTGCAAGCCGAATTTAACGTGCGCTTCGAGGACTTTTGCCTAACCCTCTCCCCCGATGAATTTCCAGCCCGCTATCTTGTCAACGTCGAACTAGCCCCTGGAGACACCCTCAGTGATCCCGTTACATTCTTGCGCCGTTTTGATGACCAGCTAGCCGCCGAAAACACCCATTATCAAATCTCACGGGGTAGTGATATTCCCCCACCGCGCTTGCGACTCTTAAAACCCGGAAGTTATGACATTCTACGACAGGAACAAGTAGAGCGGGGCATTCCCGATTCCCAGTTAAAATTCCCCCATTTGACCGAAGACCGAGAGTTTTTAGCCAACCTGCCCCTTTCCCAAGAGGTGAGACTACCGGAGGATCGCCAATTAACCCCCCAAGATGTTTAATTATCTTGGCCAGAGACTATCCTGAGTCAAGAGTCAGGGCCATGAAATAAGGATTAGCCGGTGCAATCGTCTTGGCAATCACTTTTTTCTTTAAACCTGTTTATGTCTGTGCCTCTTGCCCTCTCCGTGAGTTCAGCGATGGCTTCGGGAGTCACCTCACCGGAGCCATCCCATTGGAATCAACAGGTGTACCAGCGCCTTAAACTGGCGATCGCCCTCGGATTACGTCGGCAAATCTTTCTAGCCGTCTGCGATGACCAAAGCCAAGGCAGCGAGTTGGCGATCGCCCTACAAACCGACGCAGATTTAAACCCTTCGACCCATCTGGTCAATCTACAACTCTCACCGTCAAAACTAGAGGTATCCGAGCAAATTCGCCAAGGATTAGCCCAGCACAGAACCCTAAGCCAAGGTATCTGTGTCCAATTGTTGGGCATTGCCGAACTCACTCGTCAATCGGCCAATTTACAATGGTCATTTCTGCGCCAACTGCGGGACATTCCCCGACAGTTATTACGCATCGAACACGAAAGCCCCTCCGACACCCTCGGCAGTTTAGTCTTTTGGATTTCTCGTCCTTGGCTGCACCAAATTCAGCAATCCGCCCCAGAATTTTGGCGTTCCTGCACCGGAGTCTTTGAATTTTGTAGTGAACCCCTCCCTAGCCATTATCCCCCTCAGCCTCGCTCCCAGCCTCCCTCCCAGGCTCCAGCTAAAAAACCCCCGCTCATCTCTACATCCGTCTCTGAAGCAGCGAGCCAAGCCCCCCTGCCTCCCCAGGACACCCTCACCATCTCTCCCTCCAGTACCCCGGATTGGCAGTCAGTGCCCAAATCCTTAGTGCAACTGGTCACCATTACCCAAGATGAATTACCCGGAAGTCGTCCCTTAGAACGGCTGCAACAGATTGAGCAATCCTATCGCCTGGGGGGCCACAGCGATCGCCTGGGAATTCAATATCAAGACTTAGGCAACCTCTACCGCGATCGCCTACAACAAGACTGTGACCTGATTAAATGCGCCCGCACCGGCATCGCCGCCTACGAACAAGCCCTGCAAATTTGGCGTATAACCCCCCCAAACGAGCCTGGCCGACTCCTAGCCACCTTTAACGATTTAGGAACCCTCCATTGGCTCCTCGGCCGCCATGAGCATCCCAATCGCCGTCTCCCGGCCCTAGAAGCCAGCGTTAACGCCTATCAAGAGGCCATTGCCAGCCTCACCCCAATTACCAAACCCGACGTCGAAGCCACCCTATATCACAACCTAGGCTCAGTCTGGTCTGACATCGGCCGTAGCCGCCAGCAAGCAGACGATTGGCAACAAGCCATCCATGCCTTTGAAGCCGCCCTGACCCATTCCCAGAGCCAAGCCAACCATCCCTCAGGTCAGGCCCAAATCGCCTCAATTCAGAACAATCTCGGCACCGCCTATTGGAGTCTGGGTCAATTCACCAACCCCAAACCCTACCTACAGCGAGCCATCCGCGCCTATGAAGCCGCCTTAACCTATTACACCCGCGATCGCGATGACATGACCTATGCCATGTTGCAAAGTAACCTAGGAACCGCCTACTGGACCCTCTCCGACTCCGGTAAATCCGTAGATATGTTGCAACGGGCCATTACCGCCTATCAAGAAGCCCTCCTCTACCGCACCCCCGAGCGATTCCCCGCCGGTTGTGCCGCCACCCAAAACAACCTGGGAACCGCCTACTGGCATCTAGCCCAACAATCCCCCCCAGACCAGGCCCTAGAGGTGTTACAGCAAGCCATCACCTCCTACCAAACCGCTATCAATGTCGCCCAATCTCAAACCAGCCTTAGTTTCGACCTCCATGCCACCCATAATAATCTCGGTCTAACCCATTACTACCTGGGGATGCATCCCCACTGTGACCCTCAACAACGGCTCAAAGAAATCGAAGCCGCCTTAGACGAGCATCTGATTGCCTTCAACGGCTGGCGATCGCAACCCCAGCGCCAAAAAGCCGCCGAAGATGCGATCGTACGCACCTTACGAGCCTGTTACGACCTCGGCGGCATGACCGCTCAATCCAAAGCCTTCAACCGAGTTCCCGCCACCTTGCTGCCTGAAATTATGGGGCGGTTGTAGAGGTGAACGGGGAACAGGGAACAGGGAACAGGGAACAGAGGGCAATAGCCAATAGGCAATAGGGGAGAATCCATCTCGGGTTTGTCCTCTGTGTCCTCCGTGACTCTGTGGTTCCCCTCTTGCCCCTTCCCTCCTCCCTTCTTTCCCCCACGTCCCGACCTGTGCTAAGTTGAAGCCGATGTTTCCTATATGGTGAAGCTTATGGCTCGTATCGAATTTGCCAAAGGTGTTAAAGAAGAAGTAGTCCCCGACGTTCGGCTCACCCGCTCCAAAGATGGTAGCAACGGGCGGGCTATTTTTTACTTCCAAAATCCCCAAGCTCTTGACCCTGAATTTGGTGAAGAAATCACAGGAATGTACCTGATTGATGAAGAAGGAGAAATGGTGACTCGGGAAGTCAAAGGTAAGTTTGTCAACGGTCAAGCTGAAGCCGTTGAAGCCATCTACCCCATTAAATCAGAAAAAGAATGGGATCGCTTTATGCGTTTCATGGAACGGTATGCCGAAGAAAATGGACTTGGGTTTTCTAAAGCCTAACTCGGTCATCTAGGGCTAATTCAAAAGTCGATGTCTTAGCCAAAACTAGATATCAAAATCCTTTAAAAAACATTGCTGTTTAAGGCGTTCAATCGGCGTGCAGTCAACACCGAAAACCGGGCCGCGAGACATCCCTACTCATCCCCCGGTTTTCAGTAGATCTGGATATCCGATGACTTATGGCGATCGCAGTACTAGCCATCGCCATAGGTCAACCTAGGGGCGTTTCAAGTCCAGAACCTTCATCTCAGCACCATTGCTCGTGGCAATGGGAGCCTCTCGCTGGAACAAATCAACGGCGCGAGAATAGACAGGGTCTGCCGACGTTCCCCGACGATGGCCCTCGCGACTTAACAGCAATTGCTGATCCCGTGTCATCTCCACACGAGTATCGGGGCGAATGCCATTTTCACTAATATCCGTACCATTGGGGGTAAAGTAATGGGCTACCGTCACCGCCAACCCCGATCCATCAGATAGAGAATTGACCGATTGCACCAACGCCTTACCAAAGGTCTGAGTCCCGATAATCGTGGCGCGTCCATTATCTTGCAGGGCCCCCGCCACAATCTCACTGGCACTAGCAGAGTTACGATCCACCAAAACCGCTAACGGTAAATCCGTCAACGCGGTGCGAGTAGCCTCAATGGCATCCACACGGCCATGGCGATCCACCGTACTGACGATCGCCCCCTCATTCAACCACATCCGGGCAATCTGAATACTCACACTCAATAATCCCCCCGGATTGCCCCGTAAATCTAGGACAAAGGCATCCACCCCCTCCTTTTTCAACTCTTCAATCGCGCGATACATCTGCTCATGAGCATGGGAACTAAACTCACTCAGGCGAATATATCCCACCCGAGTTTCTCCCTCCAAACTGAGACTATGATGAACCGCCGGTAATTCAATGCGACTGCGAACCAAGGTCACATCAAACTCCCGCTCTCCCCGTTGAATTCTTAGGGTCACCGGCGTTCCCACCGTGCCACGAATCCGCTGCGAGGCATCATCCACATCCATATGGCGCGTTGAATTCCCATCAATCGCCAAAATGCGATCGCCCTCACGAATTCCCTCACGACTCGCTGGAGAATTGGGGATCGGTTCCACAATCGAGAGAGACTGCCGTTCATTATCCCGTTCCAGGCGTAAGCCAACCCCCGAGAGTTCCCCCGAGGTTTGCTCATTCAGCGCCTCAAAGGCTTCAGGGTCTAAAAACCGAGTGTAGGGGTCATCTAAGCGGGCCAAGGCACGACGGAGCGCCGCATAGGCCTGTTCTCGGGAACTGTACTCCTGTCCGAGAAGTTCCTCACGCACCTGTTGCCAATCGATTTGACGAAAGGTGTCATCGACATAATCACGATTTACAATCTGCCAGGCCTCATCCAAAACGGCTTTAGGACTATCCTCAAAGCTCGCCGCCTGACTGGTACGACTCGAGAGAGGATTGAGCAGAGAAACGGCAGTGGTGAAAACGACAGTGCTGACCAGGGTCAGAGGTTGAACAATAGGCTGAGGACGATTCATGCGCTTCAGGGGGGGGGGGAAGAAAAACGATAACGGAGCTAAGCGGGATTCAAGGGGTGGCTCTTGGGGATGCTGATAACCATCTGAACGTTGACCTAGGAACCACTGTAGCTACTTTTAAGCGGTTTTAACGGTGTTTGCGATCACAATTGCGGCCTGATCTATCCTAGAAGGGAGACTTTGCAAGTAAAACAACGGCTATGACGGTTCAACCCCTGTCTACTTGGAACGCCACCCGAGTCAGTTTAATCACCGCGACTCTGGGAGCTATGGCCGCCGTCGGTCTGCAATGGGGCCGCCTTGAACAGGTGATGTACGAGCAACCCGAGCCGGTTCAGGAAGAACAACGCTTAGAACTGCAACTGGCCGTTCTCGAACAGTTGCCCAGTTTCGGCTTTGACAATGCCATTGCCAGCTGGATATTTCTACAATACCTGCAATACTTCGGCAATCAGGATGCCCGAGACATCACCGGCTGTCGTCTTAACTCCGTCTATCTCGATCAAGTGACCCAACGAGATCCCCGGTTTTTTATCCCCTATATTTTTGTCCCAGGAGGGGTCTCCTATTGCCAAGGCGAACCCCTAAAAAGTATAGAATTACTTGAGCGCGGTCTTGAAGCCATCACCCCAGATATTCAGGAAAACGTCTTTGTGTTAGCCCTCCTCAAAGCCCTAGATCGGTTCCTGCTTCTCGGCGATATTCCCGGTGCGATCGCCGCCTACGAACGGGCCGCCGACCTAGCCGCCGCCACAGAAACCTATGCCAGTTTTGCCCCCTATTATCGCCGAACCGCCCAATGGCTGCGGGACAATCCCGACAGTCTCCAGGCTCGCTTCATTGGCTGGCAAGATGTTTTCTTTAACGCCACCGACGAGACCGTCCAAGAGCGGGCGATCGCCGAATTAGAAGCCCTAGGTGCCGAGGTCATTCGACGAGACGACGGCTCCATAGAATTTCGCCCCCCGGGTAACTAATGAGTCATCAGCAATAGTAAATTAAGACCCCACTATGTCTAAACCCCAGCCCAAACTGAAGCAGGTTACAAGATGGTTTAGCCGACGGGGCCGATGGCGACAGGTCCGCCATATCATACTCGGGCTAATATTAGCCTTGACCCTTGTCACGGGAGTGCAAACCCTACGAGCCCTGAGTCATCGTCACCATCCCACCGATGGGGTCTTAGTTCTCGGAGGAAGTATTCGCCGAGAAATGTACAGTGCCGACTACCGGCGATCGCATCCCCAAATTCCCATCCTCATCTCAGCCGGGTCTGAGCCACCCTGCATTTATGCTATCTTCGAGCGTAACCAGGTCTCCATGGAGAACGTCTGGCTCGAAGACTGCGCCCATTCCACCTTTTACAACTTCTTCTACAGTGCGCCGATTCTCAAACGTTGGCACATCCATCATCTGGAACTGATGACCTCCGACAGTCATCTCCCCCGAGCCATTTGGATGGCCAAAATCATCCTAGGCGCTCAAGGAATTTGGGTGGACGCGAACATTGTTCCAGAGACGGGCACCCCCGGAAACCAGGAAACTCGACTGAAAACTATTTTAGACGTGACTCGGGCCGGACTTTGGGCCCTCATCAGTCACGTCTATCGTCCCTCCTGTCAAACCCTCATTCATCTAAGCGAGGTTGATTTAAAGAACTGGAACCTTCAAGAGGTGAGTTGCGAACATCAGGGCCAAGTTGACTTGGAGCCTTAAACCAATCCGGAAGCAGATCCAGGGCCTGTTCCATTCTCCCCTCAACTAACTCAGATAACCCCTCACCCAGACCAAAATCCTCCCCAGGAATCGACATCAACCAAGCTTGAGGACAATGATCATACAGCCATTGACTCATCCCCAGCAACGTCGCCGGAGTCAGAGAATGTCCCATCCCAGACCCTTGGCCCTCGGAGGTCACCGGATGAATCTCAACCCCAGTTCCCGAAACCGCCGCATCCACAAACAGAACCTGATCGACCTCAGACAAAGCGATCGCCAATTCCGGCGTTAACTGATGCTGAGGCAGCGATCGCACCCCAGGCAAATCCCACTCCGCCACCGCCGCCGCAATTCGTTGTCCCACCCCATCATCGGAGCGCAACAAACTCCCATATCCCACCACCAACCAAGACATCTCAGCCATAGCCCAACCAACCCCAAACCAACTCCGCCAGATTTTACCATCCCAATTTTCCCGAACACTGCTATAACAGTTAGCGGTTACCCCTGTCCCCCCTATTGCCTATTGCCTCTTCCCCCCTCCTCTTCCTCCGTGCCCTCTGTGCCTCTGTGGTGACCCTGTTCCCTGTTCCCTGTTCCCTGTTCCCTGTTCCCTCCTTCCCCCCATGAAACACCCACTTCAAACCCTACTCACCTGCTCCCTAGCCCTAACCCTTCTGGCCTGTCGCGAGCAAACCTCCACCCCCACACCGGCCCAAGTTGGCGATGTCCCCAATCAAAGCGACACCAACGACCCCCCACCCGGCATAGCTCAAGAAGACTTTGAAAAACGATTAGCCGGAGTCTGCCGCATCACCAAAATCTCAGAAGGGGAGATTCCCCTCTCAGAAAAAGCCGTCTTTGCCATCAGCCAAGCGCCACCCCATGGCCACGACCTGAGTGATGCCGGAATTATCCTGGTGCGGGACACTCCCGATACCAACTATGACATTATTGGCAAACTGCCGAACCCAGACGAAGAGATCACCGATGTAACTGCCTCCCATCTCAACGACAGCGCCTTAATTCTCTGTTCTCATGAAACCATCAACCCCAGTGATGAAGAAACCTGCTGGTATCTCAATGAAGAAGGTTGGTATGGGTCCCTCAGTAGCTATGGAACCCAGGCGAACTTCTACCTCATGGAAGCCCGAACCCTAGACCTTATCGCCCAGACCCAACTGCAACGGCCCGGCCCCGGCTGTCCCGACACTTGGACCCTACCGGGGAACTCCCGTCAACAAGTTCGAGATGCCGGGCCCATTGACATGAATCAGATTCGTAACTGGCTCAATAGTCTCTCCTAGCGAGGACTCGCCGAGGAGATACGACCATTCTGCTGGGGATTTGGCTGACTGGAGGGGGGAGGAAGTTCTAATTCCGGTTCCACCACCCGCCAGAGTTGAGCCAGGCGATTGGCTGGAATCGTCAGATGCAGGCGATCGCCCACCTCCAAGTCAGCCCCCAGTAACTCCCAGCCATGAAGGGTATCCCCCTGAGTTTCCAGATACAGCGGCACAAAATCCCCATTCGCCGCCGCCGACTTCACATCTTGGCCCAAAAAGGGATGCTGTGGTGTAATCGTTGTGGCCATAGCAATCCAGAGATTCCCCGCCGTCATTCCACTGCCAAAAATCTCCCCCCCGAGGGCAGCAGCGGCAAATGAGGGGGCAGCAATTTCCGTGGGACTGAGGACGGAGTTAAACTCAAACACCTCCTGAACCATCATGCCGAAATGAGCATCCCGGGATCGCACCACCACCCGCAAATCATTTTTGAGCCCCTTAGCCGTCAGAGCAATTTCCAGGTTCGTGGTGTCATCACTGCTCACGGCAAACAGAGCCGTTGCCCGTTTAATGTTAGCCGTTTCTAGGGTATGGGGCAGGGTCGCATCCCCATGAACCACCGGAATTTTCAGGGATTGAGCGGTTTGTAAAAAGCGACTATTGGGGTCGAGGTCGATCGCCACCACGTCATAGCCATTATCCTGTAAACTCATGGCAATTTTGATCCCAATTCCCCCCAGACCACAGATAATGTAGTGATTTTGACTGGGGATTGGGGCGGCCTGCCAGAGTTTACGGAAGCTCGTTCCCAACACCCAATCATTGAGGAGAGCATAGGCAATACCAATCACCCCAGCCCCGGCTAGCATCATAATCACCGTAAACACCTTAATGAAAGCCGGGGCAGTTTCGGCGACTTTTTCATTGCCCCCGGCCCCAGTAATCATCCCCACCGAGAAGTAGAGGGCATCGACTATGGTAATCTCAGCATTAATCGCCGTATAGGTGAGAGTGGCGATAAAAATGGTGGCAAACAAGACCAGGGTAATCGCCACGCTCGACTGAATTTGTTGACGTAGGGTTTTCAGCCAGCGGAAAAATTGCCGACTCCGTTCAATCAGAGATTTACGGCGAGATCCCACCGTCGGCTTGGTGGCAATAATGAGGCGATCGCCCACTTGTAGGGGTTGTTGTCGCAAGACCCCCGAGACGAGATCTAAATGAGTCTGCATCGGCAGATAATAGATCAACATCCGGGAGCGATCCTCCCAGAGTTCATCCAGGGTTCGTCCAGCCCAGGAATGGCCCTCATCAATATACTCTTCATGAATGGGCCAAGTTTGCTCAAATAACTGAAGTTGGCCAATGGCTCGATTGCCAAAGGCGGCAAAGGCGAACACCGGGGCCGCCAACGCTGAGACACTCATCGCCGTGTGATCAGCCAACGTATTATTGAGTCGTTCCCCCAATCGTTGGTTGAACAGGCGATTGACAATGCGGATATGGGGGTTCAGCAAACGAGCTTGCACCAAAACCGCTAGATTGACTGCATCATCAACCATGGCAAGGACTAAGGTTTGAGCCTCCTGAATTCCCGCCGCCAAGAGGGTGGCAGAGGAGCGCAAATTCCCCACAATCACATGATCCGTCTCCTGGGGAAGAGGCTCATCATGGATACCGATCGCCTCGATGCCCTGCTGTCGTAGCAGTCGGAAAATTTCGTAGCCTGTCGGGCCTAATCCACAGACAATAATCTGGGGTTTTCTCATCATTAAAGAGTGCTTCAAAGCCTATCTACCAGGTGACTTAGGAAAGCCATTGGCGAGCGATTCAGGTGGAACGGGTGACGGTTGACCCATAGAACCTCAACCGCCTTGAGATATTCTCTCGTAGGAGTGCCGCTGGTTTTGTAGTCTTAAACACTCAAACAGCGCCAGGATGACAGCGACGCCCCAGGAAATGGCCACAGCTCGTTAGAATAGATGAGGTTTATTTTCCTTTGCGATCGCCCCTGTTGCTCTGTTATGGCTTTTTCTTCCGTTGTTCGCACCCTGGGTCGCACTGCCCTCACCCAAGAGCTAACCAGTTCCTTGGAGCGTGATGGACGCTTGCAGCTAGATGGCGTTCCCCGCTTTCCCAAGGGTCTGATGGTATCGGCCTTAGCCCATCAACGTCAACAGCATCTCTGTCTCATCGCCGCCACCCTGGAAGAAGCCGGACGTTGGGCCGCGCAACTGCAAGAAATGGATTGGCCCCTGGTTCACTTCTACCCCACCAGCGAAGCCTCTCCCTATGACGATAGTGACTCGGACGAAATCACCTGGGGACAACTCCAAGTTTTGGCAGATCTCGTTCACCCCACAGCCCCCGAGTCCCCTCGCTGTGCCATTGTAGCCACCCAACGGGCCCTACAGCCTCATTTACCGCCCCCAGAGCATTTTGCTCAATCCTGTCTCCCCCTCAAACTCGGCCTAGAACTCTCTCTAAGCCAGCTTAAACGCCAATTGGCTGAGTTAGGCTATGAATCCGTGTCTCTGGTGGAAGCTGAAGGCCAATGGAGCCGACGCGGAGATATTATCGACATTTTCCCCGTTGCCGCTGAACTGCCTCTACGTCTGGAGTTCTTTGGCGATGAACTGGAGAAAATGCGGGAATTTGACCCCGTGAGCCAACGTTCCCTTGACAAAATCAGCCAAGTTGTGCTAACACCCTGTCAACTCAATCGAGGCTTAGAAGACGTCCTCGGGGAAGCGGCCTCAGACCTGTCTCCCAGCGCCCAAGTGGGGTTAGCCTTTGCCGCTCCCTCCTCCCTGTTGGACTATCTCCCCCCAGACACCCTCCTCGTTCTCGATGAACCCGAAGCCTGTCAGGGTCATAGCGATCGCTGGGTGGAGCATGTGGAACAGGACTTCCAAAGCCATCGCGATCGCCATCCTGACCTGAGTCCTCTGCATCGCTCCATCCAGGAGAGTCTGGGAGCCTGTCCCCTCGATCGCGTCGACTTGAGAGAACTGGTCTTGAGCGATCGCGAGGTCCAGGAGCAACCGGGGAAACGTCTCAACCTCGCCAGCCGCCGTCTCCCTAGCACCCCTCACCAATTCGCCAAAATCGCGCAAATTCTCCGGGAGGAACGCGATCGCGGCTTTAACATCTTCCTCATCTCCGCCCAACCCAGTCGCACCGTGGCCCTGCTACAGGAACATGACTGTAACGCCCAATTTCTCCCCAATCCCCGGGATTATCCCGCCGTAGACCGCCTGCAAACCCATCACGTCCCCATCGCCCTGAAATACGCCGGCCAAGCCGAACTCGAAGGCTTTATCCTGCCCACCCTGCGCCTCGTCATCGTCAGCGATCGCGAGTTCTTCGGTCAACATAGCCTAGCCAGCCCCAGTTACGTCCGCAAACGCCGTCGGGCCGCCTCCAAGCAAGTTGATCCCAACCAACTGCAACCGGGGGACTATGTGGTGCATCAAAACCATGGCATCGGGCAGTTTCTACAACTCGAAAGTCTCACCCTCAACGGGGAAACTCGGGAATATCTCGTCCTACGCTATGCCGACGGAACCCTACGAGTGGCCGCCGATCAACTCAACGCCCTCTCTCGTTATCGCCACACCGGTAGCGGCCATCCCCAACTCAATAAAATGTCGGGTAAGGCTTGGGAACGGACTAAAAACAAAGTCCGCAAGGCCGTCAAAAAGATTGCCATCGACCTATTGAAACTCTACGCCGAACGGGCTAAACAACAGGGATTTGCCTATCCCCAGGATATCCCCTGGCAACAAGAACTTGAAGATTCCTTCCCCTATCAACCTACCCCCGATCAACTTAAGGCGACCCAGGATATTAAACATGACATGGAGAGCGATCGCCCCATGGATCGGCTCGTCTGTGGTGATGTGGGCTTCGGAAAAACCGAAGTGGCGATCCGGGCTATCTTTAAAGCCATCACCGCCGGGAAACAGGTGGCGTTCCTGGCCCCCACCACCATCCTGACTCAGCAGCATTATCACACCCTCAAAGAACGGTTCGCCCCCTATCCCATTCAGGTGGGCCTGTTAAACCGCTTCCGCACCCCTGAGGAACGCAAGGAGATTCAACAACGCTTAATGACGGGGGAGTTAGATGTGGTGGTGGGAACCCATCAACTTCTAGGGAAAAGCGTTAAATTCAAAGACTTAGGGCTGTTGGTGGTGGATGAAGAACAGCGGTTTGGGGTGAGTCAGAAGGAGAAGATTAAGGCCCTTAAAACCCAGGTGGATGTCTTAACCCTCACCGCTACCCCCATTCCTCGGACGCTGTATATGTCCCTGTCGGGGATTCGCGAAATTAGTCTGATTACCACCCCACCCCCCTCCCGTCGTCCCATTAAAACCCATTTGGCCCGTTATGACTGGGAAACCATCCGTGGGGCGATCGCCCAGGAACTCGATCGCGGCGGCCAGGTGTTTTATGTAGTGCCGCGTGTTGAGGGGATTGAGGAGCGATCGGCCAAAATTCGTGAAGTGGTTCCCAGTGCCCGCATTGCCATCGCCCATGGTCAAATGGATGTGGCGGAACTCGAATCCGTGATGTTGGCCTTTAGTAGCGGGGAAGCGGATGTACTGGTTTGTACCACCATTGTCGAGTCGGGGTTAGATATTCCTCGGGTCAATACCATTTTGATTGAAGATGCCCATCGCTTCGGCCTATCTCAACTCTATCAATTACGAGGTCGGGTGGGGCGATCGGGGGTTCAGGCCCATGCCTGGTTATTTTATAGTCAACGTCAGCAACTCTCCGAGGCGGCCCAGAAGCGATTACGGGCCCTGCAAGAGTTTAGTCAACTGGGATCGGGGTATCAGTTGGCCATGCGAGATATGGAAATTCGCGGTGTGGGTAATCTGTTGGGGGCAGAACAGTCAGGTCAGATGAATGCCATTGGCTTTGACCTCTATCGCAGCATGTTAGAGGAAGAAATCCGTGAAATTCAGGGTCAGGCCATTCCCAAAGTTAACGATACCCAAGTGGATCTCAACCTAACGGCCTTTATCCCTCGCAACTATATCCCGGATCTCGACCATAAAATGAGTGCCTATCGTCAGGTGGCCACCGCTGAGTCCGGCGAGGCGTTGCAGGCGATCGCCCTGGATTGGCAAGATTGTTATGGCCCCCTCCCCAAAGCTGCCAGTCAGTTATTGCGGGTCATGGAACTCAAACAATTAGCCAAAACCCTAGGGTTCTCGCGCATTAAGCCAGAAGGCAAACAGCACGTCATCCTGGAAACCCCCATGGAGGAACCGGCCTGGGGACGATTAAAATCACATTTACCGAAACATTTGCAGTCTCGTTTCGTCTATATTACCGGACGGGTCACTGTGCGTGGCCTCGGCGTGTTGCCGGCAGAAAAACAACTCGACAGTCTCATTCAATGGTTGGAATGCCTACGTCCGGCCCTGGAGGACCTTGAAGATGCCGACAATTTAGCAGCCAGTGCCTCTTAGGGGGTCGAGGCCCCTGCCCTGTCATCGTCCCTTGCAGATGTAAACCTTGCCACGACAAAGCGACGCCCGAAACCCTGTTGTCCGGGGCGATCGCGCACTCCTCCCCCGAGGAATTTTTAAACCCTAGCCATGGCTCTCAACTCCCGAGGTTGAAATCGCTTAGGGTGGCGCACCATCTTGATGGTGCTAGGCAACACACCCACCAAGCTCGCTAAGGCATCATCCGGCAAACTGTTTACCGTTTCTGCATCAAAGTAATGTTCAAACTGTGCCAACAACATCTTTGCTCGTTGCAGGGGGACGGGGTTTTCCGTCAACTGCTCCGTCAAGCGAATCCAATGTCGGCGAATCGAGTAGGCCTTTTGCCGCTCTTCATATTCTTCTGGAGCCACCAAAGCCAAATCGCCAACAGGGATTGTGCGCTGGGTTCCCACATCGAAAAAGCCCCCCACAGCTGCCCCCGGCCCTGCAAACTCGGCATGATACCGCTTGTAAATAATTAGGCCATTACGACGGCGACTATCAACCGCCAACAGTTGACCGCTGTTGAGCTGGGAGATTAGCTCGGCAGGTTGTGAAGACTTAACGAGGCTTCGCGACATATCAGTAACTCTCGTTTCAGGAATGGATCATGCCGTAGGTCATGTTCAGGGGGCTATGGGAAAGGCATCTGCTCTTAGGGTAACCTAATCTGTCCCGAGACACCACGGGATTGGTGGTGAAGTTAGAGGCAGATGCGATGAGCGAGCATCCAGCCAACTCGCTGGACTAGCCGGCTAATTAGCGTTAGATGGCGGATAGAACTCATTTAAATCAGATAACATTGGGATAGTGTTTTCCGAGACTCGGTCATGCCCTTACGAAGCGACCTGCCACACCCCTATCCAAAATTCTATCAGAAACGACCACCGACCTTCAACTTAGCACACCGTCCCGCCCCAATTTCCTCCTAGGTTCAGAGTCCACATCGGGGATGAATCAGGGATTTGTACAGAAAAAGTTGGCGGGGTTTGCCGAACCAGGTCGTCCCCCAGGTCAACTCTACCCGTCGTAAGCGGTAGCCTAACTGGGTGTAGAGGGCGCGGGCGGGTAGATTGTTGTCGAGAACATGGAGATAGACTTCTCGGAAACCCCACTCTAAAGCTGTTTGTTCACAAGCCATTAGAAGCTGCCGCGCCACACCGCAACGACGAGCCTGGGGACGAACCGCTAGATTGGAGATATAGGGATAACTCAGTCCACTAAGACGCCATGCTGTTGGAGGACTAGACTTCAAACTCAGCTCAACCGTTCCCAACAGATGATCTCCACTCGTCCAACCGGCCGCCTCTGCACCCAAGCGATTGCCCTGAACAGCAACCAGACAGGTGTGGGGATGATGACTGGCCCGCAGGCGATGACGTAAATCTTCATAAATCCCCAAGCGAATCAGGGGCAGAAACCAAGTACGCCAGCCTTGAGTTTCATGAAAACTTGCCGCCAGAATCTCAGCCAAGGTTCGCAAATCATCCGAACTAGCCCGTCGCACGGCAATATGAGAGGCAAGACACCGAGGGTAAGAGGGAGGAGTTGACTGTCCTCGCGAACCTGAGTTGGGTTGGGAGCGTGCAGTGCCAAAAAAGTTCACGGGTCTAGTCGCAAAAATGAGAGATACCAACGATGAGGACACCAACGAATTGCCAACGTTGACATGAACTTTTATTGTAGCTGAATCGGTTGAGATACGACTGGCAAGCGGTTCGACAACTTTCGCTATACTGGCATTGATGTAACGAGTCGGGGCAATCGATTTAACCGTCCGTCCCCACCCTCACCCCCATCTGATGAGCCAAGAGTTAACAGGCCCCCGTTAAATATCAACCGTCTACTGCCTCTTGCCTTTCCCCCTACTGCCTCCTACTGCCTACTGCCTACTGCCTCTCTTGAATGATAGATCGCCCCCGTTGCCTGGCTAAAATTTTGGTCGTGGATGATGAACCCGACAACCTTGACCTACTCGATCGCGTTCTGTCCCCGACGTATGAAGTCCTCAGAGCATCGAGTGGGCAAGAGGCGCTGCAAATTCTGGCCCAAGCACAGGATGTGGCTGTGATCGTTTCAGATCAGCGAATGCCCAAGATGACGGGGACGGAGTTCCTGAGTCTGACGGCGATGCAATACCCGGATATGATCCGGATTTTGGTTACTGCCTACACTGATGTGGACGATTTGGTCGAGGCTATCAACAGTGGCAAGGTCTTTAAGTATGTCACCAAACCTTGGCATGTGGATGAGTTGCGGGGAGTGGTGCGCCAGGCGGTGGATACCCATAATGTCTTGCGAACCCGCACGGAACAACTCTGTCGGACTCTACGGCAAGAGTCCCTACTGAACGCCGTCACCAACACCATCCGCTCCCGCACCAACTATCGGCAGATTCTACAAACTATTGTGGAAACGATGGGGCAGATGTTCGAGGCCAGTTGTTGTATTTTGCGCACTTGCGATGACCCGGGGTTACCTCTGGATGCCTCTGGGGTTGAGCGAACCCAGTGGTTTGGCTATGCGGGGGCTACCCTCCCGGCCCATTTGAAGCCAGGCAACGGCGAAGGGGGGCAAACAACGGATTTAGATCCTTGTCTGGCGCAAACTCTCTGGGAAACAGACCAGATTGTGGTCATGAATGACGTGACCCAAGATGAGCGGCTGCTGAACCACAAACCCGTCTATGAGGCGTATCAACAGGCGGATATTCGCTCTAGTGTCATTGTGCCCCTGAGTGCCCCCCTCTACCGCCAGGCGGCACAACTCGATGGGGTCGAGCCAGGGACTCAAGGACCCGGGGAATTTACACTGGTGGCGGTACTGGGGTTGCATCAATGCAGTCAGGCACGAATTTGGCAGGATGATGAGGTGCAATTGGTGGTGATGGTGGCTGAACAGGCGGCCCTGACCTTGGCTCAATCCAAAACCCTGGAGATGATGCAAACCTTGGCCCAACGCGAGGCCCTCATCAACACGATTACTCGGGCCATTCGCTCTAGTCTTAACCCGCAGGATATTTTTGCTGCGATTACGGAACAACTCGGTTCTGCTTTACAGGCGGACGGCTGCGCACTCTCTCTTTGGACTCAAGAGGATGAGTTTGTTGAATGTGTGGGTCTATATCGGCGTGTACCGAGCGAAGTTGAGGGGTACACAGTGGACCAAAACGATGGGGGCTTATTACCCCAGTCTCAGGTTCCCATTGAAGGAAACTTGGTGCTACAGCATTTATTAGAAACCCAGGAACCGGTCGTCATTCCTGATATGAGGGCTCAGCCAACCTGGAATCAGGATTATCAACCCTTTCACCATCCGGCTCGGGCCCTACTGGTGGTTCCCCTCCTCAGCGATGGGCAGATTATCGGCAGCATCTCCTTACGGCAAAATGATTCTCCCCGAGCCTGGCATGGTCAGGATATTGCCTTAGCCCAGGCCGTGGCGGCCCAGGCAGCGATCGCCGTGCAACAGGCCCGACTCTATCAAAAAACGCGCCAACAGGCAGAACGGCTCCTGATTCTCGATCGCCAAAAGACAGAATTTTTTCAAAATGTCTCCCATGAGTTCCGCACTCCCCTCACCCTTATGATGGGACCGTTGGAGGCGGCGGTGAGTCAGGAGCAGGATTTGCCCTTAGACCGTGCCAAAATTGCCTTGCGCAATTGTCGTCGTCTCTTGCGTTTGGTCAATCAACTCCTGGACTTGCAACGGTTGGATGAACAGCGGATGCAACCGACGTTTACGAACTGTGATTTGTCTGAACTGGTGGGGCAAATCTTAGAAGCCTTTCGCCCCTATTGTGAACGCAAACAGCTCAATTTACGACAGCAGTTGAAGGAAAATGTCCAGGTCTATCTGGATCTCGATTTATTTGAGAAGGTTCTCTATAACCTCTTGTCCAATGCCATGAAGTTTACCCCGGCTGGGGGGGAGATTAAAGTTTCTGTGGAGACTCAGGACGATGGTAATTCCTCTACCCTAGGCGATCGCGCTCTGGTAATAGTGCAAGATACGGGAATTGGCATCTCGGGCGATCGCATTACCCAGTTGTTTGACCGCTTCTATCAGGCAGAAGGTTCAGTTGATCGCTCCTATGAGGGCAGTGGTTTGGGTTTGGCGTTGGTGAAGGAATTGGTAGAACTCCATGGCGGCCGGGTTTGGGTGGAGTCCCAGAAGGGACAGGGGAGTTGTTTTTATGTGGAACTGCGCCAGGGAACGGCTCATTTGCCCGAGGGGTTCATTCTGATAGATGGTGTCACTCTTGAAGGAGAGCGCCTTGAGGTGGAATTGGCTGGTTTAGAGGCCGATGTACAGTCCCCCCCAACCCTCTCGACGGAGTTGAGTGACTCAGACTCAGCCAGACCCCTACCCCAGGGGTCGGTTGAGGTCTTATCCCAGGGGTCGGTTGAGGTCTTATCCCAAAGGACTCAGCTCCCCGGACCCGATGAGATGGCTACGGTGTTGTTTGTGGAAGACAACAGCGATTTGCGGGTCTATGTGGCGGGGGTGTTGCACCAGTCCGGCTATCGGGTTCTCTTAGCAAGTAATGGGGAAGAGGGGCTTCTCATGGCCCAATCCCATCACCCTGATGCCATCGTCACGGATTTGATGATGCCGAAACAGTCGGGATTGGATTTAATTGCAGCAGTTCGTGCTGATACATGCTTACAAGGA
The DNA here is from genome assembly GCF_023983615.1 of Phormidium yuhuli AB48. Lineage (GTDB taxonomy): Bacteria > Cyanobacteriota > Cyanobacteriia > Cyanobacteriales > Geitlerinemataceae > Sodalinema > Sodalinema yuhuli. Next base: position 1,591,192 of record NZ_CP098611.1, on the reverse strand, counting down.
ACCCCCATTGTCCTATTGACGGCTAAAGCCAATGAAGAAACTCGCTTAGAAAGTGTGGAACAGGGGGCGGATGCCTATTTATCCAAACCCTTTAATGACCGGGAATTATTGGCTCAGGTGCGCAATTTATTAGCCCTGAAGGCCCAGGAGCGCCAGATTAAAGACCTCAATCGCTATTTAACCCAATCGGTGTTGAGCCGTTTCCTGCCCCCAGCCTTGGTGGAACGGGCCCGTTTGGGAGAGTTACAGTTGAATTTGACCCCGGAACCCCGTTTGGTGACGATTGTCTTTACGGATATTGTCGGCTTTACTCAGATGGCCAATCAACTGCGATCGCGCCGAGTGGCCCAAATCTTAAATGAATACTTATCTTCGATGAGTCAGGTCATTTTTCAGGCGGGAGGAACGGTGGATAAGTTTGTGGGTGATGCGGTGATGGCAATTTTTGGCGCACCGGAGGAGATGAAACCCGAGGTTCAGGTGCAGCAAGCTATTCAAGCGGCTCGTCAGATGTATGACCGGTTGGATGACCTCAATACTCGATGGCAGTCGGAGGGACTGACTCCAGTACAATTCCGTTGTGGCATTCACCAGGGAACAGCGGTGGTGGGGATGTTTGGTAGTGAGGAGCGGTCAGACTATACGGCGATCGGTCCGAGTGTGAACATTGCGGCCCGGCTTCAGGAGGTGGCTCAACCGGGACGGATTCTCGTGTCGGCAGCGGTGGCGGACTATTTACAAGAGTCGGAAATTACCAAGTTTCGACCGCTTCATCTTAAGGGGATCGATGAAACGGTGCTTGCCTTTTCTCTCAACCCCCTGGATAATGAGTGACTTTGTGGAGGGGGACTGGCTGCCATCATGACTGTTGCCATTGTGGTTCTGAATCAGAGAAGTGTGGGCCTGGCGCGGCAGGTGGCCGCTGGCTGTGCGGATGGGGTGATTTATGGCTTAGACCGCCGCACGACGGGGGTGGATCAGTCTTTTTCTGAGTTTGGACCGACGTTGCGATCGCTGTTTCAACAGGGAACGCCCATTATTGGCATTTGTGCAGCGGGGATTCTCATTCGGACGTTGGCCCCAGTGTTGGGGAATAAGGCCCAAGACCCTCCCGTGTTGGCGATCGCCGAAGATGGCAGTGCGGTGGTTCCTCTGCTGGGGGGCCTACAGGGGGTGAATGACCTGGCCCGTCAAATTGCCCAAGTGTTGCAGGTGTCCCCGGCCATTACCGCCAGTGGTGAGATTCGCTTTCAGACAACTCTCCTCTCCCCCCCTCGGGGCTATCGCTTGCTCAATCACCCGGACCAGGCTAAGGGGTTTATTGCTGAAGTCCTAGGGGGAGCGACGGTGCGCCAGGTGGGAGAAGCGGACTGGCTAGAGTCGAGTCAGTTACCGTGGTCAGAGTCGGGAGAGTTAACCGTCGTGGTACTCCCCCATGAGACGGGTCCGGTGACCCCCACGGAACGCTGTTTGGTCTATGAGAAACTGCCAGAACAGGGGCGTTTGGCGATTGTGGGGACGGGCCCTGGCTGTGCTGAGTGGATGTCTCCCCAGGTGCGACGAACCTTGCTAGAGGCGACGGACTGGGTCGGCTATCGGACCTATCTCAATCTCGTGGAATCCCTGCGATTGCGGTCCCCGCACGCTTCGCGATCGCCCTCGATTCAGCGTCATGAGTCGGAGAATCGGGTGGAGGGCGATCGGGCCCGTCAAGCGTTGGATTTGGCGGCAACGGGGCGACGGGTGGTGTTAGTCTCCTCAGGAGATCCGGGAATTTTTGCCATGGCGGCGGCGGTGTTTGAGGTCTTGGAGAGGGGGGAGAACCCAGCTTGGCAAGGTCTGGAAATTGAGGTCTGTCCGGGAATTTCCGCGATGCAGGCAGCGGCGGCCCAGGTGGGTGCGCCGTTGGGTCATGATTTTGTGGTGATGTCCCTGTCGGATATTCTTAAACCCTGGTCGGTGATTGAGTCACGGCTGCAAGCGGCGGCTCAGGGGGATTTTGCCATTGCCCTCTATAATCCTGTGTCTAAACAGCGGATTTGGCAGTTAGACCGGGCGCGGGAGATTCTTCTGCAATGGCGATCGCCCTCTACCCCAGTGGTTCTGGCTCGGAATTTGGGGCGAACTGGGCAACAGGTGCAGGTCAAGCCGTTGGGGGAGTTAACCGCTAGGGATGCGGATATGCGGACGGTGATTTTAATCGGATCGAGTCAGACGCGCCAGGTGCAACGGGGGGAGAAGCTGCCCTGGGTGTATACTCCTCGATGTTATGGGGAGAAGGGGGAAGAAGGCAGTAGGCAGTAGGCAATAGGCAATAGGGGGAAGAAGGCAAGAGGCAAGAGGCAAGAGGCAAGAGGGGGGGTTAGGGTTTGGGTTGTTCTGGGAGTTGGACGGTGAAGCAACTGCCTTGGCCGACCTGACTTTTGACGGTTAGGGTTCCTTTGCAAGTTGAGGCGATCGCTTGGGCAATGGCTAATCCTAGGCCGGAACCGCCGCTGTGGCGAGAGCGATCGCCCTGTACTCGGTAGAAGCGATCAAAAATGCGTTGCTGTTGGTCTGGGGGAATCCCGATTCCGGTATCTTCAACTTGAATCTGGATGAAACCGTCATGCTGTTGCAACCGCGTGGTCACGGTTCCTGCCTCTGGGGTGTATTGAATGGCATTGGCAACGAGATTGGCAAGCAGACCATATAACTGTTCCTCGTCGCCCCAAACCCAAAGAGAGTCTTCGGGTCCTTGACGCTTTAACTGAACCTGGCTGGCAATGGCTAAGGCGGCAAATTCTTCTAAGACTTCATCCACCAGTAGGTTGACGTCACAACGGGTCTGGGGAACTTGCTCAACCTGTAAATCAATGCGAGACAACAATAACAAGTCCCGCACTAAATTCCCCAAACGACTGGTTTGCCGCTCAATCACCCCTAAGGTATGTTCCATCTCTGGCTGGGAGAGATGAGGTTCTCCGAGGCTAAACTCGACGGTGGAGGCGATCGCCGCTAAGGGGGTACGCAATTCATGGGCGGCATCGGCGGTAAACTGCTGCACCTGACGATAGGACTCATACACGGGTCTCATGGCTACCCCGGCCAGCCACCAACTCGCCGCCGCTACCCCCAGTAATCCCAGGGGTAGGCCAATCAGTAACGTCCAAGCCAAACGCCTCAAACGAGCGTCATACTCATTGAGAGATTGTCCCACCTGAATATAGCCCCAGGGAGCCTGAGACTGGGTTTTCAGGAATACCGAAACTTGGCGATAGGAGTTTCCTTCCGGTGTCACCAGGGTGGTCCAAGGCTCGACTTGACCCTGTGGCCCCAACTCCTCTGGGGGTTGTCCCACTTGGGCCAGCGTTTGACCGGAGGGGTCTACCAAACGAATATAGTAGTCCTCCTGTTGCACGACCCCTGCCAGATGCCGTTCCCCCAAGGAGGAGGACTCAGGACAATCCAGGTCTCCCACACAGACTAATCCGGGGAGAAAATCCTCAATGACCGGTTCAAGAAGACCCGGCTCTCTTAACGTGGGTTCAATCCCATCATGGAGGGTTCCTGCCAAGCTTTCTAATTTACGATTGAGGGATAACCAATGGTCTTGTGCTAGGGCAGTATAGAAGCCCAGACCACAGAGACTCAGAATCACCCCCATAATCAGGGTGTACAATGCCGCCAGACGTTGCTGGGTGAGGACAAAAGCGCGATGGCGATTCATTGAGGAACCTGTAAACGATAGCCAATACCATGTACGGTTTCAATAATCCCTTGACTGTGAGACTGCCCCAGTTTGCGTCGTAGCAAGCGCATTTGTGCCGGAACCACGTTACTGGTGGGGTTGGCCTGCATGGACCAGACTTGATTCATAATCTGATCGCGGCTGAGGATTTGATTGGGATGCTGCATCAGATATTCTAAAAGCTGAAACTCTTTCGCTGTCAAGGCAATGGCCTGAGAGGGGTTTTGGCTATCGTGACGGGTGACGCTGAAGTTGCCATAGTCTAGGGTGAGGGGGCCCAGGGTGAGTTGCTGCGGTTGTAGGGGTTGCGATCGCCGTTGCAGGGCCCGCACTCGTGCTAACAACTCGGCATTACTAAAGGGTTTGACGAGATAATCATCTGCCCCAGCATTGAGTCCTGCAACCTTATCAGCAACCTGGTCTTTAGCCGTCAACATCAACACCGGCAGACTGTTGTTAGCCTGACGTAAGCGTTGACAAAGTTCGAGTCCTGACAACCCGGGTAGAAGCCAATCTAAGATGGCCACGGCGTAATGGGTCCAGCCTTCTTGTAGACAGTCCCAGGCGCTGTCCCCATCTTGTAGCCAATCCACGACATAGTTTTCCCGAACTAACATTCGTTCGAGAATTGCTCCGAGATCGGGTTCATCTTCTACTAAAAGAATTCGCATAACGATTTAGAGTTGTAGGGGCGAAAAATTTAGAGTTGTAGGGGCGAAAAATTTTTCGCCCCCACAATTTTGTATCCCATGCAAGAAATCCCACCCTAGATTCAGAAGACCCGTTCGCCCCAACGACCGTTAGGACCTGTTCTCCCTAGAGGTCGTACCACTCCTCTCGCCACGCTTCCATTTGGTCAATTTCAGCCTGCTGGGCCGTGATGATGTCGTCGGCGAGGTCTTGCATTTCCGTGCGATCGCTCTTTTCTTTCAAGTCCTCAGCCATCTCCACAGCCGCCTCATGGTGGAGAATCATGGCATTGATAAAACGCAAGTCAAACTCCTCATCCGCTGGTCCGAGATCCATATCCATGCGCATGGCTGCCGCCATCTCCTCACTCATAGCCATGTCGTGACCCATCTCCTCATGGTACATCACCGGTTCTTCGGGAGCGTCAGGATACCACACTTCTCGCCATTCCTGCATCTGGGCAATTTCCCGCTCCTGTTCGGAAATAATCTCCGTCGCCAACTGGATAATTTCGTCGCGTTCGGAGTTTTCTAGGGCGGCTTCAGCCATCACAATTGCCCCTTCATGATGCACAATCATGGCATCAATGAAACGTAAATCATAGGTCGCATCGGCCGGCCCAAGATCCATGTCGTGCATCATGTCCCCGTGGGCCTCCATCATGCACTCGTGGTCATCCACGATACATCCATGCATCATCCCGTCATGGTCTTCCATCATCCCTTCATGACCATTCATCATGCCCTCAGGGTCTTCTGTCACGGCATTGGGATCACCGGTGGCCGTGTCTTGGGGTTCCTCGGCGCAGCCCCCGAGTAGGCCCCCTAAGGGTAATAGACCTGCTACCGCTATTCCCCAAAACAAAGTATTACGTCGTATCATCAGTCGTTCTCCTAGCTATCTGTGGCAAAGCCTGGGATTGAGGGAGACAATACACCCAAAATAGGGACCATAGAGCCACTACCCAGTCCCGCTTATTATAAATACTTGAATGGTATCAAACGTCAACCCCAGATGACTCAAGTGGTTGTGAACAAGAAATCCGATTAGTGAGCGTGAATGGGGCGATCGCCCCAGAATTTGCTGATAGAAAATGGCAAATTTCATGGCAATTTTATTTAGTCCTGCTAAGCTCTCAGGATGAGGTTCTGAAGCAATTTTGTCTCGGCGGTCTGCCTCAATATCGCATTATGCCTGCTCACTCTCCCGTCCCTATGCAACGCTGTTTGTCCAGCTTTTTCGCGTCTCTGGTTCTGGCTTTGCCGGCCCAGGTCTTGGCTCACCCTGGCCATGACCATGGGGCTGAGTTTGAACTCGACTCACCCGCGACTATCGTTCCGGGTCATGGCGTTGAGGTGGATGCAGAAACGCAACAGCGACTGGGGTTAGTTATCGAACCGGCGCGGCGGCAGGTTCTGGAACTGGGAATTAAGACCACCGCCGAGATTGAAGCCGAACCGAACCGCAACGTTTCTGTCAATGCCCCGGTGAATGGGGCCTTAGTGGAACTATTGGTGCAGCCGGGGGATTGGGTGGCTCCAGGACAAGCGTTAGCCGTGGTGAAAGCCCCGGAGTTGATTGATTTGCGGGTGCGATCGCAACAGGAACAAATCCAGCGGGATGGGGAACTGCGCCAGGCCCGAGCCAACCTCACCTTGCGAGAGCGCAACTATGAGCGACAGCAGCGGATTAGCCAAACGGAAATTGAGGCCGCTCAACGACAGGTGCAATTAACCCAAGAACGCTATGAGCGCGATCGCGAACTGGCCGACGCCGGGGCAATTCCCCGACAACAGGTCCTACAATCCCAAGCCGAGGCCGCTGAAGCACGTCATAAACTGAGTCGGGCCGAGAGTCGTCAGGACCTCTTACAATCCCAAGCCGATCTCGATCAGGCCCAAACGGCTGTGGAAGCCGCTCAATCCCAACTCAACCTCAGCAGCCGCGCCTATGACAGTCGCCTCGAACAACTCAATAGTCCCGCCGATGACCAAGGACGGGTCACCGTCACGGCTCCCATTTCTGGGCGGATTTCCCGGCGTCATGTCAGTCAGGGGCAAACCGTGGAAGAGGCGGTGACCCCTCTGGTGGAGATTATCGATGGAGAACGCCTGTTGGTGAGGGCTGATGTTCACGAACGAGATATCCCGAACGTCTCTGAAGGACAAGGGGTGCGGGTCACCGTCGCGAGTCAGCCAGAACAGGTGTTTCAAGGCTGGGTGACCATCATTGGCTCAAGTCTGAATTCAGAGAACCGCACCCTCCCCGTCACCGCTGAACTCGTCGATCACAGTGATTCCCTCAAACCGGGACAGTTTGCCCAGTTGGAGATTCTAACCGAACGCACCTCCGAGGCCCGACTGACCGTTCCCAGCACGGCGATCGTGGAGGCCAATGAGCAAGATATTGTCTTTGTGCAACATGGCGATCACTTTGAACCCGTGGAGGTCATCACTGGAGAAACGGCCGGGAATCTTGTGGCGATCGAGAGCGGTTTAGCGGACGGAGATCAGGTGGTTGTGCAGGGCGCTCTACAACTCTATGCCCAATCCTTGCGAGGTGGAGACCCGGCTCCAGACCACGACCACGACCATGACCATGACCACGACCATGACCATGAATCAGAAGCCTCCTCCGAGGACGGCTTAGGGTCTTCGACCTGGTTCCTGGTGGGGGCAGGAACCCTAGTGGTTGCGGCCTTTGCCCTGGGACGACAATCCCGCCGGGATGTCTCCTCAACCCCAATCACCTTAGAGGATGTCCTAGAGCAACCCCAGGAAGACTCAGAATCCCGAGAAACCGTGGGAAGGAACTAAACCATGCTCAATCGCATTCTCCACTGGTCGATCGCCCATCGGGTCATCATTGTCATCCTAGCGGTCTTGTTCAGTCTCGTGGGCAGTTACAACCTGCGCCAGATGCCCCTTGATGTCTTCCCGGACTTTGCCCCCCCACAAGTCGAAATCCAAACAGAGGCCCCAGGATTAGCCCCGGAAGATGTGGAAGCCCTGATCACCCTTCCCATCGAACGAGCCATGAATGGAATTGCCGGGGTCACCACGGTACGCTCAACCTCCATTGCCGGAACCTCGGCGGTGCAGGTAATTTTCTCCTGGGATACTGATGTCTATCAAGCCCGACAACTGATTACCGAGCGACTTCAACAAGTCCAAGACCAGCTCCCCGGGGGCAGTGAAATGCCCCACCTCTCACCCCTCAGCTCCCCCCTGGGCATTATTTTGCAATATGCCATGACGGCCGAGGAAACCTCCTTGATGGAGTTATGGCAATATGTAGACCGCCAAGTCAAACCCCGATTGCTGGCAGTTCCCGGTGTGACCCAAATTATCCTCTTCGGCGGGGATCAACCCCAATATCAGGTTTGGGTAGACCCTGAGAAACTGACCGCTTTCGGGGTGAGTTTACAGTCGGTGAGTGATGCGGTGGCGGCTGCCAATCAGAACGCCCCAGGAGGCTTCTTAATTGATCAAGATCAGGAGTACCTCATCCGGGGTATGGGACAGATTCAGGACTTGGAGGATTTACGGGAGGCGGTGATTACTAGCCGCCAGGGTCGTCCAGTCCGGGTGGGGGATGTGGCCCAAGTTGAGCTTGGACCGGCTCTCAAGCGGGGCAATGGCGGTTTTAATGGGGAACCGGCCTTGGTGCTGTTGATTAACAAGCAACCTCTGACAGATACGTTAGAGGTGACGCAGGCCGTGGAGGCGGCGATGGAGGAAATTCGCCCCAGTTTGCCTGAGGATGTGAGCATTCACCGTACTTTCCGCCAGGGGGATTTTATTGAAGCCTCAATTGCCAATGTCAGCCGATCGCTCCGAGATGGAATCATTATTGTCTCTGTGATTTTGCTGCTGTTCTTGATGAACTGGCGCACGGCCCTGATTACCCTCAGTGCGATTCCCCTGTCTCTGTTGCTCTGTTTAATGCTGCTCAATGGCTTGGGTTTGACGGTCAATACGATGACCTTAGGGGGATTAGCGGTGGCCATCGGCTCGGTGGTGGATGATTCGATTGTGGATATGGAGAACTGTTATCGCGGCTTACGACGTAATCAACAGTTGGAGAATCCCAAAACGCCGTTACGGGTGGTCTATGAAACGTCGGTGGAGGTCCGCACCAGTGTTTTGTTTTCGACGGTGATTATTGCGGTAATTTTTGCACCGATTTTTTCCTTGACGGGGGTGGAGGGACGGATTTTTGCGCCCATGGGAATTGCCTATTTGTTGGCGATTTTTGCGTCGAGTTTGGTGGCGTTAACCCTC